>JAIQGK010000004.1:24116-336803 GCA_020072645.1 Terriglobia bacterium
TTGAACCGGGGCTAACCGTGGATGTGTTCAACAGCGCCGGCACGAAACTGGGTACGTTGAGTGGAACTCAGATTCTAAACCTGACATCGCCTGACCAAACCTCTTTTACGATGGTTATCAATCTCGGTGCTACGGCGGGAACGTTTGGTATCGAAGTGATCAATCCGGGTGGTGCACGATCGACACGATTTATCTTCTCGACGCATTAATCAGGCAAATTGCTGTTGCTGATTAATTGTGAGGGAATACCAGTGATTCCAATTGTGTTTGTAAATTTTGCTGATTGCGTAACGGTTATGCAGAAGGATTTCATTGTGGGAAGTCAAACCAAACCAAAAATCGAATTGCTCTGGCAGTCATTGCAACGAACTGAGTTCCATAAGAGTAGTGCGCCGCCTATTGCAATTTGTATTTGCTCAATGTTGGTTTCTTTCTGGGACTATCAAGGGGCAAAATTGCCAGAAACTCCGATGCCGACACAACGCTAGACGGCTTGCTCAACATTACGAACTCGATGCGGGCTGAATGTCGTGGATAAATTTTTGACCATACGGCCCTGTCGACAAATTTCTTTGTATCTTAATTTCCCCACTCTAGGACATAAACTTCAGTGGCCGCGAACCCATGAAGCAAAATGGGCGAGTTGTCAGGGGTAAGGCCAAACCAGAATTGCACACGGCCGGGAACATTCTGTAGAGGAGTAAGATCTACGACTGCGGTGCGTCGTCTGTCTTTGATACGAACCTCTTCGATTTTTGGATTTGGTCCCTGCGGACTATCTGCATAGATGGCGTGAGAGTCGCTTGACCAGTTAATGTTGTCACCAGTCACTGAATCGGCCAGCACGGTCCATTGTCGCTTTTTCACATCGAACAGCATCAGCTCATGGGATTCATTTTGCAGCGCTGCAATGTAGTTTCCATCTGGAGACCACCGCGCAGTCTTGAATCCGTGCGACCCTGATATTCGATCGGCCCTTCTGGCGGACAAATCAATCCATCGTACCCAGCATGTTTGCGTCTCCTCGCATAATACGTTGCCATACGCGATTTTCTTGCCGTCTGTGGACCAAGTTGGGGCGCCCTGACCGTCATTGCCATTGGATGCCTCTATCGGGGTGCCGCCATCTTTCCCGATCAGATAAATCCTCCACGGCTTTCCGGGGAACTGGCCCATGAATGCGATTTGGCTGTCATTGGGCGACCAGGCTGAGAACTCGACAGCCATGGGAGGCTGCGTCAATCGGAGTGCGTCGGTCCCATCCACGCGGCTTCGCCACAGCGAATTGTCCAGGGTGCTTTGGTAGGTAACCCACTGGCCGTCCCGCGAAAACGCCAGGAAAATAGCATCTCGCAACCGTTGAATATAAGCTTCGAAAGTTTTCTTCTGGGCGTCGAATTTTAAAAGCTCGCCACGATCAGCGCCTCCCTGCAGTAGATAAACTTTGTTTCCGGTTTCGCCGGGTATTATTGTTTCGATGGAACGCAATGTTACTGGAAGTTCAATCTCGCGCCCCCATCCAGTCCACCAGTGGTTTTTTTGCACTATTGAAACGGAGTGCTGGCCATCAGCCCGGCGCTTCACGCAGAGAAAGTTTTTGTCGTTTTTTGTCCATGTCCAATCCAGGCACGAGTCCAATGGAAGCTTGGATTGAGAGGCCGGGCTTGGGTTCCCGTTTTTGTCGACGGTGATTTCCCATGCTGATTTTGGCGTACCAGTGTTGTCGCTTAAGACGAACCTGACCACATCGCCCGAAGGCGACCACGTCAAGTTGGTAGGACCCGATGGGAATGATCCGAGGGTATGAGAGGCTGAACCATCTGAGTTGAGCAAAAGCGCAGTTGTTCCGATTACACATGCAATGTGCCGGTTGTCGGGCGACCAGCGGGCAAAACGACACAGCGCATCGCCCACCGGATGTGCTTGTCCGCCATCAACAGAAATGGTCCACAGCCGCTTCGCCAGTTCCACTCCCTCAAAAGACGAGACAAGGATGCGCTGACCATCCTTGGAAATATCTTGCACATCCACATTGGAAAACTGCGTGTCAACCTGTTGCGGAGGCCCGCCCCTGATGGGAGAAGAAACCAGAATATGCCGGTTCACTTCAAATTCATTGTAGAAAAGCCTGCTCCCGTCGGTTAGAAGTCCACCTTTGCCTTGGCCATCATCCGTGAGAGGCTCGAACCTGAGAAGATGGGCGCTACTTGTTGAACGTATAAGAAAAAAGATGAGCACACCCGCCAGGGCGGCCAAAAAGAAGCTGATGCGGAGCAATGTTCGCCAGTTAGTCCGCTGGACCGGCAGCGCCGAACTTTGGCGCCTTGGTTCAACCGCAGGGATATAGCCGCTATGTTGCACAGAGGCCTGGCTTGAATTAGATCCTGCAAGAGCAGTTTCACCGGGAGAACCGAAAGCAGTGGGCCTACGGTCCTTGATTTGCACAGCCACCAAAAACCGATAGCCTTCTTTAGGGACCGTTTGAATGTATGTGTTCCCGCTTTGGTCTTGACCAAGGGCTTCTCGGACTCTACTCATGGTCACATCGACGTTGTGATCATTGATATGAACATTCGGCCATACCTTGGCGATCAATTCCTGCTTCGTGATTAACCGGCCGCCGCCTTCCACGAGCACCAAAAGCGTATTCAGTTCTTTTTGAGTGAGCTTTACCTGCTCTCCACCGTGTTGGAGAAGCCTTTCCTGGGGATCTAAACGAAATTGCTCAAATTCATAGATAACGTTCTTTTCCATTGACATAGGCGCTTGACAAATATTTGAGGAATCTTTGAATTGACCTCGCAAGATTACTTAGCTAGTGTCGCACTCGCTGACGCTTCACTTTTTGCAGACACAGGCCGTTAGAGTTGCAAAAGTTTTGCACTGGGGGCTCTGCTTTTCATCAAGACCGATGCGCATAGCCTTCCGGCATTTAGCCCTTATGTTTCTGCCCAATAGTGTGTCGAGATCGCCAATTTTATTACGTCCTGCGACCGAACGTAAGTGGAAATGAATACCGTGAACCTGGGAGAACCACAGAGGGACTTTGGCCTTATTGGCGGCGCCAAGGACGATGAGGAAATGCTTAACAAGCTATAGGTTGACGAGCGAACTTCCGAAAAGGAGGCATTATGTCAAGGGGACGAGCGGAATGCGCACGGCCGGTGCGCGCGGCGGAGACGGTCATGTGCTTTGGCGCGGCAATCAAGACCGTGCTCCTGAGCCTTCTGGGACTGGGAATCTTCCTGCATACGGGTTTAGCCGAAGCTCAACAGAATCCCCCAAATCCGGCCAGCCGGCCGATTCTGTTTGTTTATGGTTTCTGCGGGGACGCTACCGGTGATGCATGGAATAACTTGTATTCGTGGGATAACTTGTACAACAGCCTTATTGGCAGACTGGATCCGACGCTATACCCTCATGCTGATCCAAAGTATGTGCCTTACCGAGCCTGGTATGACGCGGGGGCAGACCAGGTATTTTTTCAACAGGGTGTGACTCCAGTTCCGGAGGCCTTGGTTCCTTATGACGCACGCTTTTTTATCATGACCTTTTATGACCCAGTTAACAAGACTTTTAATATCGCAGATGTAGCCAACATATCGATTCTGAATAAAGCCTACGAGCTGTCCAGGGTAATCAAACGGATCACGGCCATTACCCACATTAAGGACGTGATCGTGATTGCCCATAGCCAGGGAGGTTTGGTAGCCAGAGCATATATGGAGAATCTGGCATCCAAAAGATATTGCTATGCCCGATACCCTTTCACCGGATTTCCTGACTATGACAATGGTGTGTGTGCTCCGGGTGAGGACGACGCTTTTTACGCTTACGACACGGCAGACCTCATTACGCTGGACACACCCAATGCCGGCACACCCCTGGCGACTTTTGAGCTTCCACCTGGCGTCTGCAGTCTCTCTGAGTCGGTGAATAGAACCGAATTGCAACCAGAGTCGACGTTTCTCCAGGCGCTGAACTATGCAGGGACGATTGCCAATAAGTCGGCCGACAAGAACCCTCAATCCATTCATGCACTTTATTCTTACTACCCTGACTCTAAGGTCAGTTGGACCGACCCCGCGGGAACTCTAGGCTTCTCCGACGACATTGTGGGGATAGAGAGCCAAAAAATTACCCCGAACCTACCAAGCTCCGAGTCCTTAGCGCATCTTGAGGATTTGAGTAACCCTTTGGATTCGAGTGTCTGGACCAAGACTTTCTGTTGGCCATCGCTCATTGGGCTTACCCCGGGCCCGATTCCGCACCTGAACCGATGTTTAGGTTTTCTGCAGGTAACTCAAGATTCAACCTACTTCACGCTGGTTCCACCGCCGCCGAAGGCGCTTATTACCCCAGGTCAACTTACCAGCATCAAGGTCCAGGCAACCCTGAATGGCCAGGCTTGGCCCCCGCCCGGCTCAGACCCTCAGCCTTTGAGCTACACGCTGTTTGGAAGCTTGGGGAACTCTGCGTCGCTCCAACCGGGCAGCCAGGTTCCCCAGACTTTTTCAGATCTCCCACTTGGTGAGTACCAAGTCACTAACATTGGGCCGGGCCCCGGGACCTTGTCCTGGCCTATCCTTGTGAGTGGAACATCTGTCAACATACCGAGTATTCTGACCAGCACGCTCGGTTCCAATTTTTCCAGTCCCACTGAAAACATAGATGGCAACGTATGGAGCCTGACATTCACGCTCAATTTCATAAGCAGCCCTCCGCTTGCACCTGCGGTTACCACCTCGGCGGCCTCGAATCTGCAATGTGATACAGCCACGCTCAATGGCACCGTGAATCTCAACGTATCGGCTGCCAGTGTGTACTTTGAGTTTGGTACTGACAGTCAGCTTTCTAATTTCACGCAAACAGCTGTCCAGACAGTTCCCACGGGAACGGCTCCGGTTTCCTTTAGCGCAGTTAAGACGGGCTTGGCTTGCAATACGATCTACTACTATCGTGCTGTAGCCAGCAATGGTCCCACTCCAGTTCGAGCCACTAACATACTGAGCTTTACGACGCTGAGCACGCTGCCGGCGCCGACGCTGATTGCCCCCGCTAACGGCTCGACCGGTGTTGCTCTACAGCCCACATTCTCCTGGAGTGCTGTTCCCGGCGCCACTAGTGGTTACCGCCTGATTATTGCCACAACTCCTTCGGCGCTGCCCACCGATCCTACAGATCCTAATTGCGGAGCAGGCTGCGTGCTGAATTGGCCTCCGTCGGGATCGTTTACCGGGAACTCGTTCACTCCGCCTGCCGGGACGCTGTTGTCCGGTACGGTTTATTACTGGGAAGTCCACGGCCGCAATCCCTATCAGTATGGAAACTGGTCGCTTCCGGTCGCCAGCTTTACGACGGCAAGCGATGCCGGCGCCGGCGACTTTTCCGTCAACATCAGTCCCACCTCGGAGACTATAGTTGCCGGCGGCTCGGTGACTTTTGCTGTAACCACGTCCACCATCAGCGGTTCACCACAAAGCCTGGCCCTGAACGTGTCAAATCTGCCGGCCAACGCGAAGGCCAGCTTCGACCAGTCCACGGTGATTTCAGGACGTACTGCCTTTCTCACAATCGCCACTTCGTCCAACACTCCGCCCGGAAGCTATACGCTGTTCCTTTCCGCGGTGGGCAGCGCAGGCGCGCATGTAGCTACTACCACTCTTGTGGTGAATGGAAGCGGCCCCACAGCAGAGGCGCCGGCAGTTACGACGGATTCAGCCGGAGCGATTACCAGTACATCTGCCGTGCTGAACGGTGCACTTAACCCGAACGGGTCTGCTGCTTTGGGATGGTTTCAGTACGGCACAGATCCATCCTTCGGGACCTATCAGGAGACGGCTAACCAGAATGTTGCGGCGGACAATTTAAGTCACAATTTCAGTGCCAGCGTGAGCGGGCTCACCCCCGGCAGTACCTACTACTACCGGGCTGTGGCGTCCAATATAGGCGGCCGCAACCAGGGTAGTTCGGTAAGCTTCACCACGACATCGTCGACTTACACATTGTCTGTTTCTGCCAGCGGCGGAACGGTGACGAGCTCTGACGGCGGTATTAATTGTCCGGGAAGCTGCTCCCATCAGTACCCGAATGGAGCATTTGTAACACTAACCGCCAATCCGCCGATCGGAAGTGTCTTATTGAATTGGAGTGGCACCTGTACCGGCGATGGCCAGTGCGTCATAGCCATGACACAGGACCAATCCGTTACAGCAATTTTTCTAAGCGGCGCCGGTGCTGACTTGACAGCGGCAGTTAACGGAAATGGCACGGTGAGCAGCAGTGATGGCAACGTAAACTGCACCTCAACCACCTGCACTTACTTCTATCCGGCCAATACTCCGGTGACGTTGACGGCAAATCCATTGCTGGGCAATACCTTCACTGGCTGGGGTGGCGCTTGCACAGGAAATGGTTCTTGCGTCCTGTCTATGGCTCACAATACGTTGGTGGAAGCAACCTTCACGAGCGCGTCCGGCAATACGGCAATGGCGCTTTCGCCCGGCACAATGCTTACGGTTGCCGGTAATGGCATGCAGGGTTATGCAGGTGACCAGGGACCGGCAAGTGGCGCTGAAATGTATTTCCCTCTAGGGGTTTCAGTGGACAGGGACGGTAACGTGTTCCTGGCTGACTTCGACAATAATCGTATTCGCCTGGTCAACACCCAGGCAAGCCCGATTACGGTGGCCGGGGTAGCGATCCCGCCCGGCGCGATCGCTACCATTGTAGGCACTGGTGTCGCCGGCTCTTCAGGCGACGGCGGACCACCTAATAGCGCCCAAATATGGGGTCCGATTGCGGTTGCGCTGGACGCCGCAGGGAATTTGTATCTTTCGGATGCGAATAACGACCGCATTCGAGTAGTGAATCTTCAATCGAACTCCATCTCAGTATTTGGTGTGAGCGTTGCGCCGGGAACAATTCAGACAGTAGCCGGGAATGGTACTCAGGGGTACTCGGGAGACGGTGGACCAGCGACAAGCGCCGCACTCGCCATTCCTCAGGGTTTCGCGTTTGATCCAGCCGGCAACCTTCTGATTGCCGATTGGGCAAACCAGCGCATTCGTCGGGTTGATAAGAATACCGGGGTCATAACCACATTCGCGGGTGGCGGCGCAAACTGCGCCCAGCGGATTGATGGGCTTGGCGACGGCTGCCTCGCCGTTAACTCTACCGTGACTTTTCCTACTGCTGTGGCCATAGACAGTTTTGGGAACATTTTTATTGCTGACGGACTATTTCGCATCCGGGTGATTTACCAGGGCGGGAATGTTCCCGGCCTGTCCAATCCCCAAACACAACATATTTACACCTTAGCGGGCGCCGGCAGCGGATGTGCACAGCAAACGAACGCTGCCGGAGATGGATGTGCTTCCACTGATGTGCCCGGCATAGTGGGAGAAGGTTTGGCGCTCGACCGGGGCGGCAGTCTCTATATCGCCGATTCCAGCCATGCCCTCCTTCGCAGGCTCGATCGTGTGACGGGAATAGTAACCACCGTGGCCGGTAATGGAACTGTCGGCTACTCGGGCGATGGCGGAGGCGCTACCAGCGGCGCATTGGCGTTCGATTCGTTCCAGTATGGCAGTATCGTAACCGCGGATAACAATGGGAATCTATACTTTAGTGATTCATCCAACAACAGAGTCAGGGAAGTCCTCGCCGCTGCCGCTCCGCTCAATTTTCAGGAGACAAACGTAGGTAGCACCAGCGTTGCGCAACGTTTACTTCTGGAGAATAGCGGCACTGCGATCCTGAGTGTGCCCACAATAGCCGTGAGCGGGCCTGATCCCAACGACTTCTCCGAAAGTAATACCTGTAATTCCAGCATTCAGCCCGGTGGAAGCTGCACGATTTTGGTGACCTACACGCCGAGCCATGCCGGCAACAGCACAGCGACCCTGGCCATATCAAGCAGCAATGCAACCAACTCTCCGCAGAGCGTAGCTCTGAACGGAACGACGCTGAGCAGCACGGCAACGGCGTTGACGTCGAGTTTGAATCCGGCCACGGCACTTTCGAGCGTGACCTTCACAGCTACGGTAACCTCGAGCCAGGGGACGCCCAACGGTTCAGTGACTTTTACCGACGGTCCCATAACTTTGGGTACTGGCGCGGTAGACGCTTTTGGCGTCGCAACCTGGTCTACCTCCAGCCTTTCGGCCGGTACGCATTCGATCGCAGCAAGCTATGGCGGCGATGCCACGTATGCCAGCAGCACGGCGGCGTTGGCGCAGGTCTTGCAACCGGCGCTCCCCGTCATTACTTGGGCAGCGCCAGCACCTATTATCTCGGGGACAGCGCTCTCGGCATTGCAATTGAACGCGACTGCTTCGGTTGCCGGCACGTTCATCTACAACCCGGCTGCAGGCACGGTACTGGGAGCGGGGCCACAAACAGTCTCCGTGACTTTCACACCAACAGATACCACCGATTACTCCGTGGCGACCGCGACGGTGTCGCTCATTGTGACGTATCCCGCCATTACCGTTGCACCGTCCATTGGAAACTTTGTCGATCAACCGGTAGGAACCGCGAGCCCCGGGACAACTTTTACCATTCACAGCTCTGGGACTGCGGAGCTGACGCTGCAGCCGATCACGCTGGTTTCCGGCCAGGTTTTCCATGTTGTTGCAAATTCCTGCGGGGCGAGTCTGGCGGCAGGCGACAGTTGTACAGTTTCAGTAACGTTCAATCCGGCAGTGGGAGGGCCAGCGAGTGATTCCTTGCAGATCAACTCCAACGCCTCGCCGGCTGTATTGACGCTTCCGCTTCAAGGCACGGGCATAACTCCATTTGCCAGTCTGAGCGTGAACAGCGTGAACTTCGGCTCCCAACCAATCGCCAGCGCCACTGCAAACACTGTTACGCTGACCAATTTTGGCGCGGCAGCGCTTTCCGGTATAGCAATCAGTATTGCCGGCGCCAATCCGTCCGATTTCTCCTATCAAGCCGACGGGTGTTTGGGCACAACTCTTGTAACTCATAGCAGTTGCCTCATCACCGTCACCTTTTCCCCTCAGGCAACCGGCCTGCGGAGCGCGACCCTGGCCATCAGCGACAACGCCCCCGGCAGTCCTCAAATAGTCAGCTTAACTGGCACTGGATCAACTGTGCCGCTCGTGGTCACCCGGCAGGGAACCGGAAATGGCACCGTGATGAGCAGTGATGGATCCATTAGCTGCGGCGTTACCTGTTCGGCAAATTTTAATAGCGGAACCATAGTCACTCTGACGGCCACACCGGCATCGGGATCAGTCTTTACCGGATGGGGCGGAGCCTGCTCTGGCACACAACCGTGCAGCGTCACGATGAATGCGGCTCAGAGCGTGATTGCCACCTTTATTCCGGGTGTTCCAACAGGGGATCTCTCCGCGACTAGTCTAGTTTTCGGCTCTCAGTTGGTAGGTGTGGTTAGCCCTGTTCAAGTAGTGACACTGTCAAATTCGGGAAACGCATCCCTTGGCATCACTTCCATTGCGTTAGCTGGCCCCAACGCGAGTGACTTCTCACAAAACAATACCTGCGGTTTAGCACTGGCAGCCGGAGCAAGCTGCACGATCAGCATCGTGTTCACACCTTCAGCATCAGGCCCTCGAACTGCTTCTGTGACATTGACGGACAGCCTTGGTGTACAAAACATAACTCTGACTGGCACAGGAATTGCACCTGCTATCAGTTTCTCTCCGGCTGCACTAACATTCCCGAGCCAGCTTGTCGGAACCTCGAGCACGTCGCAGGCCATTACCGTACAGAACACGGGAACGGCCTCCCTTCCCATGACATCCGTGGTACTCGGCGGCGCCAATGCCGGCGATTTCTCACAAACCAATACCTGCGGCACTAGCCTGGCAGCCGGTATGAGTTGTACAGTCAGCGTGATATTCACGCCTTCATCTTTTGGCAATAAGACTGCAACTTTGGTCCTGACCGACAGTGTCGGAACACAGAGCGTAGATGTCAGTGGCACAGGTACAGCAGCATTAGCAGCCTTATCCCCTGCTAGTCTGGCTTTTCCAAATCAGCCGGTGGGCACTCCTTCGGCTGCACAGGTAATCTCGCTCGCCAACGGCGGCAACATCGCTCTGAGCGTAGCGAGCATCAGCCTCACAGGGGTCAACAGCAGCGATTTCGCGCAAACAAACACGTGCGGAACAAGCGTTGCAGCCGGATCAAGTTGTACCATCAACGTTGTTTTCACGCCGAGTAGCGCAGGAAGCAAGAGCGCAAGCATCGCGGTCGTAGACAGCGTAGGAACGCAAACCGCCACGGTCGGCGGATCCGGAACGGCCCCTGCAGTCAACTTATCAAGCAGCAATCTCATTTTCGCTAATCAGACCGTCGGCACGAGCAGCACAGCTCAAGCGGTGACACTCACCAATTCAGGCAACGGAACCCTTTCCATTAGCAGCATTTCAATCAGCGGAGCGAATAGCGCCGACTTTGCCCAAACCAACACGTGCGGCACCAGCCTGGCAGCCGGAGCAAACTGCACGATTAGCATCACGTTCGTCCCAACTGTCGCCGGCACTCGCACTGCGGCAGTCACCATCGTAGACAATGCAGGTACGCAGAGCATTTCCTTGACCGGAACAGGCGTGGCCGCCGGACCAGCTGTGCAGTTGACGCCTACGAGCCTTTCCTTCGGCGTTCAACCAGTGGGTGTGTCTAGCTCCGTGCGGACCATCAATGTCGCCAACACGGGCGGTTCGGCACTCTCCATCACCAGTGTCAGCGTTGCTGGCACAAGCGGAAGTGATTTCATCCAAACCAATACCTGTGGTACGAGCGTGGGAGCAGGAGGCACATGTACCATCAGTGTCACATTCAAGCCGGCGGCTGCCGGTCTCCGATCTGCTGCAATAACACTGCAGGATGGCGTGGGTACTCAGACGGTCCCATTGGACGGCATTGGCCAAGCGCCTCTGACTTTTTCGCCGACTAGTATTGCCTTTAGCAATCAAGCACTTGGAAGTACGAGTGGATCTCAAATCAT
This sequence comes from Terriglobia bacterium, assembly GCA_020072645.1. Classification (NCBI taxonomy): domain Bacteria; kingdom Pseudomonadati; phylum Acidobacteriota; class Terriglobia; species Terriglobia bacterium. Next base: position 35,116 of record JAIQGK010000004.1, read on the forward strand.
AACTCTGACAAATAACACCGGTGTCTTGGTCAGCTTCTCATCCATCGCAGTGATCGGGACTAATGCCGCCGATTTCGTCCAGTTGTCCACAACGTGCGGCCAGACGCTGGCATTGACGTCCTCTTGCACCGTGACCCTGGAGTTTGCACCTACGGCAACAGGCACGCGGACTGCAGCATTGACCATAACGGATGACGCGACCAACAACCCGCAAAGCGTTGCGCTCAGCGGCTCTGGCATTTTGCCTGTCACGGTAACTGCATCGATCAGCTTTGGGACGCAAAAGGTTGGTACGACAAGCCAGAACAAGTCGGTTACAATTAAAAACAACCTTCCCACCCCGCTGACTTTTTCTACTTTCTCTTTTGGAGGAACGAACCCAGGCGACTTCCGGCAAAGTGCAACAACATGTGGTTCAACTTTGGCTGCTGGCGCGAATTGTACAGTCAGCATCGTGTTTTCGCCAACGGCACCCGGATCACGCAGCGCAGTGTTTAATGTCGCAGACAACGCGATTACAAGTCCTCAAAGTGTTGCTTTGACAGGCACAGGAAAATAGGATCCCTTTGGACAGCATTCTCGCCGATGTTGAGGGGCGACTGTTTCGGCTTACGTGGTGCCCTTCAATGTTGGTACGGTGTGGTCTCTGAAGTCATCCGTTTCTGAAACCTACTGGGTGTGGAATCCTGCGCACCGTTACCTCCAATGACTGTCCAATGAGCCTTCCTCAGGGTTCTGAAACCGTTTTTAGATCTGTCACGGCAGAGATCTGAGCCGCGACAGCGTTCAAGGACCTATTGATTTGATCCGGGCAACGTAACACTCTGGTTGAGCTCTCTCTGGAGTTGCAACAACTGGCGCAGCTCCTGAAGGCTCGTCGATCCCGGACCCGGCTTTTCTCGTGCTTTATCTTCAGCGGTGGCTGCACTCTGCTTTGCCGCCTTCTGCAGTACCACATACAGCTCGGTTCCGGCGGGCACGGAAACGACAATACGTTGGGTGATGGCTAGGTTGGCAATGGTCTGATCCGATGCCTGCCCGATGTTGTTGCTCACCCGCTCTCGCAACAGGTCGCCCTCGCTCAATGGCTGATTGAGATTGCCCCTTCCAACCAGCGTCGCCGCTATTTCGCCGACGCCAGCGAATGAACGCACCAGAATATTTTTGCCCGCGTTCTTGCCCTCCACCTTGCCCCGTAGCGGTCGGAGCTGAAGGTCGGTCGCTGCCGCCTCGACCCCGACGCTCGACCCATCGGGTAGAAGGAGCGAATCGAAGCGGATGCCGACATATCCGGAGCGGTCCGCTGCCTCCAGATGCCCGAATGCCTTTGCGCCCGCCGGTACCACAATTTCTCCATTCTGCTCGTAGTTGTACTCGATGACCGCAACCACAGGCGTCCGGACCACGGTGCTGACCGCTGACTCAAGCCTTGCCCGCAACCGCGAGCCGGGAGGCAATCCGATTCCCAGTTCAATGGGTCCCACCGTCTCGTTGCTTCCACCACGAGTCGAGGGAGACGCATTGCTTTTCACGAAGACGAGCGAAGGCTTGTCCATGAGATCGCGCTCACTCTTGGTTCCCGCTGTTTCCCGGCCGGTCTCGCCGCTGGCGGGTTCCAAAGGCTGTGCGCCGGGCTGATAGGCCGGCGGCTGCCATGTCTGAGGGTTCTCGAATGGCTTTACCCCGCCAAGCATAGACGGCATGGCTGGCTTGGGTTGTTTCTTTGCAGTTTGTCCCACAAGTTCAGCCGTTATCCGGTCAGAATCGCTGTTCTGTGCCGGCGCGCGTCCTGCATCGAGGATGGGAGCGACACTCGCTGCATTGGTCAGGCCGCTGCTGGTATTGGAGTTTGCCTGCCCCTTCCTATCTCGCGAAGCCCTCAATTTCTTCTGCGTCGAAGAGGAATTGATGAGCCCATTGAATGCCAGTGCCAGTATCAGCATGAGCACTACGGCGCCGACCGCCAAAACCAGCAGCCGCTTGTTGTCCTTGAGCGACGTCTTCGCCGTCGTTTGTGAAGGTGCTTCTATCCCTTTGGGTTCCTTCTCTATCGGAGCCGCCGAAGCTTTTAGTTCCTCTGGCCCTTGCTTCACGGTGACACCTTCGCGCTTTCCGTTCATCTCAACATTCTTCATTGCGTGCCTCCAACACTGGTAGCTGTGAATGGCACAGGCAACAGGATCGGTCGGTCCACCCTCTCCGCCTCCGCCAACTGTAGCTGCAGCCGCTCGCTCGACTCCTTGAACACTGGCCGTTCGAATATCACCACGCCATCCGCCCGTTGTCCGGGCGCCAGGCGGCGCGTGGTTAAACGGTATTCGGCGATGGCAACCGGTTCGGCCTTAGTCCGCTTGCTGCTTTTTCCATGGTCATTGCTGCTCAGTTCGAGTTGCGGCGGCAACAATTCAACCACTCGTTTTGAGCTGTTGAGCACGGAGAATCCGAGAATGGTCTGATGGTCCTGCTCGACGCTTTCACCGGTCGCTGCCAGAATCTCCTTTCCTTTCCACTCCGGTGACGGCAAACTCCTTTGTCTTGTGAGTTCCCGCGCAAGAGGGTCAGGTCTTGGAGGATCAGAAGATGGAGGGCCAATCGTAGCGGGGGGCCGTATTTCGGCGATTACAGAGCTCTGCGTCTCCTGGTCGATGACCATACTGCGCCGCTGGTGGTATTCAACGACAAAGTCCACACGCGCATCGATTACCCCCTTGCCTGCGCTGACCAGTTGCAGGCTGATCTGCTGCCCGGATTTGGTTGTGACCAGGGCATTGCTCTCGCTCGGCTCCGAGGTAATAGGCTTCAGAAACACCATCCGGGGCGCGGCCTCGGAATGTTCCGCCTTGAAGCTAGCTGGATTCCCAAGGACCACCGACCTGACCTCCTCGGGAAACCTCACCGAGGTCGTGTAGCCAGGCACGAGATGAATTAGCGTTACCTCGCCCTCCTCGATTGGCAGGCTCGTGATCTTGGGAATGACTCTCCCATTCTCCATTTGCGCCGTGCCGACCGTGGCCACGAGGTATATAAAAAACACCAAGTGCACTCTCATCTGCTTCTCCTATAAATGGGTTGTGAATTCACTTCCTGCGAATGCTTTTCTCGCTCATATCTTTCGCGAACGCTCATTACATAGGCGACCACCTCCGGGGTTGAATAGCGGAGACCCCGGCGCTCAATCGCGCCTTCGCCTGCGTAATAGGCCGCTGCTACCAGCCGCAGGTCTCCATGGAACTTGTTCATCAGCCACGCCAGGTAGCGCACACCGCCCGACACGTTTTGGCTAATATCACATCGGTTCCGCACATTAAGCCGCGCCGCTGTGCCGGCCATCAGCTGCATCAGCCCGGCTGCTCCTTTCCGCGAGACCGCGCATTTCTGCCATCCGGACTCCTGGCTGACAATCGCACGCACAAATTCCAGAGGCACTTGGTAATGCCGTGCAAATGCGGTGACGTAGTATTCAGCTTCGCGCTTTGATTGGCTTGAACCGTTTGGAGTCGTAGCCCAAGACCGGACTGCCAATGTCAATACCAACAGCAATACGGCCCATTTGAGGGAAAGTCGAAGGCATGGTGTCCCATCTACATCCTCCGGCTTCGGGACTGGCTGTCTTGTGAAAGTACAACGTGGCTTCATTGTTGTACTTTTCTTAATGATGCGAAAATTGTGACTGTACGCATCGTACGCATCTTTGTAAATCACATAACGCCCGCAAGTCATCGCTCCATCGCCTCCTCGCTATATTGCCGGGCATCGTGGATCAAGCTGGCCCATCCGTCCCTCAGCATCAGTTTTCTGCGATCTGCTTCTGTCTTCGCCAGCAGCGGCAGGAGAATGTCGCGCATCTCGGCGGTAATCTCGTCCTGCCCAAGCACTTCGAGGGCTTGTGCAAGGTCTAACATTTCTGAAATCGACGGTGGCTTTTCGAGACTCCAGCCGCGCAGGGCTTTCGCAAGCCCTGCCATGCCGCGATGAAATTCAGGACTCTGGTTTGGCGTTCGCAGCCGAAGGATTTTCGCTTCTGTCTCCGGTGACGGGTGCTCGATCCTCAAATAAAAGCTTCTTCGCCGCAGTGGGTCGCCAATCCGCCGTTCCTCGTTTGAGGTAAGCACAACAAAGGGAATGCTTTGTGCCTTGATCACGCCTAGCTTGGGAATGCTTAGCTGAAATACACTGAGTACCTCAAGGAGCATTGCCTCGAATGCTGGGTCAACTTTGTCGAGTTCGTCGATAAGGAGCACACAGGGCTTCCCGCATTCGAGCGCCCGTAGCAATGGGCCGGCAGTGAAAAACTTTCTCGTGTGCAGCTCTGCTTTGAAACCTTCCCATTCTTCCGCGTTTGACTTGATGCGCAGATCGACTGCCAGGTGCTGTAGCGCCTCGTCAAATTTGCCGATGGCTTTCTCTTCGTTGATGCCTTCAAAGCACTGTAAGCGCTCGACTTCAGTACCGGTTGCCTTGGCAACTGCATAGGCCAGTTCCGTCTTTCCGCTTCCCGGAGGCCCTTCTAGCAGTACCGGTTTGCTCAATCGGTTAGCCAGATATACAACCGTTGCAGTTACCTCATTCGTGATGTAGCCGACTGAAGCAAGTGCCTCCTCGGTCTGCTTGGGAAACAGGAACACAGCGACTCCTTGTCTTTGTGACCTTGATAAGCCATGGCCCGAGAAAGAACATAAGACCGAACGAAAACCCCGTCAAATTTGCTTTGGAGAAATGACGTTATTTGACCGAGCGTCAGACCTGTTTTACACATGCTGGCGTACCTCCTGAAGTCTTAACGGGGAAGTGCATGATAAGCAGGCGAAAGATGTCAACCAAAAATCTCACGGAAACCAAGAGCGATCCCTTTCGTCCCCATCCGAAGGTCGAACGCGAAAAAGCCAAGATGGGATCGGAACGACGTCCTCCTGCGGCTGCGAGCACATATCGCACACTCACGGACAATTCATCGTTCCTGCAGCCGAACCCCGAAGCCAAACGCCTCCAGGTCATGCCAGTAGTTTCCAGCCTGGTCGACGCAAGGGAAGCGGCACGGTTCTTATCATGCAGCCCACGAACTGTGAAGCGAATGGCGGAGGCTGGAGAAATTCCCGCTATGCGTATTGGGAACAGATGGCGGTTCAGTCTGAGAGCCCTTGAAAAATGGTGTGAGGAAAGGCTATCTTCACGACAGCGCAATTCGTGTCCGTCGGAAAGGAGCGAATAGTTGAAGAGGACACGAAACTCGTTTCAGAAGGGTTATATCTCTTTACACAGAAGAGCCAGCGGTGACCACGTTTGGATATTTCGCTGGCGTGACAAAAGCGGGGTTCAGAGAGGCGAAATCTTCGGTACGATTTCGCAATTCCGAAGCCCCTCCCGGGCCCGCGCAGAAGCTGAACGTTTGAAACTCAGAGAGAAACACCTCGGAGCGGATAACGCCGAAAAGAACGGCACGATCACGTTCGGTGAGCTGGTTGAACGATACAAGAAGGAGCAAATGCCGGAGCGCTACTCGACCAGACACAGTTACATGTCGTGGCTGGATGTACACATTTTGCCCCGTTGGCGCTATTCGTCCATCGAATCGGTGGCCGACCCGCTGGTTGTCGAGCAATGGCTGGCAGAAATCGATCTGTCACCCAAATCAAAAGGGCATGTAAGAGGATTGATGAACATCCTGTTTACTCTCGCCATGAAATGGAGACTGTTTCCAATTGGACGTAATCCCATGGAACTGGTCGCTATCAAAGGGGGAATAAAGCGGAGATACAGACCGGCTATCCTGTCCCAGCGTCAAGTTGCCGTTTTGCTCGAGAACATTCCTGAGGATCACGTGCGTTTGTTTGTGATTCTTGGGATGTGCTTGGGCTTACGTCTGTCGGAAGTGTTGGGATTGCAATGGGGCGACATTGATTGGAAAGAGCTGCAAATCTCCGTAAGACGCGGTGTTGTGCAGGGACGCATGGGGGAACTTAAAACCGAGTACTCGGAAGCGCAAGTTCCCCTCGACCGACAGCTGGCAATATTACTTCGCCGCTGGAAGTCGAAGGTGGAATTTACAGCTCCTTCCGATTGGATTTTTGCGAGTCCTTTCGCTGGAGGCAGGAGCCCGTACTTCCCAACCGCGGTGCGCCGGAAGATCCACGCAGCAGCTGTGCGTGCAGGCTTGACCCATCTGCTGAAAGGCGAGCCGACAAAGATCTTTCGACATTCTTATCGCTCATGGATGGGGGCCTCGAACACTCCTATTGCGATCATCAAGGACCTGATGAGGCATGCCGACATCAGGACCACGATGAACGAGTATGGGAATGCCATGCCTGAGCCGATGCGCAGCGCCAATTCGAAAGTTGTGCAGATGGCGTTGCGCTCGCAAAGAGCTAATTGCACACGCGTTGCACACGCGCGTTTGTAACTCGTTGAGTTGACTAGGAAATTTGGGGTGGGTAGTGGGGGTCGAACCCACGACATCCAGAGCCACAGTCTGGCGTTCTGCCACTGAACTATACCCACCATAAAGGCTAGAAACCCATTTTACACGATTTCGGCAGCCCGCCCGGGCCAATGCGCATGCCAGTCGATGGGCTGAAGTAAACAGACCGCTAATTCATGCTGCAGGAGCCCGGGCCGCGAGGATCGCCGCAGCTCCCGCACGGGCCGCTTGCAGGAGTCGTTGCGCGAGACTTCTCGCCTCCTACGGCGAAACTGGAAAGCTGCTGGCTCAGCCGCTTGCTCTCACATTTGGGGCAGGCGGCTTTTTGTTTGCTCATAACAATGGCTTCAAACTGGTGGTTGCACTGCTGGCAGACGTATTCAAAAATCGGCATATTGCTGGCTCGTTTAAAATAGTTACAGCATCATTATTATAGGCGAACCCGCAAGTGTTGGTTTCTAGCAGCATGGCTGAAAATCCAAGAGACCCGATTTTCGATCCATTTATTCCGCGCCGCTATCTGCGCAATCGCCACGCCATGACGCTGGCCGGCAACTTCCTTCCCCGCAAAAATAGCCTGCCCGCGCCAGAAGAATGTTTGTATAGGGTTGATGCTGATACGCAGGTCCTGTGCCATTGTCACTGGCAAGCCGATGCCGAGCGCCGCCCAACTGTAATTATCGTCCATGGGCTTGAGGGTTCAAGCTTGTCACAATATGTGGTTGGCAACTCCGCCAAAGCCTGGGACGCTGGAATGAACGTTGTGCGGATGAACATGCGTACCTGCGGAGGGACGGGAAAGCTGACGCCCACGCTGTACCACTCCGGGCTTTCAAGCGATGTGGGCGCGGTGCTGCGTACGGTGATTGAGCAGCGAAAAGTTTCGCGTGTGGGATTGATTGGTTACTCGATGGGCGGCAACCTGGTGCTGAAGCTTGCCGGTGAACTGGGCGCTGATGCGCCTGCCGAACTGAAGGCGGTGGCGGCCGTTTCTCCAGCGGCGGATTTGGCTGCCTCGGCCGACGCTATGCACATGGGCGGCAATCGTATCTATGAATGGAAATTTCTTGTCAGCCTTATGCGCACGTATGAACGCAAACGTAAGTTGTTTCCCGGCAAATATAAAAAGGTTGATCGCTTTCCCACCACTATTCGGGAATTTGATGATGTGATTACCGCGCGTTATTGCGGCTTTGAAAATGCGCAGGATTATTACACCCGCTCCGGCGCGTACCGCGTGATTGAAAAGATCGCACTGCCTACTCTGGTCATCCATGCCACAGACGATCCTTTTATCCGTCTGCTCCCGGAAACTCGGGCCAAGATCGCGGCTAATCCGCGCATTACGCTGTTGGAAACCGCTCACGGCGGCCACTGCGCTTTTTTGGCGCAGCCAAATGGATACGACGGGCGCTGGGCGGAACGCCAGATTATGCACTTCTTTCAACATCATGGAATGATCTGATGCAAACCGATTTTTCCGTTGAGTTGGGCGGCGACGCTCCGGCGCTGGAAATCCCGTGGCGATCTGATGATCCCGGCGTGCGCTACTATGATCTCAAAATGCATCCTGAGCTTGTGCTGCAAATCCCTGAAGCACGCGCCTATCCAGAACTCACTTCGTTTCTTTCGCGCATCAACGCTGCCGGATTTCCGCTGGCAACCGCAAAGTGTGACGTGTGGTCAAGCAGCAAAGTCGCGCCAGAAGAAGAGATCTTTGGTGATCGAAAACTTGTGTCTTACGTTGACCTGATATTTATTGACGAAAGCGACCGTTATTCTTTCGAAAAGCATGAAGCGTTTGTCAAAGAGCTTTGCCGGTTGCTTGGCCATGCCCCTGAAATCGCTGCCACTGTAGAACTGGTCGTGCGCCACTGTTATTACCACCAGGAACGTTCGGTCTCTGAGAGTGCTGAGCCGGAAGGTCGATCTCTATCGCCGACGAGAGAGCCAGCTTCAACTTCACCAGGAAAACCTGTAGAGGTTTATGAGCAGGCCGATATCGCGCGTTGCATTGAGCACGTAGATTCCACCATAAGGGCAATGCATTTTGACGGTCCCGCCGGCGCTACGGATGACGACGAGCATTTGGATGTCGTTACTCAGAACGAAACTGCTAATGTGACCCCGCTGGACGAAAACGATGATGACCGATTGCGAGACGATCCCCGTATGGACGGCCCGAACGTGTCCGTCACGGGTTTCTGCATAACAGCGTATGTGACTGGTTTTGGCGATAGCGACTACGACCCGGTGCGTCGATGGACAATCGGACTGAATCTATTGCAACACGCCATTGTGCAATTGATTTCCAATTCACAGCCGAGCCTCTAAATGCCTGAAGTCCCTGATGTAATTGTTTTCTCCCAACTGGCACACGAGCCCTTAACTATGGAGTCCCGCCACTAAGCAGCCGTCGCAAAGCGTGCGCATTTCATAATCTACATAAGGTTAATGTGATCTCGAGTCAAAGCCAATTCAACTGGGAAATATAGGTAAATACAACCAAAACTTATAGTTAAACGCTCTCAACGAACGTTCAGATAACGCCCGATTCAAAGTTCAATGCAGCGCGTGAGACCAGCGACACGTGACGCTGAAGGCCGAGGTGACAAGGGCAGCATGATTTTGAGGGCAGTGTCAGGACCGTCGAACCGAGCGACGGGAGTTTGGGCAGCCAATTTGGGCAAAAGCGACGTGCGATTTTATGCAACGACCGCAGCAAATGCAATGCGATGTATAACGCGAGAGGCAAGGGCAAAGTCAATGGCGGCGTGAACATGAGTCAAGCGAGCTTGGGACTCAAGGAAGATGGGTTGTCGCGCATGTGAGGGTCATGACATGTAAGATCGGGGAAATGAAAGGATTGAGAAAACGTGAGGATCGGATAAGTGTTTATGTCGAATAAATGTAGAGGATCGAGAGATGTGAGGCCCAGAGACATGTGGAGGATTGGGGAAATGTGAGGGGTTGTGGAAATGCGACGGGTTGTGGAAATGCGACGGTAGGGAAACGTGGCGGGCGCTACGTAACCGCCTGCCTCGGCAGGTGAGCGACCGTGGCGATCTTGCCACGCGCTGGAAGGCCATTACCGGCGTCAACACGCAGGGCTTCGAACTCGGGGTTGCTCCGGGCCGCCGCTCAGCGGAAATGAGCGTCACCGAGCAGGATTACGTTGCGTCCTACGCGGGCCTCGGACTCGAAGCTTCCATCGACTGGGAAGCAGTCTGGTCCGGCGGTAAAGAGTTCGATAACAAAGCCACTCTCGTGCAGTCATTGCTTCGCGCAGTCATGATTGGCGAAGAGAACGTGATTCTCAATGGCAATGCATCCATGCCGTTGGGCACGCCAACTGCGCCAACCGTTGCGTTGGCAAACGGCGGAACACTGGGCTCCGGACTGAGCCTACTTGTTTTCGTGACGGCTCTCACCGCGCGCGCGCTTGCCAACTCCACTGTTTCCATCAGCGGCGTGCCTTACGGTCAGGTAACGCGCGTCAACATTGACGGTACGTCCACGCAGTATGGCGCGGGCGCCAGCGCCATCAGCGCCGCATCTTCCGCAGCCGTGACTACTGCTGGTCAGCAGACTGTCGTAGCCACTGTGCCCGCTGTGAAGGGTGCAGCCGGATACGCGTGGTATATCGGCACCAGCGCTGCAACTGCAACCTTGAACACAATCACCACCGTGAACAGGGTCACCATCAGCGCTCCGGTCGCGGGCACCCAGTTGGCAAACGCGGCAAACTCCAACACGGATGGGTCCGCGAACGCTCTGGTTTTCGACGGCTTTCTTACGCAAGCATTGAAGTCCAATGCCGGTTACTTTGCTTCGCTTGACGGCAACACGCTTACCGCCGACCAGGCAAACGGCATTCTGAAAATTGATACGGCGCTACAGTGGTTCTGGGACAACAAGCGTCTTAGCCCCACGGAAATCTGGGTAAACTCGCAGGAAGCGCGCAACATCAACAAGAAGATTGTTGCTTCCGGCGGCGTGCCGCTGTTCCGTTTCACTTTGCCGGGGGGCACTGGATCGGAAGATGACAAGCCGGCTCTGCTGGGCGGCGCCAGTATTGCAAAATACTGGAACAAGTTCACGCAGCAGTTCCTGGACATCCGCATCCACCCAAACCTGGCTCCGGGAACGATCTTCTTCAACAGCTCGGAAATTCCGTACCCGCTTTCCGGCGTGGACAACGTCTCTTTTGTCCGCTGCCGCCGCGACTATTACCAGATCGAGTGGCCCGTCGTTTCTCGCCAGTATGTCTATGGCGTATATGCCGACGAGGTTCTCGTCTGCCGCGCACCGTTCTCGCTTGGCGTAATTGCCAACGTCGCTAACGGATAAACGATTCATCGGCGGCTTGATTGCCGCGAATCGCTGCCGATGCTCCTCGCCTGCCAACCAGCAGGCTTGAAGGAGAAGGAAGGCAGTCTGAGGTTCCTCTCTGCCCAGACTGCCTTTCTCTTTTCAACTTTCACACAACAGCGTTGCGCTGCGAACTGTTTCTTTTTTTGGAGGTCACCAATGGCTGCCGCACCTGACGATCTTTGCACCGTTGCAGAACTCAAATCGTGGCTGCCCAACCAGGGCAATAATGACGATGTCACTCTGCAAAGCCTTATCACCAACGCAAGCCTGCAAGTCTTGCAGTACATTGATCGCCCGCACATATTGTCATCGGTGCTTGGGCTGCTGACGGAAAACTATGACGGTAATGACTCGGACCGGCTGCTCCCGCGCAATTTCCCCATCATTTCTGTCAGCAGCGTCAACATCGATGGAGTCAGCATCCAGGCGGCCACCACTTCTACCACCGCTGGGTATCTGTGGGACGGACGGCGCATCTTGCTGCGTGGGTTCCGCTTCTGTTGCGGTGTGCAGAATGTTCAACTTTCGTATTCCGCTGTCTATCCCAGCGTGCCGCTTGACTTGAAGCAGGCGGCCATTGAGGCATTCGCCCTTACGTATCGCCAGCGCGTCCGCATCGGCGAGAAATCCAACAGCATGAGCGGCCAGGTAAATGTTTTGTTCGATATGGGCGATGTTCCGCCGCGCTCCATGGCCATTTTCAGCCAGTATCGGAGGCTAGCGCTGTGATTAGCGTCCAAATTGACGATTCCGCCATCCAGCAACTTCAGCAGCGGCTTGCCGGACTCGCGCCTTGCGTGGTGGCCCAGGTTTATGAGGCGCTGCAACCGCTCATTTATCAGTCATTGCGCAGCGCGGTACCAAAATATTTTGCCGGATCGGCGAGCAAGGGCAGTTCCAGTGATCTTCTGACTTCGCGCAGCGGCAAGCTACTCAATTCGGTCTTGCAGTCGATTGGGACGAAGACAAATGGCGATAGCCTGACGGTCAGTATTGGGTCGGAACTGCCCTACGCCCGCATTCACGAATACGGAGGCTTCGCGGGCCGGCGCGGACCATATAAGAAAAAGGACGGACATCGTTCTTACATTCGACCACGGCCTTATTTGCGTCCCGCAATCAATGATCTTCAAAAGGCATTGCCTGCTCTGCTTGAGCAGGCGATCCAGCAAGTTCAGGTGTCGCAGTGATTTTTCCCCGCGAGCAAATTTATTCCGCGCTGTTCTCCGTGTTGCAGGGCGCGCTCCTCACGCCGGCTGGTCCGTTCAAAACGGTCAGCCGGCGCTGGCAGGATCCTTCGCAACTCTCACCCGCGGACCGTCCATCGCTCTAGCAGGTGCAGAAGGACGAATTGACGGGGACCAGCGTGAATGGCCTGCCTATCCACGCCAGTCTGACGGTTGAGCTTGTTCTTTACACGGCGGGAGACAGCGAACCCAATTCGGTTCCTTCCACTGAATTGAATTCACTTCTGGACGCCGTGGAAGCGGCCATTCGTAGCGCGACGCCGGGAATTGCGCAGTCGCTTGGCGGCAAGGTTTCGCACTGCCGCATTGAAGGAAAGATTGAGATTGTTGAAAACGTAGTTGGGTCCATCGCTCTCGCAGTGGTGCCCATAGAAATTCTCACCACCGCTTAAGACACCACATTCAGCTCACAAGCCGCGGTCATTCCGCGGACTTCAATTTATGGGAGTGCAGGGCCGGCTCCCCAAAAGGAGAAACAAAAAATGTTTGAATTTGGCGCAGGTACCTTGTGGGGCTTTCCCGTCGGCGGCAATACCGCCGCCAACCCCACTCCCATGAAATTCGGAACGCTGCAGGATGTCTCCCTCGATATTTCGGGCGACGTCAAGCAGCTTTACGGACAGAAACAGTTTCCTGAGGCTGTTGCCCGGGGAAAATGCAAGATCACCGGCAAGTCAAAATTTGCCGCGATTAACGGCAAAATGTTGAATGACCTGTTCTTCGGCCAGACGATGCCGGCCGGCATGAAACAGGTTTCTCTTGATGAATCTCACGCCATCCCCGCTACGCCTTTCCAAGTGACGATTGCCCCGCCGAACTCTGGCGTGTTTGTGCAGGATTGGGGAGTACGTTACGCGGCCACCGGGCTTCCATTTACTCGCGTTGCCTCCGCCCCTGTGCTGGGACAATATTCCGTCACCGCCGGTGGGGTTTACACGTTTGCCTCGGCGGATAACGTGGCCGGCGCCGTAGCTCTTATCAGCTACACGTACTCGCTTGCGGCTGTCGGATCACAGCTCAATATCACCAACCAGCTCATGGGCTTCGCGCCGACCATCCAAGTGTTGTTGGAAAACGTTTACAACGGCAACCAATTCAACGTGCTTCTCTACTCGGTTGTGGCGTCGCTCAGCTTCGTCACCAAACAGGAAGATTTCATCATTCCAGAGTTTGACTTTGAGGCCTTTGCCAACGCCGCCGGCCAGGTCATTGATATGTATTCCAACGAATAGCTCAACCGAGTTCACGAAGATTGGAGCCGGGGTCCCCAACCGGCGCGCTCTTTGGCCGGTTGGGGTGGAACGCCGCCGGCCAGGTCATTGATATGTATTCCAACGAATAGCTCTCTCTCCCATGCGGGCCAGGCTCCTTGCCGCGCCCGCTTCTTTCTATCCATGGCTTTGCCAATTTCTATCAGGAGGAAATCATGCTTAAGCAACAAACTGTCCCCACATCACTGGGAGAACTTACGGTTTCGTCACTCACGCTCGGTGAACTGCGCCAGCTCGATTCGCTGTTCCAGGAAAAACCTTCCGCGGAAAATTCCGGACTGGCTTCATTGCTCCGGTATCTGCCCGTGATCCAGAATGCCGTAAGAAAAGTACATCAAGACCTGACCGCCGAGCAGCTTGAGAACGGCCTTACGTTTGATGATTTCAATGTTCTTTTCAACGCCATGCTTGAAGTGTCCGGTCTGAAGAAGGCGGCCGCGGGGGAACCGACTCCGGTACCGGTATAGCTGACTGGCCGTTTGTTTTTGGCCACGTCGCCACCGCTACCGGATGGACGTTGTATGAGATCGAGCAGCTGACTTTGTGGGAATTGAATGATCTGATGGCGTACTGGAAGGATTATCCCCCGACGCACGTTCTGGTGGCGGCGTATTTGATGGGAGGCAAGCGGAAAACAGCCGGCAAGACTCAAAAATTATCGGATGCGAACTTTGGAGACTTGAAACAGGCTGTGTCTTGGGCGGGGGGAAGCATAGTCAAACAGCTTCCTCAGTTCTATAAGGCTTAACTTTATAAGGTCTAACCGGGCTGGTAACAAGAGGGGTACCTTTAGAATCTTCGTTTTTTCGGTGTCGGTAATTTTGATCTTTACAACAGGTGAAATCGTCCAATAGTATCTCGGGTTGCGATTACCAGCAGGTGGAGTTTCTCGTCGCCACTCCAGAGCTGGTGAGTGTTACAGATGTAACGGCTGACACGAATGCCCCGGAAGCCGATTATTCATGGAAGTGGAAGGTAACCGGTCTGGGACAATGTTGCGTCGCGATGGTAAAGTCTTTCCTGCCCTGGATCCTATTCAGCAGGCGGAGTTACAAACACACATCCATGGTCTCGTTGAACTGCTTCCAGTACCGGTTCCGGCAGAAGACTTCATCGGTTATGGCAAGGTTAAATTCCAGAGAATGATCGACGGCTGGCGCGTTCACTAGCTGATGTCGGAGAACTTATGTTTCGCCATGGAGGGCATGGATAAATGAAGGTGCACGGACAAAAGAAGAAACGTGATTTCAATTCGTCTTGCTTCTACAGGTTTCACCGTGAGGCATCGTCTCAGTTCGGTAAGAGTCGCGTAACTGTGGTACTGAGTGGTTTGTTAACGGTATCTCTGCTGTTCGCGGGATGTTCAGGCAATAAAGACAAGCAGGCCGCCGCGCAAGCCATCAATAAAAGCCTGCGGCGCGACGCGCTTCACCTGTTGGTCTATATCGGGCGGGTTAGCGCAAAGTGCACGCCCATTGTCGGCTTTGAGGAAAACCAGGACCTCGCCAATGTTACCCAAGATCACGCCGCACAAAAAGCTGGCTTGATAAGCATCGCTCCGGATGGCCCGGCCTTCTGGAAGGTGGACCTGGTAAACCCGAAGCCGGAAATTGTGGAACACTTGAAGACAGTCACGCGCCACCCCGAGGATGGGTGCGATTACCTTCTGTGGGCTTTTAACGTCGCATCCAAATCCGCGGAGGTTGTCAATCTGCGCAAGATAACCGATCAGAAGATGGAAGTAGATTTTATCTGGAAATGGAAGCTTGAGCCGGATGGGGTCAAGCTGGTCGACGCTCTTTCTCAACAAGAGCGCTACCGGACAACGCCTTATTTAGAAGTCGTGTCGCGACGCGGGAAACATGATCCAAGCTTCAATCTTGGAAACATAGATCAAAGCAGCACGCCCCAACCTGGAAAGATGGCCTTGAAGAAATCCGGTGACGGTTGGGTTATCGACGAATAACTCTGAAGTCTTTTCAATTCCAAGGCAGCCTCCGGGCTGCCTTATTTATTGCCTTTCATCTGGGAACAGCCGGGGAGTGAGTGACTATGCCTGACAACGAAGTACCGATAAAAATAACCGGGGATGCCAGTTCGCTCAAAGCAGCCACCGATTTGACCAAGGACCAGATTGAAAAAGCAGGCAAATCGGTGGACATGCTGGGAGACCTCATCGGCGTCAAGGTGCCTGATGCCTTCAAGACACTGATTTCGTCGAGCAAGCTGCTGGCGCCGGCGCTGGACGAGGCTTTTGCTCCGCTCGCGGTGATCTCGCTCATTGTAGCTATTAATGACGCGATCGAAGCAGCCAAAAAACATCGGGAAGAATTGGAAAAGCTGGCCAGGGATGCGGTTCAGGCAACAGCCGATATCCATGACTTTGGTGAGTCGGTGCGAATCAGCAATCTCCGCCTGGAAGACGAGATCCGCACCCTGCAAAAGAAGCCTGCGATCAACGGGCCCAAGATCGCGTTTGCCGAAGCGGCTGAGCAAGCCGACAAGCTCAGGGATTCGATTCAAAAAGCGATCGAGGCCAACAACAAGCTGCTCCAGTCCCAGGCCCAGGGGACACTGGCTCGGTTCTTCCTTGGTTCCAGTGACCAGCAGCAACTCGCCAATGAAGTTGCGGACCGGTATGCCCGGTTTCAGGAAGAGCTCAATGCCCTGGACGACCAAATCAAACTCGACGAAGCAAATAATGATCAGAAGGAAGCTGAAGCAGACCGCAAAAAATACAATGACAAGCTCGCCGAGCTTGAAAGGTATTTGAATGGCGCCCAGGAAAAGATCACTACCCAGCGCAACAAGGAGATTGTGGGACGCGCCCTGATTCACATTCGGATTCTAGCGGAGCGAGCCGCCGGATTCACCTTGCCGGCGCGATTTTGTTTTTGAGTGAACCATTTCTTTCAAGTGAGGGAACCTGATGCAAATTCACTTTACCGATTTTGTTACCGCAGCGAACCTGCTGGTGCTGCTGGGGATTTATCGCAAGATGTCAATCATTGTGTACCAGCACAAGCTGATGTGGACAGACTTTGCCGAGCGCAAAGGCATCAGCGCAAACGGCAAGCATGCGGCCAGTGTTTAGCGAGCGCAATTTGCGGCAAATCGAGGAACAATCGGCCCGCGAATGAACGCGAAATACGCGAATACAAATCATTTTCTAAGTTCGGATTCGCGTTCATTCGCGCTACGGCGGATTATCACTCCACTCTTAACTGCTAGCTGCTTTTTCAGGTGAATCCAATGAAACTTACTCCAAGAGAAAGATTTCTCGCCAAGGTGTGTCCCGAATCGGCCAGCGGGTGCTGGCTGTGGCGGGGCATGGTTCGTGAGGACGGATACGGGATCGTGACCCTTGCCCGCACGCAGCAACGAGCGCATCGCGTTGCATGGCTGTTATTTCGTGGTGAGATCGGTCCAGATTTGGTCGTATGCCACAAGTGTGATGTGCGGGCGTGCGTTAATCCAGATCATTTATTCCTGGGAACACCTCGTGACAATGCAGGCGACACGCGACAAAAAGGCCGAAGCCCCAGTCGGTGAAAAGATTCGCAGTTCCAAGCTATCAGCGGAACAAGTAAGCAGGATCAAAACCCTGCTGGCGCAAGGCCGCATGTATATGACCGAACTGGCGCGTGAATACGGCGTGACAGCCGCGACAATCGCACGTATCGCCAGAGAGCTGTCATGGCGTCACGTGCAGGCAGCTCCCGTTGAGACAGCGGAACTCGACGCTAGTCCTGCTGATCACGCAAAGCAGGAATCGACAACCCCTGACAACGAGCTTTAATGACATTTCAATCCTGGAGATAAAGGGCATGGCCGATTTCAAAACGGCATTTTTATTCACGCTGCAACATGAAGACTCAACCCGTTCCGGCAAGGTGACTGTGGATGCGGGCGGGCGTACACGCTTTGGCATTGCGGAAAAGTTCCATCCTGATTTGCCCGAGGAGTTTTTCACCGGGCCGGCGGAAGACGCGCTGGCCGAAGCGGAAAAGATTGAAGAACGCGAATACTGGGACACCATGTGTCTGGCGCAAGTGGAGAACCAGAACGTTGCCAACAAACTTTTTGATATCGGCGTGAATATGGGAGTGCGGCAGGCGACTGTCTATGCGCAGCGCGCCGTAAACTCCCAGGGCCGGCAGCTCACTGAAGACGGCAAGATGGGGCCGAGGACTTTGGCAGCCATTAATGCCATGGATCCGCAAACTTCCTACGGGCTGCTCTGCCAGTTCAGCATTTGGCACTACCGCCACATAGCCACCAACAATCCGGCCCAGTCTATGAATTTGGCGGGATGGCTGAAAAGGGCAGAGGCGTAAATCGCAGGGGCTAAAACCCAATATCTTTAGGCCGCTGCGACGCCACGAATGAATTCGAGCCAAGAGCATTGGCTTTCCATGATCCGAACTTAAAAATAATTCAAACTGAAAAGAGGACAACACCATGAACCTTGCAACCTGGTTCAAGGGGCTGGGCGTATTTGCGCTGAGCTCAATGATTACCGTGCTGGCCACCATGCAACTGGATCCAGCGAGCTTTAACTTTTCCAAAGCCGGGCTGACGAAAGTGGGAGCGGCGGCGCTGGTGATTGGCGTGAAGTCAGTGCTGCTATATCTGAAGCAGTCGCCACTGCCGGGTAACCAGCCCGTGCGCATTACTGACTGGACGAAGATTACCAGCGTACTTGCGTTGTGCTTAGCGATCCCTGCATGCGCGCTGCTGGCGGGATGCGTGAGTTCCTGGGACCAGACGACATACGAACCCCTGGCCGCGAGCAAAGCGCTGATCGATTGCGCCGTGGCGGGCTATAACCACTTTGACGCCGATATCCGGCATGTGTGCGCCGATTCACAGGATGGCACACAGGATGCCGCGTTTGATCCGCGCGTGTTTTATCTGCCGCAGACGCGCGAAGCGCAACAGGCCGTGGAGAAAGCGCGTCAGGCGCAGATTGCCGCAGTTGACGCTTTTGCCGCGTATGCCGTGGCCAAAGTGGCAAAAGATAAAGCAGCAACGGTGCAGGAGAAACAAGTAGCGGTTATAGGGTTGCTGGAAGAGTTTCCCGCGCTACTGAACGCGGTGCGCGGTTTGATGGGGAAGAAGCCGGTGAGTGAATTGAAGCTGCCGGTTGTTCGAGATCCCGTGGCGGCGATTGCGGCTCTGAAGCCGGCGATTTTAAGGCTGGAATCGCCGGACACAAACTAAGGAGGCTTTCCCGGCCATCAATGATCGATCTTCCACCAGGTACCAAATACCAATTACTAAAAACCGATTTTCACGAGGTGCAATCTTGGCAACAAATCCTGTAACCAGTATTTCCACCGCAGACAAACTGAAACAGACGCTGAAGACGGTGACGGACGCAGCGTTATTCATTGAACAGATACTTGGCGCAGTTGCGCCGGCCAGCGGAGCGGGCAGCTTTGATGCGGCCACAATGGAACGCGCGACAGCGGCGTTTGGCAACCTGGCGGTAATCGCGATTCGAGCGGCCTACGATGTGGCAGGCAAAGAACTGACGCCAGAAAGCGTGATGGCGCTCATGCCGGTGAGTACGCCGTTGCAGCCGGCGGTCGAGGGGTAAAAAGGCGGAGGCGCAGAGAGTGATTCAGCAAGGACGGGCGCCATCGAAAAAACTCTCAAATGCTGAGCAATTGAAATCTAGTCTGAGATCTTCCTGGTTCCCAGAGTTTTTTTTAACCAAAAGCTATATGTTGTGGGCCAGTACCCCAGGGCTGCGCTATATTTTGTTGTAGCGAATGAAAGACGAATCGCATAGAATAACTTTCGAACCCAAGTAACGGTTGCACCCGGCTACTTCCTACGGCCGGAGCACCGCAAAGCAGGCCCCGAACTATGAGAGTGATGACGCCATTACAGTTTCGCACACTTCCTTTTGAGGAAGCAGCCAAGCACTGGCTGGAGATCCAAGAAAATGCACAGCAGAAAACCCCGGACAATAGAAATGTACGAATGGTATATCCGAAATCTTGGCAAAATGTTTGCCGGGGTGTTGCTGTCGCAAATTCATATTGGGCATTTTTTGGAATATCAGCGCCAACGGCGGATGGAAGCAGGAGCGTCATGCGTGAACCATGAGTTGAATACGCTGGCACAGATTTTGAAGTCGGCCGACTTGTGGGACCTGATCGAAAAACATTATAAGCCGCTGCCCCTGCCAAATTGGACGCCGCCGAAAGTCCTGACCGCGGAGGAAGAAGAAAGATTCTTTCGCGTGGTGGCGGGCAATCCGGATTGGGGCGTGGCGTACTGGGCTGTGTCGCTGACGAATAATACTTCAGCAATGGGAATCGAGTTGCGGCACCTGCAGATGAAACATGTCTTTCTGGAGCACGAGCCGCCAACAATCCATATCCCGGATAGCAAAGTAAAAAACGAATTTCGCGCGCGCGTGGTGCCGCTGAATGCTGTTGCCGCGAAACAAGTGCGCAGGATCATGGAGAGAGCGAAACGCTTGGGAGCATGGCATTCCGACCATTACATTTTTCCCTATCGACTGAAGCGCGGGAGCTATGACGTGACTAAGCCGGTATCGACATACTTTATACGGTCGGCATTCAGGACGATGCGCAAAAAGACCGGCTTGGAGTGGCTGCAGCCGCGAAACTTTCGCAACCAGGTCATCACGAAGCTTTTTGAATCGGGTGCGCCTGACGAAACGATTATGTCAATCGCGGGTCACCAGTCCATCAAAATGTCGCGCTATTATTCACGAATTCGCATAAACGCTAAAGCTGAAGCGCTCAATGCTATTTGCCCAGGGAACGAAAATATTAGAACAATTGCAAGGGAGCAGTAGAATACATAAAAGCGCCCACAACAATGTCTCTGGAGATCGCAGAGATATAGATCGGTAAAATCGTTTTTCTTTGTGCTCTGCTAGAGTTTCGTCGCCAATAGCTATTTGTTCCAAAACTAAACTTTATGAAAGCTAATGCTCCAATGAGTAATCCGTCACATCTTAAACAAATGATGAGCTCGCTGATAAATGTATGTACCGTAACAGCAACCCCCAGCCGATATGTCACATCCTTCTGCCTTCTAAGCAGAAGGCTACAGCTGCACTATAGCATATAGATATTTGGTGAGTTACCATCCTGTTCGGCTCGCATCATTATAGGTTGGAGGTGCTTCTGTTACTTCCCATCTTATGGTCTAGTCGTCACGCCTCAGTTTTATCAGTATCTTCTCCTATCGTCGCTGTCATCATTGCTTGCCAGTTCTTGGCCTGTATTGGCGCGGCTCCCACGATTGTTGCCGCTCCCCATGTTTTTTAGTGGCGACACGGTTCGTTTGCGGGACAAGTGACGCTACTCGTGGACTATTAGATCCAAGGAGTGTCAGCCGATACGTATCAACGTAGCGGCACGTAAACGGGCAATGTTTCAAGCGCTGGACGCAGGTTTACATCCCGAAAAATCTGTCCTCAGGCAGAATCTAGTCCTGTGTTCTGTTTTATTGCAAGCCGCTGGGAGACAAAGTCGAGAGCTTTGATCAACACCAAGGGACTGTTTCGATGCCAAGGCCGCTAAATCCGACGGCAGCAGAGAAGTCAGAGAGTTCAGAAGAGGCAATGTGCTCAGAGAATCCAGAGACTTCCGACAGAAAGAAAAGCTATCCGCTTTCCCCATCACTGAAATCATGCAGTCCATGAGGCTCGCTAATTATGTCGACAGAAAGTATTAATGCCAAACAGCAAGCTGATTAAAGAAAAAGGCATCTGAATCGCGAGACACTTATTGCAATACGAAGAGAAACTGAGCAAGAGCTAAATTAGATTCGAATTAATGCAGCGCACAATTCTCAGGATGAAGTCTATGTTCGATCATATCCATGTATTCGGTTGCATTCATCTTCCCGATTTTCCAGTGCAGGCTGCGCTACGCAGTCCGGCCTCGCTTTCGCCTGACGAGGTGCGATCTTATTTTAGAACTGTTCCGATCGCTGTACTGGATGGTCCAGATCGTCTGCTAAAGGTGTCTGCATGCAATGAGAGGGCGAGGAGGCTGGGTATTCGGACAGGGATGACTAAGTTTCAGGCCGAAGCTTGCAGGGGAGTAGAACTGCGAAAAAGGGATGCGGAGCAGGAGATGCTGGCGCATCACGCGTTGCTTGATTGCGGTTATGATTTTGCGTCGCGAGTCGAGTCCACTTGTCCGGGAACGGTCATTCTTAATCTGACCGGCGCGGAGCGCCTGCTGGGATTTCCGCGGCAGATCGCGCAACAGCTGACTAAGCGAAGCGTGGAAGCTGGGTTTGAGGCAAATATAGGAATTGCCGCGAATCCTGATGCGGCTTACTGTGCTGCACGCGGCAATGCAGGGACAACAATCATCACCGCTGGAGACGAGGCGCAGCTCCTGGGCAGCTTGCCGGTGGAAATCCTAGGGCTTGAGCCGGAAGTGCTGGATATGCTGGAGAGCTGGGGCATACACGATTTCAAGTCCCTGGCTGCGCTGCCGCAGCTGGAGCTTTCACAAAGACTCGGACAGCATGGTTTGCACTTGCAGCGGCTGGCGCGAGGCGAGGTGCGACGCGAGCTTGTTCCAGCAGAGCCGCGGGAGCATTTTCAGGAGAGCCTCGAGTTGGAAGAAGCGATTGATTTGCTGGAGCCGATGGGATTTGTGCTGAACAGCCTGCTACAGCAGTTGATGACGCGACTGAAATCGCGATCTCTGGCTACGGACGAAGCGCGCATCGATCTTGAACTGGAAGTCCATGCTGGCCGGCAATCAGGAGTTCATGCATTGCCGGAAGCGAGTGAAACACGGCGCCAGAGCAGGTTGAAGCTTCCAGTCCCCACGCAAGATGGGAAGGTGCTGTTGAAGTTGTTGCAGCTCGATCTGGCGGAGCGGCCGCCGTGGGCGCCAGTCCGAAAGGTGACGATCGAATTAATGCCGACGCGGGCGCGCACCACGCAGACCAATTTTTTCCAGCCGGCTGGGCCTGAGCCGGCAAAGTTGGAGATCACGCTGGCCCGCCTGCGCGCGGTGGTGGATGAAACAGATGGAGAAGGTCGCGGGCGGGTGGGGTTTCCTGTGGTGCTGGATTCACATCGTCCAGATAGTTTTGCGGTGTTGCCGGGTTACGTGCCAAAACAAAATGACCAGAACAGACGAAAGCGTCCGGATGCTTCCTTGTTGCCGATGCGCATGTTTCGCCCGGCTGTGGGGGCGCGTGTGCAAGTGCCTGGCTATGCGCCGGCGACGATAGCCTTCAATAACAGAAGAGCAAGAGTGAAGCACGCCAGTGGTCCGTGGCGCAACGACGGCGAGTGGTGGAGTTCCCGTGACGCATCGCAACGGGAAGAATGGGACGTGGAAACGGGAGTTAGTGAAAAAAAGAGTGTCTATCGGATTTTCCGGGAAGCGCAAACGGGCGAGTGGTTTGTGCAGGGAATGTATGACTGAGAGTGAGCCGCGGCGATAGCGCCGCGCAGTTTTTATCACAGATTACGCAGAAAGCGCAGATCAAAGAAAGATCAAGAGAAAAGAGACTGCATGTTTGCAGCCTCTTTATTCTCAATGCTTGTTAATCGGGATGATATGCCTTACTGGCTGTCACCGCTCGGAGCCGAGCCGGATGCTTTACCTTTGTTCAGTTTGGCATCAATCTGCTGGGCTTTTTCCAGATGCTTTTGCAATGTCGGCAGCGTCTTGCTGGCCCATTGCTTCACGTCAGGATCTTTGGCATTCTGCGACTTATCGGTAAATTCCTGAACGTCCTTCTGGTGGTCTTCCACCATCCCGTCCATATAGTCCTTGTCCAACTGTTTTCCGGTATCGCCAGAAAGTTTTTGCTGTAGAGCTTTGGCATCATCGGGCAGATCGTCATTGAAGTTAAGGTTCTTGGTTTGCGCGAGTTCCTGCAACTGATTCAGCGCCGTGGTATGGTCTTTTACCATCATCTGCGCGAACTGCTTCACGCTGGGGTTCTTGCTTTTGGCGGCGACAATCTTTCCCAACTCAACTTCCGCACTGTTGCCCTGAGCGGCTTTGGTGACGAACTCCTGATCAGGGTTGCTGGACGGGCTGCTGGAAGGGCTGGAAGCAGCCGTCCCGGAATTTGGTTGAGCAGTGGTATCAGGCGTGGACGCTTTGTTTGTGCTGGTGCAGCCAACGCTTATCAATCCCAGCACCAGCAGGGCGAAAACACTTTGTTTCATGGATGAAAAACTCCTTCGGCGGTACTGAAGAATTTTGATGTACGGAAGAGGCACGGGGATGGGCGAAACAAAGCTGGGAAATACCGCTAGAAATAAACCATGCTCAACCAATGCATCCAGTGTGGTGTCTCACAAATACCTTTACCAAGAGTTGGCCCGATACTTGTTTGCCCAAAAGATTATTGCGCGCAGCCGAGGGCGGCTGCGGTCCACAATGACTTGTTTATTGCATGCATTGTCGAGTTATTTCAGAGACACCACTTTGTCTCACCTGAAAATGGCTTCGAGTGACAGAGAAGACAAGAGCTAAAGCCAACAGCCAATTGCTCTCCTACTTCCCCTCAAAGCTCCTGACGAACTCAATCAAGCTCCGCACGCCGATTCCTGATGGGCCTTTGGCGATCCAGCTTTTGTTTTCTTCCATCCATGCGGTGCCGGCAATGTCGAGGTGCAGCCATGGTGTGTCGTCGACGAACTCTTTCAGGAAGACAGCAGCGGTGCTGGCGCCGCCCCAGCGTCCGCCAGTGTTCATAATGTCGGCGATGTTGGAGCGGATCTGGTCGAGATATTCCTGATCGAGCGGAAGACGCCAGAATTTTTCTCCTGAGCGTTGCAGCGCAGTTGTGAAGTGCTTATAAGCGTCTTCATCGTTGGCGAAGACGCCGGCATTGGCGTAACCCAAGGCAACCACGCAAGCGCCGGTGAGAGTAGCGGCGTCGATGAGATGAGTACAGCCGAGAGTGCGAGCGTAATAGAGTCCGTCGGCTAGGACGAGGCGGCCTTCAGCATCAGTATTAATGATCTCAATGGATTTACCGGACATGGCAATCTGGACGTCACCCGGCTTTTGGGCTTTGCCGCTGGGCATGTTTTCTGAGGCGCAAACAATGCCAATAACTTTTACTTTGGGCTTGAGCAGGGCAATGGCGCGCATGGCGCCGATCATGGCCGCGCCGCCGGCCATATCGTATTTCATCTTCTCCATGCCGTCGGCCGGCTTGATGGAGATGCCGCCAGTATCAAACGTAATGCCCTTGCCGACGAGGCCGAGCACTGGTTTTTCCGGCGCACCCTGAGGTTCATAGCGCATTACGATCAGGCGAGGCTCTTCGTCGGAACCCTGAGACACGCTCCAGAAAGCGCCCATCTTCATTTCTTTGATTTTGTCCGGGCCCATCAGTTCGCACTTCAGGCCCACAGTGTCGCACATCTTTTTGGCGCGATCACCCAGCATGGTTGGCGTAAGGCGGTTGCTGGGCTCATTCACCAGTTCGCGGGTGAAATTCTGTGATTCGCCGATGACCCGGCCCTGCGTCAAGGCGTTTTGCAGTTTGCCCTGATCTGCCCCGGCAGGCGCGACGAGGGTGATGTCTTTTACGCTCAGGTCTTTGCGATCGCTGCGGTAAGTGTCGGGATCGAAGTCTGCTACCAGAGCACCTTCAACGATTGTGCGCACGGCGTCTTCCGCGCCGCTGCTGAGATCGGGCACTAGAATGGCGCAGCTCTTGATCCCCTTGGGCTTTAATGCACGGATGGCGCTGCCGGCGGCTTTGCGTACTTCAGCGTGCGTGAAAGATTTGGCCTTGCCTGCGCCAACAACCAGAAGCCTTTTGGCTTTCAGTCCCTGGGGACGATGGAGCAGGGCGCTTTCAAAGGCTTTGCCGGTGACTTCTCCAGTGGCCACCAGCTCCGCCACGGCCTTTTCCAAAGCACCGTCTCTTATTGCCAGTCGAGGTTCAGGCTTGGGAGCTTCTTTGCCGGCTTGGTTGTTTTTGGCAAGATCTTTATTCGCAGTGTCTTTCGCGGCGTGGTCCAGAGCAAAAACGACCAGGCATTCGGTTTCAACTTCAGCGGGATTGGAGGCGATCAGGCGGATATCCATAAGTGCGGGGTTAACTCCTATCTTTGAAAATAAATCTCTAAAAACAAAAAACGCGGCTACTGTTTTCGCGACCGGGCAATGGCCTCGCGGGCTTCCTTGTCAGCTGTGCGGCGACGTTCGGTTTCACGTTTGTCCCAGCTCTGTTTGCCCTTGGCCAAAGCGATCTCACATTTGATCTTACCGTTTTTGAAGTACATGCGCGTTGGCACCAGGGTGTAGCCTTTTTGCTGGGTCTTGGCCTGCAGTTTACGCAGCTCGTCGGACCGAATAAGAAGTTTGCGGGTGCGTAGCGGAGTATGTCCAGCATAACCGGCGTTTTCATAGGCTCCAATGTGAGCATTCAACAGCCATAATTCGCCGTCTTTTAGCAGGGCATAGCCATCTTTCAGGTTCGCGCGGCCGGCGCGTACGGACTTGACTTCAGACCCGGTCAGCACGATTCCGGCTTCCATCTTGTCTTCAAGAAAGTAATTGTGGCTGGCGGCCCGGTTAAACGTGGCATCGCGCTCGCCGGAAGCGATGGGATCCCGCTTGACGTTTTTGGGCTTGTTAGGCTCGGTTTGGTGTGTGGTCTGGCGGGCCATGGCATGCTTCGGCGGCTTACGGCAAACTTTTTATGCTACCACAGCGCAAAATTGGTTACTAAAGTCGTTCTAGGTAAGGCACCAAAACCGGTGTATAATCTGGCTTCCAAAAACTCTAAATCCGGGTAACATTGACGGGAATTGCCCGCACTATTTTCCCTGAAAAATGAAGGACTTAGGAAAAAGCCTAGATGAGTAGGAGCGTATGAGGAAGGTTACAGCAACCCTCACCATTTTGTTTCTTTTTGCGGCATTTTTGTCCGCCGCGGAATCAGCCAAGAGTCTCTTCCAAAAAGGGGTCAAGGCAGAGGCGCGGCAGGACTACGAAGCCGCGTTTGAGTTCTATAAAGCCGCCTATCAACAAAAGCCTGACGAGCTGAAATACCGGGTACCGTTTGAGCGGACCCGCATGCTCTCTGCCTCAAGCAAGATTAAGCGGGGGCAAAAGCTCAGGGACCAGGGCAGTCTGCAGGAAGCATTGACGGTTTTCCAGCAGGCGCTAGAGGTTGATCCCAGCAACGATCTTGCGGCACAGGAGATCCGGCGCACAGAGATCATGATCCAAAAAAGCGCAGGCGGAGGGCAAGCCACTGCAACGCCGCCGAGCCGGCAGGAAGAAGAAGATCCCCTACGGAAGCGCCTGGAGAATGCCAGCTCTCCAGTGGCCCTGGCCCAGTTTCCTGATTCGCCAATCACTGCGCTGGAAATGACCGAAGATTCCAAAGTGGCGTATGAAACGATTGGCAAGCTGGCCGGCATCAACGTGCTGTTTGATCCCGATTACACTTCCCGCCGCCTGAGCATCAAGCTGAAAGGCGTGAGTTTGCAGGAAGGATTGGACATTGTTGCGCTGGAGTCGCGCACATTCTGGCGCCCGGTAACGCCGAACACAATTTTTGTTGCCCAGGATACGCAGGCGAAGCGCCGCGAACTGGAGCAAAACGTAGTAAAGACTTTTTATCTCGGCAACGTTTCCGGCCCCACTGACCTTCAGGACATTGTGAACGCCATCCGCACGGTGCTTGAAGTGCAGCGCATTCAGCAGATTCCATCGCAGAGCGCCATCGTAATTAAAGGCACTCCAGACCAACTGGCGCTGGCTGAGAAGATGATCGACGATATCGATAAATCCAAGCCTGAAGTCATCGTGGATGTGTGGGTGGCGCAGGTACGGCGAGACAAGCTGCGCAATCTGGGCATTACGCCGCCGCAAAATATGGTCGTGGCCCTGCAAGGCACCAATACCACCAGTACGGGCACTGGCACCACTACCACGACGACCCCGGGCTCCGGCTTGAACTTTAACGATCTCCAACACCTGAATTCGACGAACTATGCGGTGACGATTGATCCCTTGAAAGCAGTAGCATTGTTTTCCGATGCCGACACCAAGATCATGCAGAATCCGAAGCTCCGCGCCACGGATAATGAAAAGGCTACGCTTACCATTGCGGACAAGATTCCGATCGCGACAGGTTCATTTGGTACGCCGCTGGGCATCGGCACAGGCGTAGGTTCAGTGGGCGTGAACACGCAGTTCACCTATACAGACGTCGGCGTGAAAATGGAAATCACGCCGCGCGTGCATCCGGATGGACAGGTGACGCTGAAGACGTCACTGGAAATCTCAAACCTGAACGGATCGCAGACCATCGGCGGCATTACGCAGCCAATTATCAGCACACGCAAGGTTGAGCACACCATCCGTTTGATGGACGGAGAAACCAACCTGCTGGGCGGAATCCTGGAAGTGCAGGACACCAGTTCGACGGGTGGCACGCCGTTTTTGGGGCAGATCCCCCTGCTGAAGTACCTGTTCTCATCGACGCAAAAAGAACATATTACGAATGAGTTGGTGTTTGTGCTGGTACCGCACATTGTGCGCGGCCAGGAACTGAATGATTTGAATCGCCGCGCGTTTGACGTGGGCACGGGCAGCGGAATAGATCTGCGCATGGCGGGCCGGCAGGTCCCTGCCAGCAACGCTACTCCGGCAGCAGCTACGCCGGCGCCGCAGCAGCCCGCAGGCGGAGCGCCGATGACTCCAGCGCGGCAGCCATCGGCTACCGTTCCGCAGCAGGTTCCTAGGCAGCAGCCGCCGCAGCAGCAAAATGCAGCGCCACAGGGCACACCTGCGCAGCAGCAAACGCTCAAGCCAGGCCAGGTGGGATTGCGTCTGGAGCCTGGAGCATTGCAGCAGGGAGTTGGAAGCAGCTTCCCCATGACGGTGATGTTGTCACAGGGCGAGGACATTGCATCGATTCCCATTCAAATTAGTTACGATCCAAAGGTGTTCCAGTTCGTGAAAGTCACGAATGGTGATTTCCTGGCCAAAGACGGCCAGAACGTGGCGCTGGTGTATCGCGACGACCCGGCAACGGGCAGACTGCAGATCACCGCGCAACGGCCTCCGGGATCGCAGGGCATCACGGGCGATGGCACTGTGTTTAACCTGACGTTTACGGCGAAGGCCAAAGGTACTGGCGCGATTTCCATTGCCGTGCCGGGAGCACGGAACAGCAAGAACCAGCCGGTGAACGTACTGGGATCGCAAAGCACAATCACGGTAAACTAGTAGAAGGTCCGTGATGAGGCAGAGACAAACAAATCGTCTGAGCCGGGGTTTGATGAGCAGGCATTTGCCGGCGCGCCGTCAGAGTGGTGTGACCCTGCTGGAAATGATTGTGGTAATCACAATCCTGCTGATCCTGATGGGGGCGGCGGTTCCAGTGCTGAAAGTAAGCGTGCGCCGCCAGCGGGAAGTGGACTTGCGGCGCGACCTTTGGGAAATGCGTGGCGCGATTGATCGCTATAAGGACGCAGCGGACAAAAATGCGTTTCAGCAGAAGCTGGGTTCTGAGGGATATCCGCCGGACTTGGATACGCTGGTCAACGGCGTGGAGATTGCAGGCGGTAAGAAACTCCGTTTTCTGCGCCGCATCCCGGTAGACCCCATGACCGGGAACACGGATTGGGGCCTGCGCTCCATGCAGGATGATCCTCAGTCGGATTCCTGGGGCGGGCAGAACGTGTTTGATGTGTACACAAAGTCCACCGGTGTCGGCCTGGATGGCACCAAATATAAGGATTGGTAACTTTATGATCGGTCCATTCAGATTACAGAGGCGGCAGCGCGGCTTCACGCTGATTGAGATGATCATCGTGTGCGCCATCATCTCCATTCTGCTGGGCATCATGGTGCCGATTTATCGCATTCACATCCTGCACGCAAATGAAGCGGTACTGAAAGAGGACCTTTACAATATGCGGCAGGCCATTGATCAGTACACGCAGGACAAAGGCAAAGCACCTCAAGCTCTGGATGACATTGTTTCAGCGGGCTATCTGCACGCGATTCCCAAAGATCCTTTTACCCATGCCACCGATTCATGGCAGACCGTGCAGGAAGACGTGCTGACCAGCATTGACCAGACGCAGCCGGGCATCAGCGACGTGAAAAGCGGATCAAGCCTGGTCAGCTCTGAAGGCACGGCTTACAACACCTGGTGAGCTTTGTTTTTGTCGCTTTGCTTCAAACCGCTTGCGATTCATCGTCGCGAATAGGTTCTAAGCACCTGTTGCGCGCCAAGCCGTCTTCAGACACTTAAACGTAATCCAGAATGAATTTACGCGGCCGTCTCGCCTTCTTCCGGCTCGGTTTCAGCAATTGGATCAAGCTCCGCTTCCTTCTCCGATTCCCGCACCGCTTCCGGATCGACCTGGCGCTCGTGTGCATGCTGCTCTTTGCGGCTAATGCCGGCGCGCTCGGGCAGGTCTTCTCCTGTTTCTTTAAAAAAAGGCGTAGTGCCGGTCTGGTCTGAAGCCTCGGCTGACATCTGGCCTGAATTGTGCGTGCCCACCGCGCCTACATGTGGTTCTTGATCGGATCCTTCATGGCCAAGCTGCTTGCCTAAATTTCTCATCTCCCATTCACCTCTCTCAATCCCGCGATCAACGATGCCTTCGCGAATTCTGCTGTCCAAGTCGCACCTCCCGGTGTCTGAGGGTTGGATGCCGGAAGCAGAGCTCAAGGTGGGGCACAGAACGGCGGTAGCGATTCAACGCTTAACCAGACCCATATTTGCTACCATCTTTGTATGCCGGTTGATACTGAAATTCAGGCTACTCATCTTCCTCCGCTGAAGGCCCCGCGTGGAACAGAAATCACCTGCAAAGGCTGGCCGCAGGAAGCCGCGATGCGCATGCTCATGAACAACCTCGATGATGAGGTGGGCGAGCGCCCGACAGACCTGGTGGTCTATGGCGGCACGGGCAAAGCAGCCCGCAACCAGCAATGCCTGGAGGCGATCCTTGCGTCCTTGAAGTCCTTGGACAGTGATGAGACGCTGCTGGTGCAATCGGGCAAACCCGTGGGAATTTTTAAAACGCATGACTACGCGCCGCGAGTGTTGATTGCCAACTCCAACCTTGTGGGCCACTGGTCAAACTGGGAAAAGTTCAACGAGCTGGAACGCGCCGGACTCATGATGTATGGGCAGATGACGGCGGGCTCGTGGATTTATATCGGTTCGCAAGGAATCATTCAGGGGACATTTGAGACGTTTGCCGCGGCGGCAGAAAAACATTTTGGCGGCGAACTGGCGGGGAAACTGATCGTGAGCGGCGGCATGGGCGGCATGGGTGGCGCGCAGCCGCTGGCGGCGACGATGACTGGCGCGTGCTTTCTGGGAATTGACGTGGACGCAGAGCGCATCAAGAAGCGCCTGAAGACCGGCTACTGCGACTTCATGGTCAACAATCTGGATGAAGCGCTGCGTATTCTGAAGAATGCCGTGCGCAAGAAAGAAGCGATTTCCGTGGGGCTGGTGGGGAACTGCGCGGACGTAATTCCTGAGCTGGCCGAGCGTGGCGTGCTTCCGGACATTCTTACCGACCAGACTTCGGCGCATGATCCGCTGAACGGCTATGTGCCCAACGGCATGTCGCTGGAGCAGGCGCTCGAGCTGCGGAAGAACGATCCCAAGGCGTATCTGGAAAAATCAATGAACGCGATGGCGCGCCACGTGGAAGGCATGCTGCGCCTGCAGAAGATGGGCAGCGTGACGTTCGATTACGGCAACAACATCCGGACATTTGCGTTCCAACAGGGCGTAAAGAACGCTTATGATTTTCCCGGCTTTGTCCCGGCATACATTCGTCCTCTGTTCTGCGAAGGACGCGGGCCATTCCGGTGGGTGGCACTCTCCGGCGATCCGGCAGATATCGCTGTAACCGACGATCTGGTGCTGGAGATGTTTCCGAAGAACCGCATCCTGAGCCGCTGGATTGATCTGGCGCGCAAGCGCATCAAGTTCCAGGGACTGCCGGCGCGCATCTGCTGGCTGGGTTACGGCGAGCGCGCGCAGTTCGGCCTGGCGATGAATGAATTGGTAAAGAAAGGCAAGATCAAGGCACCGATAGTGATCGGTCGCGACCATCTGGATTGCGGGTCGGTGGCTTCGCCGTATCGCGAGACCGAGAGCATGAAAGACGGCAGCGATGCCGTGGCCGACTGGCCGCTGCTCAATGCTCTGCTTAATACTGCCAGCGGCGCCAGTTGGGTTTCGATCCATAATGGAGGCGGCGTAGGCATTGGCTATTCATTGCACGCCGGGCAAGTTACCGTCGCCGACGGGACAGAGATGATGGCAAAGCGTATTGAGCGCGTGCTGACGAATGATCCGGGAATTGGCGTGGCGCGGCACGTGGACGCTGGGTATGAAGAGGCAGAGCGGTTCGCGGAGAAAACGGGCGTGAAGGTACCGATGAAGCTCCGTCCCGAGCGGTAGCGAGGGAGCCCTTTCATCACAAAGGACACGAAGGAACACGAAGGGCAGCGCCACTGACATTTTGCCAAAATCCACTCAATCTCCCTACCTTCTTCTGGCCAACATCGGTCAGCTGCTTACGCTGCGCGGTGGAGCTGCGCCAAGACGCAGAACCGAACTTCAAGAAATCGGCCTAATAAAAGATGCTGCCGTACTTTGCGGCGGTGGGAAGATCCTTGCCTCTGGCCCGCAGCGCGAATTGCTGCGCGATCCCTGGTTGAGAAGCCACCGCAAAAAAATCAAGGAGCTTGATTGTCAGAGCGGGGTAGTGATCCCAGGGTTGATTGATTGCCACACACATCCGGTGTTCACCGATCCGCGCTTGGTCGACTTTGAAAAGAGGATCAGCGGGGCGGGCTATGAAGAGATTGCGGCGGCTGGAGGCGGGATTCGGTCGAGCGTCGCGGGGGTGCGAAGGGCGAGCCGGGGCGAGCTGAGCAAGAAGGTGCTCACGGCGCTTAATGCCATGCTGAAGCAGGGAACCAGCGTGGTGGAAGCCAAATCCGGCTATGGCTTGACGCTGGAAGATGAGATTAAGTCGCTGCAGGCGATACGCGATGGGGCGCGGCAATGGCCGGGAGAAGTGGTCCCAACGCTGCTGGCAGCGCATGTGGTGCCGCAGGAATATGCGGGCAAAGCAGACGGCTATGTCAAGAAAGTCTGCGACGAGATGATTCCGCTGGTGGCCAAAAAGAAGCTGGCGAAGTACGTTGACGTATTTTGCGATCGGGGGGCATTTACGCAAGAGCAGTCGGAGAAGGTCCTGGCGGCGGCGCGCAAGCACGGTCTGGGGACACGTGCCCACGTCTGCCAGTTTACGGCGGCAAAATTGAAGCCCTTGCTTGAGTATCAGCCTGCCTCTTTCGATCACATGGACTGTGTGCAGCCAGAAGATGTTTCATTGCTGGCGCGCGGAGACACAGTAGCGGTCCTGCTGCCCGGAGCAAATTATTTTCTTGGACACAAAGAATTTCCCGATGCGCGACGACTGATCGAGGCAGGTGTGCCCGTGGCATTAGCCACGGACTACAATCCCGGGACTTCACCGACACCCAGCATGCCATTTGTGATTTCACTTGCCTGCACACATATGAAGATGACGCCGGCGGAGGCGATTGCCGCAGCAACGATCAACGCCGCGTGTGCCTTGCAGATGCAAGACCGGAAGGGCAGTCTGGAGGCGGGCAAAGATGCGGATTTAGCGGTTTTTGATGTGAAAGATTACAGGGAAATAGCTTATTGGTTTGCCTGGGACCGCTGTGTTGAAATGGTAGTGGCGGGAAAAGTTGTGGGATTGGATCGGCGACCATGAAGATTCAGGGGATTTGATGAACCGAAGATCGGATGGATATTCGTGAAAATTCCCTGTAGCTGCATGGCAATGGATGCGATCTCGGGGTCCTTCGACTTTACCTCGCTCCTGCGTCGCTCGGTGTCGCTCAGGATGCCACGCTTCGGTAGTATGGCTAGGGCTATTTGCTGTTGTATTCTTCTGGCATTCCCGGGGCTGGTTCGAGCGTTACAATCTCCTCAAGAAACGCATCCAGGAGCTAACCCTACCCAACCTGCTCAGTCGTTGCCCACACCTACTCCGCCGCCATCGCCGCTGCAAGCTCCGCCATCGCCTTCACCGTCGGTGCCTCAGATGATCGCAGTTGACGCTGTGCATCCGCCAAATCCCTACGACGAGATCGTTGTTACCGCTGTGGGCGATGTGATGCTCGGCACGACTTTTCCCGACGAATCCACGCTGCCGCCGAATGATGGTGCTGACCTGCTCACCGAAGTTACGCCGTTTCTTAAGCGCGGCGACGTGGTGTACGGAAATCTGGAAGGCCCGATCATCGATGGCGGCGACTCGGCCAAGTGTCGGGGGAAGAAAATAGGGACGTGCTTTGCTTTTCGCGTGCCGACTCGTTATGGCAAATATCTGAAAGATGCGGGGTTCACCGCGATGGGGCTGGCCAACAATCATGCGATGGATTTTGGGCTGGAAGGGCGCGCCAGTTCACGCCAAGTGCTGGATGCCTTGCAGATTGCGCATACCGGCGAAGTTGGCGACATCGCGCGACTCACGGTGAAGAGCAGGAAAATTACCATCGTTGCCTTCGCAACATATCAGGGAGCTTTCAACTTTCTTGATTTGGATGCATCGCTCGAAACCATACGCGCGGCGAAGTCTGAATCCGATCTGGTGATTGTTGGCTTTCATGGCGGGGCAGAAGGCGCAACGCATCAGCATGTTCTTGAAGGCGATGAGACTTTTCTAGGCGAAGATCGCGGCGATCTGCGCCGGTTCACACACGCGGCGATTGATGCAGGCGCTGACCTGCTGCTGGGTTCGGGGCCGCACGTTGTCCGCGCTATGGAACTTTACAAAGGGAAGCTGATTGCTTACTCACTGGGGAACTTCGCCACGTATGGTCCATTCAACCTGAATGCGGAAAATGGATTGACGCTGGTGCAGGAAGCGCATCTGGCTTGGGATGGAACATTCCTTCGGGGACAGGCCTACGCTGTGAAGCAGGAGAAACCTGGCGGACCGAAACTGGATCCCGAGAAGAAGATATTGCCGGTGCTCCGTGCGCTCTCCAATGCGGATTTTCCGCAGACTGCAATCGTGGTGGGCCCGCAGGGTGAGCTATGGCTGCCGGGAACGGAAATCCCGCCGTGTGCCGACGCCCCGGACCTGCTTGAACAACGGTTTGGCACGGCCGCGTGTGGTATCTTCCCTTAATAGCCCTATATATAAGGACGCATCTCAGAACCCATGAAACTAACTGCTTTATTTGCTTTTATCTTCATCAGTGGATTGATGGTGCTTGGTGTTGCGCAGCAGGACAGCTTATCACCGGACTTAAAGGCGGCTGCGCTCAAGGACGCCGCATGCACGACGGCTGGCGACGCGAGCGCCGTTAATACGAATACCAGCGACCCAACGCTTGAGGCTCTGCCGATCCGTTCCGGCGGCCGCGACGTGGGAACGATTGTCGAGGTGCAGGGCGCATGCCACTGCCAAAACACGAATTGCGACGCGCTGGTTTATCTCAAAAGCGGAGAGGGGTACAAGCTGGCGCTGCACGAGAAATATGCCTCACTTCATCCTATGAAGATCGTGAAACAAGGAATGCCTTCTCTGACGGGGCAGTTTGAAATTGGCTCATCAAAAATGGAAACCACTGTTTATGACTGGGATGGCAAGGCGTATAAACCCAGCCTTTGCGCGACAGTGATTAAAGGGAAGAAAGTGCCAGCAATTACACGGCACCCGTGCAAGGCCCTTTCGCAATAGGTGACAACGTGCCTATAGTCTGGCGCTGGCGTCGTTAAAGTTCATGAGGAAAAAATGCTCTTATTGAAAAAGTCTGTCTGGATGATTTTTATTTTTCTGCCGCTGCTGGCTGGCGCTCAGCGGCTGCCTTACGGCTTGAGCGCAAAGCACTATGCTCTTTCCTTTACGCCGGACCTGCAGAAAGCCGTGTTCAGCGGCGACGAAACGCTCGATGTGGAAGTAAACAAAGCGGACAATGAGTTCACGTTGAATTCCGCCGAACTGGAATTTCAGGAAGCGACGATCATTCAGGACAACAAGACGCAGGTGGCGAAATGGAGTTTTGCTCCGGAAAAAGAACAAGTCACTCTGACGGTTGCGGATCCTCTGGAACCGGGGCCGGCGACCATCCATATCAAATACACAGGCATTTTGAATGACAAGCTACGCGGATTTTATCTGGCGCGCACCAAAGCAAGAAACTACGCGACCACGCAATTTGAAAACACGGACGCGCGCCGCGCTTTCCCATCTCTGGATGAGCCGGCATACAAAGCGACATTCGACATTACGTTGATTGTGAACACAGGTGATACCGCGATTTCGAACAGCGTTATAGCTTCTGACACGCCCGGGCCGGGAGAAGGAAAACACACGATTAAGTTCGTCACGACCCCGAAGATGTCCACATATCTGGTGGCGATGGCGGTAGGCGATTTTGAGTGCGTGGAAGGCTCGGCAGATAACATTCCCATTCGAGTGTGCGGAACCCCTGACAAGAAGCCGCTGAGCGCTGCCGCGCTTCGTTATGCCGCTGAGATCCTAAAGTTTTACAACCAGTATTACGGCATCCCATACCCGTTTGGGAAGCTGGACATTCTAGGTGTGCCGGATTTTGAAGCGGGCGCCATGGAAAATACGGCAGCAATTTTCTATCGCGAATCGCTGCTTTTTATTGACGACAAAAATTCCTCCGTGGATTCACACCAGGCCGTGTTTGAAGTCCTGGCGCATGAGATGGCGCACCAGTGGTTCGGCGATCTGGTAACGATGAAGTGGTGGGACAACGTCTGGCTGAATGAAGGTTTTGCCACATGGATGGCGCTTAAGCCATCGCAGGCGTTGCATCCGGAATGGAATGCAATGCTGGATGCGGTGCAGGCCACCGACACGGCCCTTGCGCTGGATGCGCTGGTAAACACACACCCGATCCGTGCCAAGGCCGAAACGCCGGAAGAGATCAATGAATTGTTCGATCCGATTTCTTATGAGAAGGCCGCAGCGGTGTTGCGCATGGTTGAGGCTTATGTCAGCCCGGATGTTTTTCGTCGCGGCGTGAACGTTTACCTGCGCAGGTTTCTTTATGGAAATGCCACGGCGGAAGATTTCTGGAGCGCGTTGAGCGCCGCGTCCGGGCGCCCTGTGGATAAAATCATGCCGACATTTGTGGACCAGGCGGGTGAGCCGCTGTTGACGGTGAAATCATCGTGCACGACTCCGCCGGTGGTCAAAGCGCCGCCCGCGCGCAAAGGTAAACGGTCGCGGCGCAGACCGATACAACCTCATCCCATGACTCAGGTTTCGGTTTCACAACAGCGTTTCTGGGCCAACCCCTCTGACGCGTCAAAACAAGAACACACATGGATGGTTCCGGTATGTTTGAAGTCCGGCGGCGCCAAGCCGTTCTGCCAGATACTTAGCCTGAAAGAGCAAACGCTGCCGCTCACCGGATGCTCACCATGGGTCTTTGTGAATGGAAATGCCGCGGGCTATTACCGCACGCAATATGACAAAGCGGACTTGCAGAAGCTGATCGCTATTGCCGGCACGGAATTGACGACAGCGGAGCGCATTTCACTTCTGCGCGACCAGGCCGCGCTTGTCGGCTCCGGACAGCAAAGCATGGCAACGTATCTGGATTTAATTTCAGTCATGAACGGTGACGCGCAACACGAGATCGTGGAAAGCTATTTGCCGACGCTGGATTATGTGAACAGCTACTTGCTGACCGGCGCCGATACGGCGCCATTTCGTGCCTGGGTACGCTCGAATTTTGGGCCCATGATGACACGGATTGGCTGGACGCCGGCTGCGAATGAAAGCGCTGAAGTACATACACTGCGCGGAAATCTGATTCATATTCTGGGCACGATTGGGGAAGATCCAGAAACGATCAGGCAGGCCACCAGCCTGGCGCAGCAATACCTGAAAGACCCGGACTCGGTGGATGCAAGCATCGCCAAAGACGTGCTTGGGGTGGCCGCACGGTCTGGTAATGAAGAGCTGTTCCAGCAGTATGAGAACGCGATGGGCCACATGCGATCACCTGAACAGTTTTACAACGTGGGCGGAGCGCTGGCTGAATTTCGCGATCCGAAAATCGTGGAAAAGGTGATGGAGCTTGCCGTGTCCGATGAAGTTCGCAATCAGGATGCGGCGGGGCTCATATCAAGGCTTCTTATCAACCCCGACAATCAGAAGACAGCCTGGGAATGGGTGAAGGCGCACTGGCCCGCGGTGGAAAAGAAAATCACGATGTCCAGCGGGGGAGAGATTGTGGGCTCGACAAAGAGCTTCTGCAGCGCCGAATTGAATGACGACGTTCAGCAGTTCTTCACCGAACACAAAGTTCCTTCAGCGGAGCGGGCGCTGAAGCAGTCAAGAGAAGATATTGAAGGCTGCGTGAAGCGGCGTCCGCGACTGCAGACGGAGTTGGAACAGTGGTTGCAGCAGCATGCAGGCGCAAGCAGGCCCGGGGGACAGTGAAGGCATTTAGTAATTGGTAGTTAGTATTTAGTACTTGGTATGTGGCGCGAAAGCTAACGTGGTTTCTTGGCAACGTGGTTTTCAAGGCAACACAAGGCCCCCTCAATCCTACTCGCGCGCTGGTGGAGCGCGCTCAACAGACGTCGGGATGACGAGTTATGCAAGAGGCAATGTCAACCAGAGACCCCGGACTAACGTGATGAAACATCGTAGTTAATAGTCACATTTCCCCAGCGTTCATCATGCTTTCTCACCAGAACGGGACTGCAGCGCGGGCATGTGATGCTCAGCGCCATCGGCGATATCCAATGCAGTGTGATGGCTGCGCTCGCGGCGTCCTGTTCCACCACAAAGACTTCACCTTCCGTCGCCGAACCGGAGAAAAATCCCAAGCGCAAGTCTTGTCCTGCAGGGCGAAGATTCACATGGGTAAAAAATGGCGCTTCAGAGCCGCAACGCCGCTCCATCACGGTAGCGGTCCATTGTCCGGTTGGATCAGTTGATTCCGCCACCACCCGATCAGAGCAGCGCGGTCGCGTGTGCAGATACACAACCGTGAGCACAGCAAACATCACCAACAACATGCCGCCATAAACAAATGAGCCGTAGACCATTTTGCGGGCAAAAGGGTCCATGATCAGTGGCCTGCCGTCTGGTCGATGCGCGACCTGATTTCGCGCCACAGCTCCGCGCGGCCATCGTCGGTTTTGGAAGAATAGGGAAGCAAAGTGTCAATGCCGTGATCGCGCGCCAGCGCTGCTAGCGCATTGCGGAGCTTGTTGCGGGAAAGCTTGTCCGCCTTGGTGGCGACGACCAGAAAATCGCGCCCCGCGTTGCGCAGGAAATCAATCAACTGTCGATCTGGTGGCTGGGCGGGAATATTGGAGTCAATCAACACGATAGAGAGCGCCAGCGCCTCACGCTCTTGTAGATACGGCTCAATGAACCTGGGCCACTCAGCAGAGATTTCTTTTGAGATCTTGGCATAGCCATAGCCGGGCAGATCAACCAGCAGGCTCTCCGGATGCGGCTGGTTGGCCCTGGCATAAAGGCCGAAGAAGTTGATGGTGCGAGTGCGGCCTGGTGTGGAGCTGACATGCGCCATTTTCTGTCCCAGCAAGGAGTTAATCAGGCTGGATTTGCCGACGTTGGACCGGCCAAGGAAAGCGAACTCCGGCGGACCTTCAGCGGGAAAGAATTTGGGGTCCGCGGCGGAGGTAAGAAATTTGGCGATGACAGGCTTCATTCGGTAACAACCAGTTTAGCAAGTGAGAGAGATTTGACGCAGTGCGGCAATAGAGTCCTTACAGTTGAATCGAAAAGAGAAGAAGTTATTGCTCAATGTGTTGGGATGGGCATGGTCTCACCACCAGAGAACGCCAGCCAGATATTTCAGCGAAACAAGGAGCGTTAATGCCATAACCGAAGGACGCAAGTCCATTCACAGGCCCTGAATTTGATTCTGGCGTCAGATATCAAACGAAAACGTTTGGGAATTTCAATGAAACGGGCGAGAATTTCTGTGGCGCCGTTGCATGCCGTGATGAAATTTGACTTCTTTCTATTCTCGCCACTTCCATTCGGCATATTGTTTTCTTAGCGCCGTCTTCAACAACTTTCCCGTCGACGTATGCGGCAGATCATGGACGAAAACAAAATCATCCGGCATCTGCCATTTGGCAAACTTCGAGCTCAAGAATGTTCGCAGCTCGTCCGCCGACACCTGCATGCCATCTTTCAGCGCCACTACCGCCAGCGGACGCTCCTGCCATTTAGGATGCTGCACCGCAACCACGCCGGCCTCGCGCACCGCCGGATGGCTCATTAGAGTATTTTCCAGATCGACGGAGCTGATCCACTCGCCGCCAGATTTGACGAGGTCTTTGCTGCGGTCCACCAACCTAATGCAGCCGTCGGGGTCCATGGTCGCAACGTCGCCGGTGCGAAACCAGCCGTCGGCGGTCCAGCGGTCGCGCGTTTCCGGCGCGTTGTAATAGCTGCCGGCAACCCACGGCCCGCGGACTTCCAGTTCGCCCATGGTCTGGCCGTCGCAGGGCGCGTCACCTCGTTCGTTGCGAATGCGAACGTCGACAAATGGCAGCGGCCATCCCTGTTTGGATCGCAT
Organism: Terriglobia bacterium; assembly: GCA_020072645.1. Classification (NCBI taxonomy): domain Bacteria; kingdom Pseudomonadati; phylum Acidobacteriota; class Terriglobia; species Terriglobia bacterium. The sequence goes on from JAIQGK010000004.1 coordinate 75,086, forward strand.
GGCGTACTGCTGGTCTTGCGGCAGTTGCAGCGCCGCCGGTGGCAGGCGCGACGCCGTGGCCTGTGGAGAAGTTTCCGTCATGCCCCAGGAATGAATGATGTGGAAGCCGTAAAGATCAAGGTTGCGAATCAGGCTCTCCGGCGGCGCGGTGCCTCCGCACAGAATACGGACCTCGCGCGCGGGCTTCCAATTCTTGCGCTTTTCCAGCGTCTGTAACACGCCAAGCCAAACCGTCGGGACAGCGCAGGTCATCGTCACGCCTTCACGCTCAATCAACTCCAGCAGGCTCTCGGCATCAACGTGCGGACCCGGCAGTACATACTTTGCGCCGACCATTGCCGCGGTGTAAGAAAATCCCCAGCCATTGGCGTGGAACATGGGAGAGGCCAGCAGCACGGTGTCATGCTGCGAGAACGCGCACGAATCCGCCATGGCTTGTGACATGCTGTGCAACACCTGTGAGCGGTGCGAGTACAGCACGCCCTTGGGATTCCCCGTGGTCCCCGAGGTATAGCACATGCTGGCGCCGTCATTTTCGCTGATCGGCGGAGGCGTAAAGTTGCCGGTGGCACGCTTCAGCCAGTCTTCATAATCGATGTAACCGTGCTGAATGGCCTCACCCGGATGCCGCACTACAAATATGCGCTCAAACTTTACCTTGGCCACAAACTTTTCCAGCACCGGCAGCAACACATCGTCCACGATCAGGAAACGGTCCTGCGCGTGGTTGGCGATCCAGGCAATTTCGTCGGGGTGCAGCCGCAGGTTCAGCGGATGCAGCACGCCTCCCGCGGCGGGAATGCCAAAGTAGCTCTCAAGGTGCGCGTAGTGGTTCCACATGAGCGTGGCCACGCGTTCGCCTTTCTTCAAGCCCAGCGATTGCAGGCATTCGGCCAACCGCAATGAGCGTTTGTGCAACTGTCCCCAGGTGGTGCGATGCATGGAGCGATTCGGCAGCCGTGAAACTATTTCTACGTTTGCCGCGTACCGGCCTGCGCGCTCCAGCAATGCCGTGAGCGTGAGCGGGTAATCCATCATGGTGTGAAGAGTGTTGGTCGAGGGCATTGAGGGCATTTTAAATCCAGAATTAAGCGCTGCGACAATTAACCAGAGTGGCTCAAAGGATTCATCCCATCAGACAAGCTCAACGTCAGGCTCACAACGATTAATAAAGTTAATCAAGTTCCAATGAACCTTCTAATTTCCGGCGAGCATGATGTTTCAGGTCGCCAACATATTGCTTTTGAAGATTGGAATCTAGCTTCGCCAGACCGTCTCCTCCACGGCTAGGCGAGCGATAGCGCGGGCGGCTGAGGAAAGGGACTTTATGTCTCACGAAGCTTCTGACGAATCAAACTCTTGCGCGGAGCCAGACTCAACTCTGTCGGCTGTCCAGGCCCAGGAGGTTGCAATCCTGAAATACTGGTATGCGCTGGTCGATCCACGGCCGGATCCCGGCGTCTATCGCAATTCTGATGCCGATGGCGCTGCTCGTGACGTGGTGGAGCTCAACATCATGCTCTCCTTCATTGATCCCCGCGGGTTTAACAGCCCGTGGATGCCATACGATCAGAAAGAGGATTTGTTCGAGGAACAGTAACGTCTCGTTCGATTGCCAACTCTTCGGCTCAACGCCGCTGATGTCCAGTTCGCTCCAGTTGCCGCACTAGCTGCTGAAAATCCTGCGGTGGCGCGCATTCAATGGTGATTGTGTCGCCCGTGCGCGGATGAACAAACTCAAGGTACGCGGCATGCAGCGCGACTCGATCAATCAATGGCTCTTCGGCTTCCTTGCGGTGATATTTCCTATCGCCGATCAGCGGATGACCCACGGCGGAAAACTGCGCGCGAATCTGATTCTGCAAACCTGTCACCAGTTCCACGCGGAGAAGCGTCGCGTCGGCAAAAGCACGCTCCACGGTATAACGCAGTTCGGCGCGCGCAGCTTCAGGATCACGGGCCGTCCGCAACTGCTGATACATGTCTTCTCGCCGGAAATAATGCACCAGCGTGCCTGATTCTTCCTTGAGCCTGCCGCGCACCACCGCCAGATATTTTCTTACCGGAGTATGCGCCAGAAACTGGCGGATCAGCGTGTCGCGATCATGGTCAGTCTTGGCGAACAACAGAATGCCGGAAGCAAAGCGATCAATGCGATGCACGATCAGGGCGCGTTGTCTTCGTGGCTTAAGTTCGGCGATCAGCAGAGACAAGGCCGACGGAACATCGGATCCTTTGATTGGCACAGCCAGCAGCCCGGCTGGTTTGTTCAGCACGATCACAGCATCGTCTTCATAGAGCACGGCAACTTCACGGGAAAGGCGTGGTCGCCGACGGGAGTTGCTTCGCTCTTTGCTACGATTTTCACGACGACCCTCCGCTCGATCGTCTCGCCGATCTGAATAGGAGGGTTTTTCCCTGCGGCTGCGAGCGTTTCGTGAAGGTTTTTTCATTGGCTGGACCTGGCGATCCATTCATTATGGATCATTTTGTGAACGTGGCAAACAGCGGGATAGCGAATCAGTGGCATGCAATTGGTCTGGCATCAACCTCTACCGCGGAACTGGATGATCTTGCGGCGGTCGCGCTTCGACGGTCGTCCGGTTGGCATGGGTTCAAACTGCATGGCCGCTTTGCGCTCGGCTGCGGCCTTCAGGCGCGCTTCCTTGCTTTCTTCCGTTTCGCGATAGAGCGTCTGCGCCACCGAGGCAGGCCCACGTACCTCGCTGAGCAGCAGCACGTCTACATGAAAGTCGCCGCCATCGTTGGTGATCTTCAGCTTGTCGCCCACACGGACCTCGCGCGCGGGTTTCGCGGGCTGTCCATTGGACTGAATCCTGCCCAGCTCACAGGCACGCGCCGCCAGACCGCGAGTCTTGAAAAATCGGGCGGCCCAAAGCCATTTGTCGATTCGTACGGAAGGCATACAGGTATTGTCTTATAAGCGTTGGGTTTCGCGGTACTCTAGAATTACCAGCCAACTCAGTATTTTGTTTCGATCGGAGGAGATTGTGGCTTTTCGCTTGTTGTTAAGTTTTCTTGCTTTGACCAGGCTGGCCTTCGCCGACTCGTTCGACAAACCGCTCACCAAGAAGGTCGTGCACCTGGGGCCTTCCGGAGCGAACCCAGCCGTCAAGTTGCAACCCAAGACCCGCCGCAAAGTCACCTGCTATTACTACCCGGGCTTTATGGTCAAAGAAGTTGATCTGGGCGAGAAGGGAGCGGAGCGCCTGGCGATTGTACCGGCAGGAAAGACCGCAGTCCCGTGTGTCCGCGCCCGCAGCAGGACAGAGAAGGTAGTCAACCCGGACGAGTGGAGCGGATACTTCAAGGGAGTCAAGGGCAGCCTGGTTTTCTTTGACGCCGATGACGGATGGAATGGCGGGATGGGGTTCGCGGTCTACGACGCAAAGACCATGAAGAAAATCTTTGAGGACGTTGCGCTGGGTGAATTGAAGTTTTCCGATGCCAGTGGACCGAACGTCAGTATTGCCTATACACGCGTCGTGGACGGAGGCTGCAATCTTCCTAAAGAACAAGCCGCATGCTGGAGCAGCATTCAGAAAAAGTTCAGCCTGGAAGCCGCTGCGACGCCGGGCTGCAAGGAGGGCTATGAGAAAAGCGCACAGGAGATGGCCAAAGCAAGGTGCACGGGCAATCCCAAGGCCGATCCTCAGTGTGTGGACAAAGAGATCCCGCTGGCGCGGCAGCAGGCCAATGATGCCAGCTCCGTAATCAGCTACCCGGTTTCAGTTGTGCTGGGCACGAATCCCACGGTTAGGCCGGTCGGTGGCAATGTGCGTTGCTGGCCTCCAGATTAGCGATTGAACAGGTTAAAAACCGCTGCAAAAGCCAAAACCTGCCAAATTGAAAAGCCGATATCTGGAAGCAATCTCCTTCCCAATCTACGCCGTCTCAGTTCATCGCTCAATTGATTCTTACGAAAAGCTGCACTGTTTGCGCTGGATTGTTGGAAGATGCATTTCCTATAACGGTCACAGTGTAAGATCCAGCGGGTGTGCCTGCCAGGGGAGGAGGCTGCGTGACATTTGCCGAGCCCCCACCGCCACAACTAGCAAACAGAATCAGCACCGGAAGCACGGTAAACGCCCAAGCCCGTCCGCGCCATGCAGGCTGCAATCGGCCCCATTTTGCAAGCTGCAGAAGAATCAAGCCGACACACCACATTAGTAGGGTGATCGCCAGCACCTGCGGAGGCAGGCTGATTCTGTTTTGGGGTATCGAGACCGCAGTGGCGCGTGCGGCGCTGTTCACGGTGACAGTAATCGGCACAGGACCAGCCGAAGGCAAATTGGTCTGCGGCGGACTCACTCCACACCCGCCTTGAGGGATGGTGGCCGTACAAGTGAAGCTAAGAATATCGCGCTGGTTGGAAGAATCCACCAACAGGTTGAAGGTGGCGGTCTGTCCGGCGTTGACTGTAATGGAGTTGGGCGCACCCGCAGCCAAATGCAGCAGGAATGTGGAGCCTATACCTTTTAGCGCGATGGAATGCGGGCTGCCGCCGGCCGTGTCGGTGATGTTGAGCGTCGCGCCGGGACCGATGAAGCCGGCAGGAGAGAAAGTCACATGAACGATGCAACTCGCGCTGGGGCCGAGAACCGCCGGACATGTGTTGGTCTGCGTAAATTCCACGCCATTGATGGCGATATTGCTGATGTTAAAACTCGTACCGCCGGCGTTGGACAGTGTAACGTCCTGTACGGTCGAGTTGCCGATGAGCTGTGTTCCAAAGTTGAGGGCCGAGGGAGAGATTCCCAGGATCGTCACTACCCCGAAGCCGGTTAGAATCGCGGTTTGGGGGCTGCTGGGAGCATCATCATTAACCGCAAGGTTGCCGAAAAAACTGCCGGTTGCGAGGGGAGTGGAAGTTACGTTGATGGTGCAAAACGCGCCCGGCGCAAGCGTAGACCCGCAATCATTCGATTGGGCGAAGCCTGGTGGAGTGGTGATGTTGCTGATATGCAGCGGCGCGTTGCCGCTGCTTGTCAAGATCAGAGGAATCGCAGCACTGGTAACCCCGATTGGCTCTTCGGGGAAGTTCACTCCCCCCAAAGAAAGTTCTCCGCCCGGAAACAGGAGCGTCCCACTGAGAAACACACTGTGTGGGCTTCCGGCTGCGCTATCGGAAACGTTCACGAATCCGGCTTGGTCGCCCGTTGCCGCCGGCACATAGCTTGCCTGGATCGTGCAACTGCCTGCGGGTGCAATCGTGGCGCCGCAGTCATTTGTCTGCGTGAAGGGGCCGGTTATTGAAATGCCTGCGATGCTCATCGCGCCGTTGCCGGGATTGCTGAGAATTATGTTTTGCGATGGGCTGGTGGTGCCCAGAAGCTGAGCGGCAAAAGTCAACGTAAGCGGCTTGAACTGCAGGGCGGGACCAGCCGTGGCCCCGTCAATCTTGGCCACAAATGCGTCATTCGAGCCCTGCGGTACCGGCTGGAAGGCGTGCACGGCCGGAAAATTCGGCGAGTTGGTTACACCCGCCACGTACGCGTTACCAGCGGAATCAAGCGCGATGCCGACCGCGGTTTCCGCACCTTGTCCTCCCAGGTAGGTGGAATAAAACAAGGCTGAGCCTGCGGCATTCAACTCAGAGACAAAAGCGTGCTGTGCAGAGCCAAGAGCGTTCAAACCAGGGCCGGCCTGGATGGGGAAGAGGAGCGGGAAGTCCGCTGAGCGGGCAAAGCCTGCAACAAACACGTTGCCCGATGAATCAAGTGCAATTCCATTGCCAGAGTCCTCTGTGGTCCCACCGAGAAGCGTTGCATAAATCGGGGCTGAACCGGCGGCATTTAACTTCACTACGAAAGCATCAGGACAGGAGAACTGGAAGGCATTGCCGCCCGGGTCGAATCCGGTACATGTGCCTGGAGCAAGTGTGGTTTGAAACGCTCCCGTCGTAGTAACAAAGTTGGCCGAACTGGTGGCGCCGGTTACGTACGCGTTGCCTGAGGCATCCACGGTCACCGCATTGACGCTGTCATCATCGCTGCCGCCAAGGTAGGTTGAGTACGCGAGCGAGCTGCCCGCGGCATCGATCTTAGCGAGGAAGCCGTCGCCCGCGTTGCCCTTACCCACTCCACCGAACGTGGTTTGCAGTGCGCCAGTTGTAGTGGGGAAATTGAGTGAGTTGGTGACGCCCGCGACGTAGGCGTTGCCAGACGAATCCACGGCGATCCCATTTGCGAAGTCAAACCCGCTTCCTCCGAGGTACGTAGAGTAAGTAAAGGCCGAACCGGCAGCGTTGATCTTGGTGACAAAAGCATTGACGGTGCCAACAAGACTGACTTGAAGGGGGTTGATTGTGTTGAAGTCAGGCGAAGTGGTAGCGCCAGCGACATAGGCATTGCCGGCCGAGTCCAGAGCATTTGCTCCGGCAGCGTCATTGCCGCTGCCGCCCAGGTAGGTGGAATAGATGAGAGCTGATCCCGTGGAGTTAATTTTTGAGATAAACGCCTCTGTACGCCGTTCGCCTGTGATTGTGTTCAGACCGCAACCGCAGGTCGCCTGCACCGGGTTCTTCAGGGGGAAATCAGTGGAAGTGGTCTGCCCGGTTACATAGGCATTGCCGGATGCATCTACGGCAATACCAAAAGCGGTTTCATCAAGGCTGCCGCCCAGAAAAGTGCTGTACACCAGGATGGTACCCGTCGGATCGAACTTGGTGATGAAAACGTCAAATCCGGCTCCTGTAACCTGAAATGCACCCGGGGTAGAGGGAAACGCTCCAAAGGGAGTTCCGCCCGTTACGTAAGCGGAGCCGGAGCTGTCAACGGCGATGGCGGTCCCATTATCCAGATTTGATCCGCCTAAATATGTGGAGTAACTGAGCACGGGATCGATTACGAGAGGCAGATTCCGATCGTAAGCGCCGACTACAAGAGTGACTTTTCCCTTGCCGACAAGGCGGTAACGAACTGGAATCTCACGCCTTGTCCCGCCGGTGGTCTGATACGCCACGGGCTTGCGTAACCGGACTTCAATATTCTGCCCGGCGCCAAGCACCAGATTGCCACGCCAGTCCACCTGTGTTTGCGCGGCGTTCTGGATGGCCAGTCGGATTTTCTTCGGATCGGCTCCCGCCGCTACGATAAAGTCACTTTCAAGTTCGCCGCCATGGCCGTAATAAACCATGTCAACACCGGGGTAAAGCTGGCGGTAGGTGACACGCGCAAAATGGGCGATGCCTGTGCGCCACTTCTCGGGATCATTGCCAATCAGGTAGTTACTTTTTCCCGGCAATTCATCCAAGCCGGTGATTACGGCATTGGGGTTCGCGCCCAATAGCTGGATAGTAATGTGGCGAACCGCTATTGGGCCGCCATGTGGCTGGACCAACATGGCTTGCTGTTTTTGTGGCTGGACGGTCGCGGACTCCCGTACCGCCAATTCAGCCCGGCCGGGGCTGAGGAAGAGACTATATCCTGCGCCGCGCGACAGATACCGTACTTCGTGATCGGCTTGGCCTTGATTGGCTTCAAAGCTGATCGGGACCGATTTATAAAGATGCGCCGCGGCAGTACGAGCCTGGCTGGGATCCTGTTGCAGCGGCTCACGTGATAACTGTGATTCCGCATAATTGATGAAAAAGACGCTGAATAAGAGGAGTATGAACGCACGCGTTCTGGGCATTATTGGTCTTACCTCACGCTCTAAAATGCCAGTTACAGATCGGCTATAGGGAATTGGCCAGTGATTAGTGATAAAAACGCGTCCAACGTTTCATTTTTTTTCAGCGAAAAAGGACGTCGCAGACCATGTTGGCGGATAGTGGTCCCGATAATAATGATGGCTGATGCCTTATGGCCATTTAGTTCCTGCTATTCGCAGCGAATAACAAACGATATAATGGTCCATGAGCAAAAGCTCCCTGGAGTCTTCTGCCTGCGTCGGCTCAGGCCGGAAGCGTCGATGATCTTTGACAAACAGCATTGAGCCGTCAGCGCTCAGCATTCAGTCCCCGAACGGTATTAACTAAAGAGTAAATTTACCGATTTGGACGGTCAGAAAAATTGAACGCGATTCGAGGGCAGAACGAAGCAAAAAAGGAGCTTCGACCGCTCGGTCACCGTCCGGTCGAATGGCACTTTGGTCTTTGTTTGCAACAGAAGTGGTTTAAGGGGGGTGGGGTGGGCGAAAGATTTACCGGGAAGTAAACAAAACCCATCTAACCACGAAGGACACGAAGGAATACAAAGGTGGAGAGATTGCCATAATCGCCGTAATTGCCAAAATTGCCAAAATTGCCAAAATTGAAAACTACGCCGCACTAGAACTCGTGGACGGTCGGGTTGCTTTCAATGAATTTCACCGCAAAGGTCGCAGAGGGCGCGAAGCAGAAAGAATCGCGCAGGAGCGGGACTTGAGTGTGACGAAGCGTAGCGCGGCTAACCACCATCGTCTTGGAGCGTCTGTTAACAAAGCGTCTCTTAAAAAACATTAGAACGTTTTCCAGGTAAACGTTTTCAAGGGAGCTTTTTTCAAGTGAACGTTCCAGGTGAATTCATGACCAACATTGCCCAGGACATACGTTTTGCGCTGCGCAGCCTGCGCAAGTCGCCCGCATTTGCCGTGATTGCCGTGCTTACGCTGGCACTGGGCATTGGCGCGAACACGGCGATCTTTACCGTGGTGAACGCGGTGTTCTTTCATCCGCTGCCGGTGAAAGATCCAGCGCGGCTGATGGAGATCTTTACGCTTGACCAGCGCAAAATTTTTGGTGCGAACAACAATAATACCTTGCCCATATCCTTTCCCAATGGGCAGGACATTCAGCGGCGGGCACAATCTTTTTCCGGCGTGACGGTCTATCAGTCATTTGCCACGCCGGTGAGCATCACGGTGAACGGCGTGCCGAACCAGTATTTTGCGCAGCTTTCATCGGGGAACTACTTTGATGTGCTGGGCGTGCATGCGCAACTGGGACGCACGTTTCGTCCTGAAGAAGACCGCACAGATGGAGCAGGGCCGGTGGTGGTGTTGAGCCATGGTTTCTGGGAGCGGACTTTTGGGGCGAATCCGGCGGTGATCGGTCAGAGCGTGCTGCTAAATGGCCAGGGATTCACGATTGTGGGAGTCACGCCAAAAGGTTTTCAGGGCACGGCGGTGATTGGTGGTCCGGACATGTTCGTTCCCATGTCAATGCATGACCAGATTCTTACCGGCTTTCTTAAGCAGCTTTTCAATGAGAGGCGCTTCCTGGGATTCAGCGCCGTGGGCAGGCTGAAAGATGGCTCGCGTCCGGAGCAAGCCAAGGCGGAGTTGCAGGCGATTGCCGCTGACCTGGAAACGGCTTTTCCGTTGGCCAATAAAGGCCGCACTTTTACGCTGCAGCCGCTGCTGGAGTCGAGCATCAATCCCAACCAGCGGGCACAGTTCCAGCGTGCCGGCGTGATGTTGATGGCGGTGGTCGGCATTGTGCTGATGATTGCGTGTTTCAACATTGCCAACCTGCTGCTGGCGCGGGCGGCGGGCAGAAAGCGTGAGATGTCTATCCGCGTGGCCATTGGCGCATCACGCAGCCGTGTGATTACACAGTTGCTGACTGAAGCCATGGTGCTGGCGATTGCAGGCGGCGCTCTGGGACTTGGGCTGGCACTGGCGGGACGCGACATGATGTGGCGCTTCCGTCCGCCACAGCTTCCGGCGGATGGCATGGATCTTTCGCTCGACTGGCACGTGCTGGCGTTTACTTTCGCGGTGGCGATTGGCACGGGCCTGATCTTTGGACTTGCGCCGGCGCTGCAATCGTCGCGGCCGAACCTGGTTTCAGAGTTAAAGGAGCGTGCCGGTGGCGATCTGCGCAAGGGATCGCGGTTCAACGTCCGCGACGTTCTTATTTCGCTGCAAGTGGCGGTTTGCCTGATTGCGCTGGTAGGCGCTGGACTTTTTCTGATCAGCCTGCGCAACGCGCATGATATGGATCCGGGCTTTGATACGCACAACCTGGGAATGTTGTCGTTTGATGTGGGCGCGCTGAATTATGAGCCGGCGCGCGCTAAAGAGTTTGCGCGTCGAGCGCTGGAAGCAGCCCAGTCCACGCCCGGAGTAAAGGCGGCTGCGCTCTCCAACACCGTTCCGCTGTTCAATGGCGGCTTTGGCAGAACGCTGTTTCGTGAAGGAGAGGATTCCACCAACGGGCAGAGCGGCCATGTAGCGCAGGTTTCTGTTGGGTCGCCGGAATACCTCCAGACCATGGGCATTCCCATGGTCCGCGGGCAGGGCTTTGACGGCAGTGTGCGTGAGGATACGCCACGCGCCACCATTATCAATGAGACGGCGGCCAAGCAGATCTGGCCGAATGAAGATCCCATTGGCAAGCGCTTTAAGTTTTTCCGCGATACCGACTACACAAAGGTGATCGGCATTGTGCGCGATTCCACCTATAACAACCTGGGTGAACAGCCGCGACCTTATATGTATGTGGCGCTGGTGCAGAATCCGAGCGCGGCGTTGACGGTGTTCTTCCGCACGGAGGGCGATCCACGGACGGTGCTGAACACGCTGCGCTCTCGGATACAGGAAATGGACCGCAACCTGCCGATCACAAACGTCTGGCCGATCGGCGAGGTGATTTCGCAGTCGCTATGGGCGTCAAGCTTTGGCGCAAGCCTGCTCACGGTGTTTGCCATGATTGCCATGGCGCTTTGCGCAGTGGGAATTTATGGCGTGGTGGGATATTCCGTGGGACAGAGAATACGCGAGTTTGGCATTCGGCTGGCGCTGGGCGCGCAGCCGCGCGACGTGCTGATGATGGTGCTGAAACAAAGCGCCGTAATGATGGGCGCTGGTTTAATGGCAGGATTGGTGGCTGCGTTTCTGCTGGCGCGCTTGATTGCCACGTTCTTGTACGGCGTGAACACTAACTCACCGCTGGCGTTCCTTGCCATGGCGCTGGTGCTGGCGGTGGTAGGAGTTCTTGCCAGCTACATTCCCGCGCGTCGAGCAGCAAAAGTGGATCCGATGGTGGCGCTGCATTATGAGTGAGACGTAAAAACACTAGCCATAAAGGATACGAAGAACGTGAAGAAAGATCGGGTGATCCAGTGATCGCCGAGATCGGGTGATCGGAAAAGCGACAGCTGCTACGGAGTCACGGAGAACGGCGGATAAAGATCAATTTTGGCAGTTCTGGCAAATTGCCGGTCCCCGTCACCCGCTGCATCGGAGCTTCGTGCCCTTTGTGGTTAAAAAGCGTGTTGAAGTTTACTGATACGTAATCTTCATTTGGTCGATGAAGACACTGTAAGCGGCGGCGGTGCTGTTGCTATCGAGTTGAACGGCGTTCGTGAACTGGTTATTTACGGCCCCTGAGAAAAATGCGTTGTGCGTGATGTTCACGGGCATGCGCACGCCATCAACGGTAAGCGCGTCATGCAGTACGGTGTGGGCGACCGTGTCATTGTGGTATTCGGCAATAATGTGGTGCCAGGTTCCCGGAGTGAATGGCGTAAAGGCAAGGCCGGTTGCGTCCCAGCGTTTCAGGCCGTAGTCGAAAATACGCCACTGGCTGCCAGGATAAAGCGCCTGCCAGCTGAAGTTATAGACCCATCCGTTAAGGATTTGCTGGCATTCAAACTCAATTGCCTGCGGCAGAGTTTCAGAGCCCGTGGGGATATAGAGGTCAAACTCGTATGTGAGAGCGCCAATCTGCGTAGTAACCGGTGTGTGCTTCTGATAGAAGTATCCGTTGGTAAAGGGAACGGATGCCGCAATGCTGAACTGAGTGGACGAGCCATCTTCACTGGGCGTGGCGATGCCGAGCGTATCAGAGTACGCGGCAGTCGCGCCGGTAGCTCCGGTATTGCCGCAGTTGCCGCAGGTCAGCCAGGGCGACTCTTCCACCCGATTGATTACCGTGGCAGAGCTGGTTGGCGTTGGCGTGGGTGAAGGCGCCGTGCCGGGTGTTGGAGTCGGTGATGCATTGGGCGCTGGCGCAGAACTGGCGGAGGTGGAAGATGAAGCGTTTCCGCCGCATGAGGCAAGCAAAAAAGACAGTGCGAGAATCGCCGAGCAAGTTTGAGCAGCCTGCCAAAGCCTCATAGGGACCCCTTGCTGAAACTGTTTTTGTTAAGCGTTGGCAGGACTGTAATCCCTGGGGCGCGGTTTTGGATTACGTAGAAAGCCTGAGATTAGGAGATTAAGGCGTAACGGGAGGTCATGTTCGCAACCGTAAAGGGCACATGACCCCTGCTGGAAAAGAGCCTTTGCATGAAAAATGACTTTTCCAGAACCAACGTAACTTGTTTACTATCAAGCTGGTTAGCAGAATGTTAGGGGGTAAGTGGGATTTCCGTGAGGCTCTTTAGTTTTGAGATTGGCTGGCCTGAAGTTTCGGTTCTGTGCGCAGAACCATTCTCAGATTTGGATTACGGTAAGTTCCTGACGCGGGGCTTTATAGGTGACGGGGCGTATTCGTAATCCAAGCCCGATGCGTCATAATGTTGCACAAAGCTCCACCCACAAAATAGGGAGCACACTCAGACATTGTCTTCCGGCGACCTGGGCTTGCCAAAACCCGAGCCATTGCTGCGCGTATCCGCTTTGAGCGTTGACTATGACGCTGCCGGCGGAAACGTCGTCCATGCCTTGCGCAATCTCGATCTTGAGATTGCCAACGGAGAGAGCGTTGGCGTGCTGGGCGAGTCAGGCTCCGGCAAAAGCTCACTGGCTCTGGCGCTGCTGCGGCTGCTTCCAAAAAACGCGCGTGTGGTTTCAGGAAGCATTGATTATCGCGGCCAAAATGTAGCGAAACTCTCTCCCGCAGATTTAAGAGCGATGCGCGGCGCTGAAGTTGCGCTGATTTCGCAGGAGCCTGCGCTGGCGCTGAATCCGGTTTTGTCATTGGGGCAGCAGCTTGCCGACGTGTTGCGGGCGCATGCAAAACTTACGCGCCGGGAAGTAATCGCGCGCTGCACTGAGATGTTAGGCCAGGTTGGGTTTGACGATCCTGAGCGTATTTTGCGCGCTTATCCGCACGAACTGAGCGGAGGACAGCGGCAGCGTGTGGCCATTGCCCAGGCTCTCATATGCCGGCCTAAACTCCTGATTGCCGATGAGCCCTTAAGCGCGCTGGATGCGGCCACGCAGGCAGACATTCTTGAACTACTGCAGCGATTGAAGCGCGATCTTGGTCTGGCCGTGCTGTTTATCACGCACAACGCCGGAGCGCTGGAAGCTCTGGCGGACAACATCGTGGTTATGCGTGAAGGAGAAGCAGTCGCGCGTGGCACGATGGACAAGTTAAAAGCGAGTACGGATGACTATGTGCAGGGCATTCTGTTTCCAGAGAAAAGTCTGGCAGCGCACGCGGTTTCATCGATAGTGAGCGGATCGCCGCTGCTGGAAGTTCGAGGGCTGAGCAAGAGATTTGTACAGAAGCGCATACTGTCGCGCAAAGAGTTTGTCGTGCAGTCGCTGGAGGGCATCGATCTTTCCTTATCCGCCGGCTCGACCGTGGCCGTGCTCGGGCGGTCCGGGTCAGGAAAGTCGACTCTGGCGCGCTGCGTCGCCGGCTTTGAGACGCCCGATGCAGGCGAGATGTTGCTGGATGGAAATCCTATCGCCACAGGCGAAAAGGATAAACGTGGTGCGCGAACACCGGTACAGATGATCTTTCAGGATGCCGCCACATCGCTCAACCCCAGATTCACGGCGCGGCAGATTGTGGCGGAGCCGCTGGAGATCGCGCGCTGGAAGACCGACGCAGATCGCACGTCTCGCGCTATGAAGTTGATGGAAGAGGTTGGCCTTGATCCTGATTGGGCTGCGCGTCTTGCCGGCGAGTTCAGCGGCGGACAACGCCAACGGCTGGCTCTGGCACGCGCACTGGCAGCCGAGCCCAGGCTGCTCGTCATGGACGAAGCGCTCTCCGGCCTGGACATGCCCCTCCAAGCGCAGATGGTGCGCCTGCTGATGGATTTGCAGTCGCGGCACGGACTCACTTATCTCTACATCTCCCACGACCTCAACTTCATTTCGCTTTTCGCGCACGAAGTTGTAGTGATGGATGCCGGACGAATCGTGGAGCGAACAACGCCGGCGAAGCTGGGCGAAAGTACGCATCCAGCCACGCGTGAGTTAGTGGAAGCCAGCGAGCGGCTGCACGCGCCGGGAGTGGAGGCCGCAGTATGATCCGCTACTTTGTTCGGCGCGCGGGACACGGTTTGCTGATGTTGTTTGGCGTTTCCATTCTCCTGTTTCTTCTGTTTCAGGCCGCTCCCGGGGATTTCCTGAGCGAGATGAAGATGAACTCGCAGATATCGCCGGAAACGATCACCTTGCTGCGCGCTCAATACGGTCTGGACCAACCTCTGCCGGTGCGTTACTGGCAGTGGCTCAAGTCTTCCGCCAAGGGCGATTTTGGCTACTCATTTGCGTATAACGCTCCAGCATCCACGCTGCTTTGGCCGCGAGCGCGCAATACGCTGCTGCTCAGCGTTCCGGCCCTGTTGATTTCCTGGCTCATCGCGGTGCCGCTCGGTGTGCTTGCCGCGGGATGGAGAGGACGATGGGCGGACCGTCTCTTTTCCGGGGGAACTTCTGCGCTGCTCGCGCTGCCTGACGTGCTTATCGCGCTGGTGGCGTTGCTGGTTGCTTTAAAGACTGGAGTGTTTCCTGTAGGAGGCATGACGTCAATTAATGCGCAAGACCAGGGTATGTGGGCATGGTTGCGCGATCTGGGCTGGCACATGGTTTTGCCCGTGGCGGCGCTGGTGGTGGGATCATTGACGATCATTCTGCGCCACGTGCGCGCCAGTGTAATCGAGGTGCTGGAATCTTCTTATATGCGCGCCGCTGAAGGCCATGGGCTGCCACGCTTCAAACTGCTTTTTGGCTACGCGTTGCCGGCGGCAGCCAACCCGCTCATATCGCTTTTTGGCCTTTCCGTGGCCTTGCTGCTGAGCGTCTCGCTTCTAATCGAGGTGGTGATGAGCTGGCCTGGTATTGGCCCGCTGCTGCTGGAAGCCATCATGTCACGCGATCTTTTTCTAGTGATTGGCGCGGTGATGCTTTCCACGGTGTTCTTGATCGCAGGCAATCTAGTGGGCGATGTGCTGCTCTATGCCTTTGATCCGCGAATCAGGAGGCAGGGATGAAGTTTTTTGTGCAATCCCGAGCGCAGCGAGGGAACCCTATCGCTAAAAGGACCTTTGAGGTTCAGCTATGAACCGACAGAGTAGTCTTAACCATAGTGATTCTCCGCTCCGCTCGGGATTTCACACAAAGTTCCGCATCACATGGGCGATCTGGTTCTTATTGATCATTCATGTGGTGGTCGTGCTTGCCGGGTTTGTTGCCCCTTACAGTTTTGAAACGCAAGAGCGCGAACATCCTTACGCTCCGCCCACACGCCTGCATTTTGTGGACTGCACGGGAAGGTTTCACGTTCGGCCATTCGTTTATGTCACCAAAGCGGCGGAGAACGCTCTAGATGAATATCAGCAGGATTGTTCGCAGCCGGCAGGTATCGAATTCTTTCCTAAAGGAGACAGATACAGCATCCTCGGGATGTTCTCTTCCACTCGACACCTGTTCGGCGTTCCGGCTCCCGCCAACCTTTTTCTGATGGGAACAGACGGCTATGGCCGCGACCAGTTTTCACGGTTGCTGTATGGCGGACAGGTTTCACTGTTTGCCGGCTTTGTGGCCGCGGCGTTTTCCGCGATCACCGGCCTTTTGCTGGGTGGGATCGCCGGAATGTACGGCGGCCGCCTGGATGATGCGGCCATGCGTTTTGCCGAAGTCTTTATCACCATCCCCTGGTTTTACCTGCTGATTGCCGTGCGGGCGTTTCTGCCATTGCAGATCAGCCCGGTGGTGGCGTTCCTGCTTGTTGTTTCGGTGATTGGGATAGTCGGCTGGAGTCGTCCTGCGCGCCTGGTTCGCGGCGTGATACTGAGCGCGCGCGAGCGTAACTTTGTTCTGGCTGCCAAGGGCTTTGGAGCATCCAACACCTATCTTCTTAGAAAACACCTGATACCGCTGACGTTTAGCGTGCTGCTCACGCAGATGGCTGTGTTGATTCCGCAGTTCATTCTGGCGGAGGTGATTCTGTCATTTCTAGGGCTGGGAATCGGCGAGCCATTTCCCAGTTGGGGCAATATGCTGGCGCAGGCGCAGCAATATCATGTGCTGGTGTCTTACTGGTGGATGCTCTTGCCGGGGCTGGCGCCGGTCCCGGTATTTCTGGCGTATCACTCATTGGCAGAGACGCTGCAGGAGCGGATAAAATCAAATATTTAGTCCAGAAGAGAAAGCGGGTTTTTTTGAGGTTACAAGGCGCTACGCTGTTCATTGCTGCCGCGTTGCTGCCGGTTTTCGCGACTGCGCAGACCGCCACACAAGAGGACCTCTTTCGTACCACGTCCGAAGCCGGCATTCGCGGCGGGAATCTTGTCATCGCCCAGCGTTCTGAACCGCGGACCCTCAATCCAGTCGTTGCCATTGACCAGAATGCTCTCGGGATCAATGCGCGCCTCCAGGCCGATCTTATTCATATCAACCGGGCCACACAGAAAACCGAGCCTGCGCTAGCCAAGTCCTGGACAGTTTCAAAAGATGGCACAGTATTCATCTTGAAGCTGCGCCGCGGCATCCGGTTTTCTGACGGCCAGCCTTTTGACGCAGACGACGTGCTCTTCTCCTTTCAGATGTATCTGGACGAGAAAGTGCATTCGTCGCAGCGCGACTTGCTGATTATTTCCGGCAAGCCGACGAAGGTGGAAAAACTTGATGCATACACAGTCAGGTTTACCTTCCCCTCGCCTTACTCAGCGGCGGAGAGGGTATTCGATGGACTTGCCATTCTGCCACGCCACCTGCTGGAGAAGGACTATCAGGCAGGAAAGATCGGACAGGACTGGACGCTTAATACGCCGCCTGCGCAGATCGCTGGGTTGGGAGCTTTCAGGCTGAAGCAGGTAGTTCCAGGCGACCGCATCGTTCTGGAGCGCAATCCTTATTATTGGAAAGTCGATGCCAAGGGGCAGAGGCTGCCATATCTCGACGAGCTGACCTTCGTGGTGGTGCCCACGCAGGACGCGCAGGTGATCCGCTTTCAGGCAGGCGATTCGCAAATCATCAGTAGCTTGAGCGCGGACAACTACGCCACTCTGGAAGCCGAGGAGAAAACAAGGCACTTCAAGATGTACGATGCGGGCCCCGGGCTTGAATACAACTTCCTGATGTTTAACCTGAACAGCGATACGGAAGGACGTCTTCCGGAGGTGGCGCGCAAACAAAAGTGGTTCCGTGACGTGCGCTTTCGCCAGGCCGTTTCCGCGGCCATTGACCGGGCCAGCATAGTCCGGCTGGTATATCGCAACCGGGCGGCAGCCCTTGCGACCCATGTCAGTCCCGGCAATAAAGCCTGGTTTGACTCGTCCATAGCGGTTCCAGCGCGCTCCGTGCCGCATGCGCGTGACTTACTAAAGGCAGCCGGGTTCTCCTGGAAGGGCGACAACACCCTTATCGATTCAACCGGACAGCCTGTGGAGTTCACGATTCTGGTGGGCTCCAGCAACACGCAACGCGGACAGATAGCAACTCTGGTGCAGAATGATTTGAAGGCAGTAGGGATCTCCGCACATGTCGTGCCAATGGAAATCCGTTCGGCCACAGATCGCGTGCTGAACACGCACGACTATGACGCCATCGTAATGGGTTTGGTCAGCGGCGATGCCGATCCAACGCCGGACATGAATGTCCTGGTTTCCAGCGGACAGACTCACTTGTGGCACCTGGGCGAGAAAGATCCAGCCACGCCATGGGAAGCGGAACTGGACCAATTAATGCAAAAGCAGCTTGTCACCCTGAATTACCAGCAGCGCAAAAAAATCTATGATCGAGTACAGGAGGTGCTGGCACAGCAACTTCCTATGGTGTATCTGGCCAGCCCCAATATTCTGGTTGGGGCGCAGGAAAACCTAGGTAATTTCCATCCAGCCATCATTGAACAGTATACTTTTTGGAACGCAGAAGAACTTTTTTGGCACCCCCCCGCCGGAAAGAAGTAACCCGGAAGCAACGCCGGAAAATTTGATGGAAGAAAACACCAAAGAACTAACTTTGCCCACAATCCGGGACGCTGGGACCGCTGAAGATGAGCGGCTGGTGCAGGAGTGTCTGAGCGGCGATGAAAAGGCCTGGAACACGCTGATCGATAAATACAAGCGCCTGATTTACTCCGTACCCGTGAAGTACGGCTTCAGCCCGGATGATGCGGGTGATATTTTCCAGAATGTCTGTATCGATCTTTTTACCAATCTTTCCAAGGTGAGGAAGATTGAATCATTGCGCTCGTGGCTGATTACGGTGGCCACACATAAATGCTTCCATTGGAAGAAGCAGCAGCGCGGAGAGGTTGAGCTGGATGCAATGGAGCAGGAATTGGCGGAGGAAATTGCGGCCGCTCCCATGGTACTTCAGGAGGTGCAGGAGGAACAGGCGGTGCGCGACGCCATCCTGCGGCTTACCCCGCGTTGCGCAGAACTGGTGAAGATGTTGTTCTATGAGCAGCCGCCGGTGCCATACAACGAGGTGGCCCAGAAGCTTGGATTGGCGACCGGATCAATAGGCTTTATCAGGGGCCGTTGTCTCAACAGGCTGCAAAAAATCCTGTCTGAGCTGGGCTTCTAGATGGTCGCACAGGAACAGAATTTCGGGCTGGAGCAATGGGTGACAGAGCTGGCCGCCATTGCCGACGAGGAGCAGCGTCGCGCTTTTCTGGCTGCGCGTCCGCAAACCCGCAGCACAGCAGCCGTGGATTCTCTTTACAAGGCCGTGGTCACTTTTGCGCGGGTTGACCTGCAAAAAGCTGACAGAGTGGCCCAGGCCGGTTCGTGGATAGCGGCACAGATTAATGATCCCTGCTCAACTGCGCAAAGCGCCCGCGCCGTGGGCCACGTTCTATACCTGACTGGAAAATATCAGCAGGCCATCCTGGAGTATGAAAAAGCGCTGGCTATCTTTGAGAGGCTTGGACGTGACCTTGATTATGCCCGCACCATTAGCGGCGCGTTGCAAAGCCTGATTTATGACGGCCAATATGAAAGGGCGTTTCGCCTGGGGGAGCGGGCCCGGTCAATTTTTCACGCACATAAAGACCGGCTCCGGCTGGCAAGACTGGATAGCAATATTGCCAATATTTATTACCGGCAGGATAGATTCCAGGAAGCGGTTGACCTCTATGAAGGGGCGTATAACGAATTTCTTCAATGCGGCGAACCCCTGGACATCGCCGCCGTACTGCGGAACCTGGCTGTCTGCTACATCAGTCTGAATGATTTTCCCCGCGCCGAGGAGACCTATCGCCTGGCGCGCCAGCACTGCATGGAGCAGGGCTTCTCTCTTCTGGTGGCTGAAGCCGATTACAACGTTGCCTACCTGCATTATCTGCGGGGTGAATATCTCCGCGCCATAGAACTCTATGACCAAACGCGCAAGCTCTGCGCCGAACTGGGTGATGGCTATCACCAGGCACTTTGCGACCTGGACGAATCGGAAATTTATCTCGAATTAAACCTGACGGAAGGCGGTACCGAGCTGGCGCTCGACGCTTTTGCGGCCTTCACCGAGCTAGGCATGACGTACGAGGCCGGCAAGGCCGCTACCTTTTCCGCCATCGCCATCAGTCAGCAGGGAAGGTACAAGCAGGCAATTGAATCTTTCGATCTTGCGCGCGACCTTTTCGTGAAGGAAGGGAATCCGCTCTGGCCGCCGCTGATTGATCTGTACAAAGCGCTGGTTTTTTACCAGGCCGGAGAGAATGATCGGGCGGAAGATCTTGCGGTAAGGGCCCTCGCGTACTTTGGCAACTCGGTGTTGCCGTCAAAGGCGGCATTATGCGAATTGCTGCTGGCCGCGCTGGAACTGCGCTGTTCAGACACGGAAGAGGCCCGTCGTTACTGCAGCGCTGCGCTTTCCCGGCTTACGCATCTGGATTCGCCCGCCACCTACCAGGCCTACTTCATGCTGGGCCAGGCCGAGGAAGCCAGCGGGAACACCGAACTAGCTCGCCAGGCGTATGAGCAGGCCTTCAAGAAGTTGGAAGACCTGCGCAGCAACCTGGGCAAGGAAGAGTTGAAGATTGCATTTCTCAAGAACAAGCTGACGGTTTATGAAGGTCTGGTGGTCACGTCGCTGGCCGTGAGCTTTGGCGTGCGGGCGCAGAAAGAGGCGTTTGGCTATATTGAGCAGGCCAAGTCGCGCAGTCTGGCCGACCTGATTGCTTTTCGCACAGCATCAATTTCAACTTCCTCCCGAGGGCCGCAGGAGCTTTCGCCCGCCATGGGAGAGTTCCGCGACTTGCGCCAGAAGCTGAACTGGACATATCACCAGATCGAGATTGAAGAATTGAATCCAGGCGGCACCTCAAACGAGCGCATTCAGCAATTACGGCAGCTAAGCCGTACATATGAAGACGCGCTGGTGAAGGCATTTTCACAGGTGCAGAGTGTGAACCGGGAATTTGCCAGCCTGCAAAGCGCCAAAACGGTTTCCGTGGAAGAACTGCAAGAGATTTTGCCGGAGAATACGCTGCTGCTGGAGTACTACACGGCGCGAAATCGCTTTTATGTGTGCCTGGTTTCGCGAAAACAATTCAAGATTGTGGCCTTGAGTGATGTAAACGGCGTTCGGGAAAAGCTCCGTCTTTTGCAGCTCCAGTTGGCCAAGTTTCGCCTGGGACCCGACTATATCCAGCCTCTGGAAAAGGCGCTTCTGGGAGCCACACAGGCACATCTGGAGGAGCTTTACGCTCTCTTGATCGCCCCGATCCGCGACCAGCTTAACGCTGAGCACCTGATTGTCGTCCCGCATGCATTTCTGCATTACCTGCCGTTCCATGCGCTATCTGACGGAGAACACTACCTTATCGACCATTTCTCCGTTTCCTATGCTCCCAGCAGCAGCATCTTCGCTGTATGCCAGAAAAAGCCGTCTCGAACAGATGGTGGCGATACGCTGATATTGGCCGTTCCGGACGCCCGCGCGCCATACATTGAAGAAGAAGCTCATTTCGTGGCGTCTGCCATGGGCAATGTACGGCTTTTTCTGGGAGAACAAGCCACTGAGGAACAGCTGCGCCTGCATGGGCCAGGCAGCCGGTTTATTCACATTGCCACGCACGGTTACTTTCGACAGGATAACCCGATGTTTTCTTCGATCCGTCTCGGCAATTCACTGCTAAGCTTGTTTGATTTGTATCAGTTACATTTTGATGCCGAGCTGGTTACCTTGAGCGGATGTGGCACCGGAATGAATGTGGTGATCGGCGGTGACGAGCTGATTGGGTTGGTTCGAGGCCTACTGTACGCAGGAGCGCAGACCCTGATGGTGAGCTTGTGGGAGGTCCATGACCAGAGTACGGCGGAATTCATGCGGGACTTCTACCAGGGATACAGCAGTTCGGCCAATAAAGCGAATGCATTACGAAATGCGGTGCTTAAGTTGAAGCAAAGACATCCACATCCGTACTATTGGGCGGCATTTGCCCTGGTGGGAAAATTCGCATGAGAGAGAAAAATCGCACTCTGGGTATATTTTTCGCCCCATGCCCCACTCTTATGCTTAGAAGCAGGCTCATCCGTCGACTGCTAAAAAGGGGAACATGGACCCGGAAGCCGTGTTCCCCCTTGATACCCAGACGGGGAAAAGTCACCTTATGACTGAAGCTGTTCGCCATTTCGATATCACTGAGTGGGCTGATTACGTCAGGAGCACGGTCTCCAGCGATCAGCACAAGCTGATGCAGGCCCATTTGCAGGGTGGCTGCTCCAAGTGCGAGCGAATCAAGGTTTTGTTGTCAAAGTTCGCTGCGGTATGTTCGCGCGAAGCGTCGTATCAGATTCCGCGGGCTGCGGAACTGCAGGTGAAGGCAATGATCGGCCTGGCCAAAGCGCCGCGCCGCTCTGCCCTGCAACGTTTGTGGGCGACCCTGGTTTATGACAGCGTGAATGATCCGCAACCAGTGGGCGTACGCGGGACCCACCAGATTAATCGCCAGGTGCTTTTCCATGCCGGCGACTACTCCGTCGATCTTCGATTTGAGCACGAAAAAGGATCTGCCAGCATGGTGTTGGTCGGCCAGATTGCCAACCAGAAAACACCAGACGAGCTGCTGGCCAACCTCCCCGTAATTCTTGTAGCAGGAAACCGCGAAGTCACCCGTTCGATCAGCAATACTTTCGGTGAATTCCAGCTTGAGTATGTTCCGGAAAGCGATCTTCGCTTGCTGGTGCCGCTCGAGTCCAGGGGCCAGGAACTGGAAGTACAGTTAGGCAAGACGCCCCAACTGTAGGGAAATCCGCTTCAAAACATTGCATTGGATCTGGGACAACGACAATGAGGAAATTTCTTCAACTTTTACTGGTGTGTCTGGCGCTTGGTCTGCCGCTCACGGCGCAGACAAGCTACATTCTCACGGCGTCCCCCAGCAATGTGCAGAGCGTAGTGAACCAGCACGGCCTCACGGTGGTGAAAGAGCTTTATGACGGCACGAATTGCGTGATGCTGGTGACCTCGGTATCCGCCGATGTTGCCGGCACTGAAACTGAAGTCGAATCGGATGTGA
Source organism: Terriglobia bacterium (assembly GCA_020072645.1). Taxonomy (NCBI): domain Bacteria; kingdom Pseudomonadati; phylum Acidobacteriota; class Terriglobia; species Terriglobia bacterium. The sequence goes on from JAIQGK010000004.1 coordinate 97,683, forward strand.
TGGTAGTTGGTTTTGAGCCGGAGCAGCGCGCGGTATTGCCGGAGTTGACAGGTCTTACGCAGCCCACGTTGACTCAATCCACGACCAGCATTCTTGATACGCTGCCAGGACGCACTTTGGTCCCCTTCTTCGGTAGCGTCGTGCCAAGCAATTACAGCACCCAGACCGCAACCAATATCATTCGCCTGGGCGATGCCCGTACAGCCACAAAGCTGACCGGCTCAGGCACCGTGGCGATTATTGATACAGGCGCTGACCTGACACATCCTGCTCTATCCGGCGCGCTGGTTACGGGCTATGACTTTACCCGTGATACTTTGGGCGCCTCTGAGCTGGCAGATCTTAATCCCACAGTAGCCGCCCAGTTGCAGCAATCCACCACCAGCATCCTGGATGCGCAGAACCTCCTGGTACTTAATTCGGCGACGGCGATCCTGAACCAATCCACAACTTCGATTCTCGATCAGTCAACGACTTCGATTCTGGATAGTTCGCTGGCTGAGTTCGGCCATGGCACAATGACGGCCGGAATCGTTCACCTGGTAGCGCCAACGGCAAAGATTATGCCGCTGAAAGCTTTTCGCGCCGATGGCTCTTCAAACCTCTCAGATATCATCCGAGCCATCTACTACGCAGCTGACAATGGTGCCAATGTAGTGAGCATGAGCTTCAGCATGTCGCAGTCTTCACCCGGCTTGCAGGCTGCGATCCAGTACGCGCTGGGCAAAAACGTAACGATGATTGCTTCGTCCGGCAATGACGGCCTGAAAACCCTGGTTTATCCCGCCAGCTACGGCGGAGTGCAGGGAATCGGTTCCAGCACCAGCACTGATCTTAGAAGCGCGTTCTCCAACTATGGTTCCGGCGTGGTCACCTTTGCCGCTCCAGGAGAAGGCGTCATCACCACGTATCCAGGCGGCAACTATGCTGCAGGATGGGGCACATCCTTTAGCACACCGATGGTAGCCGGTGCTGCTGCACTGGTACTGCAAGCACGTCCGGCGAGCAAGCCCGGCGATATTACCAATGCACTCTCCAAGACCAAGCAGATTAGTGACATGGGATATGGCCGTATCGATCTCTATCAGTCACTCATGAACGTGGTCAGCAGCAGCGGAACGAGCTCGACGACGACCACAAGCACCAGCGGCAAGTAAAAGAGCTTATAGCCCCCCAAAACATCTCCCTCAAAGGCCTCAAAATTTATTAATAAGTCTAAGGATTGGGCCCGTTTTCAGGCCTTATTTCAGAGTTTATTAGGAACAGCTAATCTACAAGATTTAGACTTAGGGCGATCCTAATCATTTTGTCAATTGTGAAATAAGTATTTTGGAATCAGCATCTTGATTCATTCTTAAGCTGCAGCCTGTGGCATCTTTAATTTCGTCATAAATTCGCTTCTGGATCACGCCTTTTGTATTCGTAAAAAAAATCCTTTACACCCCAGGCAAATACTGTCGCTATACTCCCCTCAGGTCGACGGAATCGACAAAAAGCGATCTCGGCGTGACGCGCGGAAACAGGCCGGTTTTGGGCGTCGTGCCCCGGTGCTACCGTATTTTTGAGCGTAGACAAAGTGAACGGTTGTGACCGCCGTCACGGAGCGATACGACTCAGCATGGCAAACTACCAAGGGAAGATTTGCGATATGAGAGACGGAATAGCGGAACAGACAGCAGCACGAAAGAATCTGCTTCTAAAGCCGTTAAATAGAGAGCTGGCTTTTTTTGATGCGTCAGAGGATGGAAGATCCTTCCGAAGCAAGTCGCGTCCTTCTCTGAGCAGCAGATTCAATGTGCTGGCAAAAATTTGTGTCGGCCTGTGTCTTTTGATGGGCCTGTCGCTCTGGGGACAGGACAACTTCGTCCTGGTAACCTCGCCTGACAAAGTGCAGGACGTTTGCGGACGACACGGTCTCACGCAACTGACACAAGGCTCGTCCCACGGCGTTTTTCTGGTTTCAACTTCTTCTGTGGATCCAAGTATTTCTACTGACAGTGCAGTGCAAAGTTTTGAGCATAATCATGCTCTTGGCTTGCCTGAGCTTTCCGGGGCCACAAGCGCCAGCCTGACCCAATCCACCACATCGATTCTGGATGGCCTGCCGGATCGCACCGTGGTCAACTATTTCGGATCGCAGGTGGCCAGCAATTATGTAACTCAGCCGGCTACCAATATCATCCGCCAGCATGATCTGCAGACTTCTTCCGGCTTTACCGGCACTGGGATTACGGTTGCCGTTATTGATACAGGAGTTGATACATCGCACCCGGCGCTGCAAAATGTTCTAGCTCCTGGATTCAATTTCATCGCCAACGTCAATGATCCTTCAGAATTGGTCGATTTGAGCCCGGCGATGGCTGCCGCGCTGGCGCAGTCCACCACCAGCATTCTCGATGGCCAGAACCTGGTGGAGATGAACGCTTCCACGGTAGCAATCCTCAGCCAATCAACCACCAGCATTTTGGATGGACCTCCCGGCGAGTTCGGTCACGGAACCATGACGGCAGGCCTGGTCCACCTGGTGGCTCCCGGCGCGTACATCATGTCATTGAAGGCTTTTGCCGGCGACGGAAGCTCCGATCTCTTTAACATCGTTCGCGCAATTTATTACGCTGCGGACAACGGCGCGAACGTTATCAGCATGAGTTTTGAAATTGCACAGGGTTCACCGGCTCTGCAAAACGCCATCCAATATGCGCTCAGCAAAAACGTGGTGGTAGTGGCGGCTTCAGGGAATGACGGCGGACAGATTCTGGTTTTCCCATCGGCTTATAACAGCGTGATCGGAGTCGGCTCGACAAATAACTCTGACACGAAGAGCAGCTTCACCAATTTTGGCACCAATTCAGTATTCATCGCGGCCCCCGGCGAAGGCGTAATCACTACGTATCCGGGCGGAAACTATGCGGCGGGCTGGGGAACGTCATTCAGCACTCCGCTGGTTGCCGGAGAAGCAGCGCTCGTTTTGCAGGCGCGGCCCACGTATAAACCGGGCGATGTGGCGAATGCAATTTCCCGGGCGTTTGCCGTGCAGCAGATGGGGCATGGACGCGTCGATCTTTGTCTTGCGTTGTCCAGCATCGGCGTTGGCAGCTTTTGTAAGTAAACTCTGAAAAGAGACGCGGAAACACTCCAGTGACTCCGCGGTAAAAGAAGAAAGCCACGACCGGATAGCCTTTCCTTCAAGCCCTGTCACATGGCAGGGCTTTTTGTTCTCAATAAAGTCCCGGGGACATGGGCGCATAACGGCGGAAGAAGCTGTTCTGCTTCCATTGCGGGCGGTTTGCGCTCTCAGCAAGACGTATCATCAGCCCGAGGGTAACGTCTTCATATTTGCCGGCTGCCGCCAGATCTACTGGCTGGTCCAGATCGTCAGAAGGGGCATGGTAGCGCTGAGTTAGCCAGTCCTTAAAAATTGCCTGTTGTGGCGACCCTGGCTCAAATCCCACCTTCATGGCCAGTGCCGGCACACCATGCCGGATAAAATTGTACTGGTCACTGCGGATAAACGAATTGCGTTGCGGTTCAGGATCGGGCTGCACCTGTACGCCTAACGGTTGAGCGACTTCGCGCACCATGTCACCCAGGTCGGATTCGGCCAGTCCATATACCGTCAAGACTTTTAACGGCACAATGGGAAGAAACATGTCGATGTTGATGTTGGCAATCATCGATCCCGGCTTAACCGTAGGATGTGTGGTGAAATAGCGCGAACCGAGCAGGCCTTTCTCTTCGCCGGTGACAAACAAAAAAAGCAGAGACCGCTTCAGTTTCTTTGGCGATTTTTTCAAGGATGCGATCAGATCAAGCAGCACCGCGCTGCCGGAAGCATTATCCATGGCGCCGTTATAAATCCGGTCGCCGTTGATGGGTTCACCCACTCCCAGATGATCAAGATGCGCTGAGAGCACCACGTATTCATTTTTAAATTTTGGATCGCTGCCGGGAAGTTCCGCTACCAGGTTGGCCGACTCCACCATCTTCTTATTGACTGAAGCCTTTGCACGAATGGTTGGAACAAGAGGGAAGCGCGGCAGAGGCTTGCGGTCCTTCACCAGATCAATCAGTTCCTGCAACGTGTGTCCGGAGCCTTCAAAGAGCTTTTGGGCTTTTTCCGGATTGAAAATGACTGCCAGCTTCTCTCCGGATGTCTCGTCAAACTCAGCACCTTTTAAGGCCATGTTGGGATGGGCGCGGTTGGCCGACATACGCGACCAGGGAATATCCATGGCTGCAGGATTCAGAATAGTAATCACGCCCACGGCCCCGGCTTTGCGCAGCGCCTTCCAGCGCTCTCCAGCCGACTGATAGTGCGAAGCCAGAGCGCCCGGAATCTCCGCCGGAGCGCCCGGGAAAATTACGACCACCTTGTCTCTCAGGTCCAGACCGGTAAGATCGTCATGACCCAACTCCGGTATGGTGAGTCCATAGCCGGCAAAGACCAGCGGCGCATCCACGGCGGGCGCAAGATCAACACGCGTGCTGAAGATAGCGTCGTCTCCCAGCGTAAGCGGTTCCACCTGCTCATTGTGTATTAGAGCCAGACTGGAATCCTGCTCCACAATCTGTCTCGACTCAAAGCGGACCGGCTGGTAATACGACCGTGAGCCCACAGGCTCCAGTCCAGCGCTTTTTAGCTGTTCAACAACGTATTCCTGCGCCTTACGCAAGCCGGGACTTCCGGTTTCGCGGCCTTCCATATCGTCGGAGGCCAAAACTTTCACATAGTTCCACCATGAAGCGCCGTTGAAATCTGGGGCCTTTGCGGCCGCCATGCCCTTGTCGGCTGTTGCCTTTTTGTTTTCCGGCTTCGTGGAAGACGGTGGCTGGGCTTGCGCGGTAAAAGCAGCACTCGTGAAAAATATGGCAGTAAGCAGCAGGAATGCGTTTCGCATGACGGCCAATAGCTCCTCCCCGGGGCATTCTTGGAATGTGCAAGGATATCATCGCGCCATGCCGCAGGGCGTTTCCATCAGTATTCCAATCGGAGAAGTCGGTCAAGAAAGGCAGTGAGGGATTGAACAGAATTTGGCACGCGCGATTTTTTCAGTCTGGCGCGGCTTCGCATTTATCATGTGCGAAATCAGTAAAAGCCGACGCAGCAAGGGAAGGATCACTTGATAACAGGGATTTTATTTGTATCTATTGTGACGCTGGCTGCGTTGGGTGTACCGATTGCGCGCAAGTTTCTTCGCGGTCTCATGGTGGGCTCAGATCTTTATGTGGTGCTGGAAATCGATGGCCAGACGTTGGTTTACAAAAACCCTTACCGGTACCTGACGTCGCCAGAAGATAAGCCGCTGGATGTCGTGCCTGGCGAAATATTTGAGTCCGATAAGTTCGAGACCTATTACAACGTCTGCTGGTTTGACGGACAGGGTTCGCTGAGACGCTGCGAACATTCGTACCACCGCACAGAGGAGAACGCGACGTACTGCAAGTACGCCGGCTTAGAGCACACGATGATCGGCCAGGTACTGGAGCAACGCTAAAGTTGCCGCTTCAGCTGCGGGAAAGTGGCAGTCCGGCCTTGCAGAACATTTGCCACTGATCAACGCGGATGAGCGCGGATCGGGAGGAGCAAACTAAACTGCTCGTCAGCGGCTTTGGTGTTCTCCCGTGCTTCTTTCAAAACCGGTAATGTATGCCCGTGCTGAATTGGAAATGCTGCGTGACACCCGGGGAACGCTCGATGATGGGCGGGAGACTCGGTGTGCCTACGCCAATGAAGGTGAATGTTGGACCTTTATCTTGAAACAGGAGCATATCGCCAAGGTCCCAGCGGAAGGCCCAATGGCGCGCGGGATAGTATTCCGCGACGCCGCCAAGGTCGAGCGCGCGTTGCGTGAGCCGGCCAACACGGAAAGAAGAAATGCTACTGACACTGCCGATCCCGTTCGGTGCTGGGGTAAGAATGACGGTTTCTCCGCGAAAGGCATTGCCAAAAGTCATGAACCCGGGGCGCGCCTTGCCGAAGAAACCGAATCGCTGTGTGCGCATGCCTGCCTTGGCTCCGAAAAAGCCGGTCGCGGCACTTTTGCCCCGCGTGCTGTTGGGAAACCAGCTCCCTGCGCCATCCAGGGCAAAGTGGCGTCCGAAGTTGACGTCGCCTTCCAGTGCGGAGCCAAGGGCCGCAATTCCCGGCATATGCAGGGTGCTGAAGGCGGCGCCGGCTTCAAAGCGTCCGGGGGAATCCTGCGCGGCAGCAAGAGCGAAAAGGAACAGGACGGAACTTGTGACGAGTATGGAAGTTGTTGAGGTTAGTAAACGAATCAGTGAACTACGAAAGCGGGTAGAGTGCATGGCAGCGTTCTCCTAATGCGTAGCTAGACTGCTCCATCGGGTAAAGATCGGTGCTAGAGAAGGAAACTTGCAGGAAAAATAAAGGCCATGTGGCGGCGATCCGGCCTAAATCCACCGCCTTTAGTGGTTGAAAACCACCATCGGGGGCGTCTACTTATCTTAACCTCCGCTAAAGAGCACTGAATCAGGCAGATACCTCTCCATCCGATTGGCACGGAACATGCAATCACCTTGTCAACGGTTGAATCAGTAGCTTTACAAGAGGGAAGTAAAAGGCGCGCCGAGCTGATCCCCGGCGCGCCGCTTAAAAAAGAGGTTAGCGCATTCGAGATTAAAGAGGACCCATGAAAACGGTGACCAGGTTAGCAATCATATTATTTGCGGTGACAGGATTAGCGCTGGGTGCGTGGGCGCAGGACCAGGGTTACGATAACGGGTCGAATGGCAATGCAGCGTCCACCAATGACGGACAGGAACCAGCGCTGGCGCAGAATTATCCGCAAGGACCGAATGGCGAGGCGGCGCCACGGAGTGAAGGGCCCGCGCCTGTAGTGGCCAGAATCAGTTTTATCCATGGCGATGTTTCAACGCAGCGCGGCGATAGCGGAGATTGGGGCAGCACGTCGATCAACGCGCCTGTGGTGCGCGGTGACCAGGTGGCTACCGGCGAGAATGCGCGCACAGAAGTTCAGCTTGACTATGCCAATATCCTGCGGCTGGCGGCGCATAGCCAGGCCAAGATTGCTGACCTGACGCCCCGGCGCATTCAAGTGCAAGTCGGGCAGGGATATGCAAGTTACACGATGCTGAAGGGCAGTGAGGCGGACGTGGAAATCGATTCGCCCAATGTGGCGGTGCGTCCGCTGCGGCCGGGGCGCTACCGCGTGCAGGTGGTTTCAGACTCGCAGACAGATGTGATCGTGCGCGAGGGCGAAGCGGAAATTACCACGCCGCAGGGCAGCACCCGGGTGAGGGAAGGCGAGATTATCACCATCCGCGGGACGGACCAGCCGGAATATAAAGTCAGCAGCGCGCCAGAGAAAGATGATTGGGACCGCTGGAATAGTGATCGCGACCACATCGTGCGGGACTCAGAGAGCGTCGGCCATACCAACCGCTATTACACCGGCGTGAATGATCTGGATGAACACGGCAGATGGATTTACGTTCCGGGATATGGCAACGTTTGGCAACCTTATCAGGAAGCAACATGGGCCCCGTATCAAACGGGAAGATGGGTCTGGGAGCCCTATTACGGCTGGACCTGGGTGTCTTATGAGCCGTGGGGATGGGCACCATATCACTATGGGCGGTGGTTTTATTACGGGAATAATTGGTGCTGGTGGCCTGGGCCTCTTTATGTCGGCTACCGGCCGCTGTGGTCTCCGGCATTCGTCTTCTTTGTCGGCTTCGGACATCATTCCGGCTTCGGCTTTGGCTCAATCGGATGGTTCCCCGTAGGCCCTCATGATCCGTTTTATCCGTGGTACGGACGCGGCTTCAATCGCGTAAACGTAGTCAACATTACCGTGATCAATAACTTCCACGGCCATGGCGGCTATATTGCTCCGCTCGCCGTGCGCGGACGTCAGCCCTATTACTCAAACGCGCGTCTGGCGTTGACCAACCCGCGTGTGCGCGGCTCGATCACCAGTGTGTCAGCCGAAAACTTTGGTCGCGGCGGCCATGAAGGCTGGCGTCACGGCGTGGAAGAGCGTGAGCTGCGCGAATCCCGTGTGATGACGGCGAACCTGCCGGTTGTTCCTTCGCGGGAAAGCCTGCATGCCGGTAACGGCAATGCTGGCGCGCCCGCGGGCATACAGACGCGCAACAGCGATCGCTTCTTTACCAAACACGCGCCTCCTGCGGCAAGGCAGGAATCATTCCATGACCAGATGCAGCGCGTGCAGCGTGTTGTGGGGCCGGAAGCTGCCGGTGCTTCCCATGGCAGCTCCAGCGGCGCGACAAACGGCGCTCAGAACACCAGCGCTGGGCAGCACTCGTTCAATGAGAGAGGCCGCATTGAGTCAGGCATGAACAACGCGCATGCGCCGAACGGCGGATCTACCGCTGCTGGTTCGCCAGGCAACACGGCGCAGGACCATTCCCGCGGCGATCATAGCGGCTGGAACAAGTTTGGTTCCCCCGCCACTCATTCTGGTGGCGACGTGGGAAACGGTCGCTCTGAATCGTCGGGAAATCCGAGAAACTCCTCCGGCGGAGTGAGCGATCATCAAGTGAATGGTCGCCAGATCAACGACCGCCAGATCAACGACCGCCAGATCAACGACCATCAAATAAACGACCGTCAAATGAGAGATCATCAGATTAATTCCGGGATGTCGCAATCTTCTGATCGCAACGCGGGACAGACTTCGCATACGCCGGAAAGCGGTGGCTGGCAGAAATTTCCGTCCAGCGCCGACCGCAGTTCGGGCCCAGGTCGCGGTCCAGGCCAGGACCACAGTCCAGCCATTGATCACGGTTCAGGCCCTGGTATTTCCGCTGCAGACCGCGTTGATCATACGGCGCAGGGCAACTCTGGCGGCAACAGCCGGCCTCCGCTCGATCTGCATCGGCCCATCGTTACGCCCAGAGAACAGCCGGGCAATTCATCGCCCGCGCAACGGGGGAGCGAGCCCAGATACAATCCGCCGGCCCAACACAATGAGCCTCGCTACAATCCGCCTGCGCCACGCAGTGAATCTCGTGGCTCATACTCAGGAGCGGGCTCGGGATCGCACAACAGTGGCGGTGGCTCATACTCACGCAACAGCAGCGGTGGATACTCATCGCACAGCAGCGGCGGCGGATCATCATCCCATGGCGGCGGTGGAGGTTCGTCGCATGGTGGCGGAGGCGGCCATAGCGATTCGAAATCGTCTTCCGGCCATCGCTAAGCGGCGGAAAGTTTGGTCGAAGAAAACAGAGAGCGACGGACAACCAACCGTCGCTCTTCTCTGCGTTTAGAGATAAAACGTGAACCCGCTGCTACCAGACGCCTTTATCGCTGCCGGTAATTTTGAACGCTACAGCCGCTGCGGAAGCTAGCGGCGGCAAAAGGCTCAGGCGAAATGTGGCCGGAACATTGCCGCTGAAAGCCGCCTGGGTAATTTGTTTTGTGTAAAGCCGCGCTCCGTACGGCATGATGGGCACGCGCAAGAAGCGGGCGCGGGTGTAAATCTTGTCGCCATTTATGGTGGCGGCGGTAATCACTTCAGCCGGCAACTCCAGCGGCGTGCCGCGATAGCGCTGCACGTAGTCGGAAACAATCTTCAGGAAGCTGGCAACGCCCGGCCAGATGCCCGCCACAGTCGCAGCATTGCGCAGTTCGCGGAAATCGACTTTGCCAGATTCAATAATGGCCGTCGCGTTCAGAATGTCACAAACCCTGAAGTAAAAGTGCCGATACATGCGCTGCAACGTGGCCGCAAAGATCCGCTCTTCCGGCGCGGGAACATAAAACGCGTTTCCGTTCAGCCGTATCGTTACCCGACGGTCAATGCATCGCTTGGCCAATCCAATGTGTTCGCCGGTCTGGCCCAGGCGGCCAACATGCGTTTCAATCGACTCAGGCAATCCAGGAATGGAAAAGTTCCATTTGCATGCCAGCCGGTCGCCCCAGCTGCGCGCTTCCACCTTGCCCCCAAAACGCCTGGTGAACACATTCACAATTTTTGCCTTTGATCCGGTTGAAACCAGGTCAAGGTCGTTACCCAGATCAGGCCAGTGGTCCAGCGTCTTCATTACCACCGTGGGGCAGCCTTCTTCTTCCAGCGCATTACATACCGCTTCCAGATGGTTCAACGCATTGGAGATACGTGCGCGCTCTTTTGCCAGCGTTTCTACCGCCCAGGCTTGGATGTCGGCATTTCCGCGATTACCGGCTACGCGGTTCAATACCTCAAACGCTCGGATCACCACGTGGTTGGAATCCGCCAGCTCCACAAAATCCTGCCTCTGGCCCGGCGTAAGCGAGCTAAGCATGGGAATAAGGTCAGAGGCGGAAGCGGGCCGCAAAGTTAATTTTAAGAATGCATCAATATATTGGCTTTCGTTCTTGATTGCTGTGGCCATGGAACCGGGGACTCCTGGGATGATTGCTTAAAAGCTGGTTTGCTCAAAAGTTGGGCGTTTCAAAAACTGGTTTACTCGAAGATTAGGATGTGGGCTGCTGCTTTCAGGTTGTCGGCGCGTTCAGCAACCTGTTTTTACCGCAAAGGGCGCTAAGAGCGCAAAGGGGAGTTGAGCAATTTGTTTGTCGTCTGAAAAGGCCGTTCGTTCTTGTTCTGGAAATTGGCGTGCTTCAGACACTTAAAACTTGTTTCCTTTCTTTGCGTCCTTCGCGCCCTTTGCGGTGAAATCGGGTTGGCTGACTGCTGATTGCTGAGTTGCTTCCTTATATAATCGCCAGTCACGCAAAGCTATACACGCCCAGGAGTTCCGATTGGCATTTGACGACTTAAGACAATGGATTGCCGCGCTCGACAAGGCCGGCGAACTGAAGAGAATACGCACGGAAGTCGATCCCATCCTGGAGATCACTGAGATTGCCGACCGCGTGTCTAAAGGCGCGGTCAAAAAGTATGGCCGCCCCGGCGGCCCGGCGTTGCTGTTTGAAAACGTGAAAGGCGCTAACGGCGTTCCCGTACTCATCAACCAGTTTGGCTCAGAGCGGCGCATGCAGATGGCGCTGGGGGTGGACAGCCTGGACGAAATCGCCGAGCGCATCCGCCAGCTGCTCAATATGAAGTCGCCAGAAGGCTTTCTGGAAAAGCTGAAGATGCTGCCCATGCTCGCCGATATGGGCAAGTTCTTTCCCAAGATAGTGCCCACAGGGCCCTGCAAAGAGGTCATTAAGAAAGAGAATTTTTCTTTGCTCGATTTTCCTGTCCTGCAATGCTGGCCTCAGGATGGCGGCCGCTTCATCACGTTGCCCTGCGTCATCACCCGCGATCCCAAAACAGGGAAGCGCAACACCGGCATGTACCGCATCCAGATTTATGATGCCACCACCGCTGGCATGCACTGGCAACGGCAGAAAGTCGCTGCTGAGCATTACCGCGATCTGTTGCGCCAGGGACAATCACAATTAAATAAAGACCATGGAGCGCAGGCGCCCTCGCCTGCGAGCAAAGCTCATGTGGCACAGGCACTCTTGCCTGTGCAGCAGCGCCGCGCTGGAGTAGATATCATGGCACGCTCCGGCGGTGGGTCAATGCTTGCCGCTGGTGATCGTCCCAGCGGGACCATGGAAGTCGCAGTAGCCATTGGGACCGAACCCGCGTTAACTTTTTCCGCCATTGTTCCTGCGCCCCCGGAGATTGAAGAATTCATCATCGCTGGATTCCTGCGTCAAAAGCCGGTCGAGCTGGTGAAGTGCGAAACCGTTGACCTGGAAGTTCCAGCTTCGGCGGAAATTGTTCTTGAAGGTTACGTCAAGCTTGACGAGTTGCGCACAGAAGGCCCGTTCGGCGACCACACCGGATTCTACTCACTGGAAGATGAGTACCCGGTCTTCCACGTCACCTGTATCACGCACCGCAAGAACCCTATTTACGCCACCACCATCGTGGGCAAGCCGCCCATGGAAGACGCATGGATGGGCAAAGCCGTGGAGCGCATCTTCCTTCCGCTGATGCGTCTCACGCTGCCGGAAATCGTGGACGTGAATCTGCCAGTTGAAGGCGTATTTCACAACCTGATGATCGTTTCCATCCGCAAGTCGTATCCAGGACACGCGCGTAAAGTCATGAGCGGCATCTGGGCGCTGGGCCAGGCCATGTTTACCAAGTGCATTGTCGTAGTCGATGAAGACGTGAATGTGCAGGATATCGGCGAAGTGGTGTTGAAGGTTTTCAACAATATCGATCCTGAGCGCGATATCCAGTTCACACTCGGCCCTGTGGACTCGCTCGACCATGCTTCTCGCCTGCCGAATTTCGGGTCCAAAATGGGTATCGACGCTACGCGCAAATGGCCGACTGAAGGCTTCACACGCCCATGGCCAGATGAAATCCTGATGGATGAGAAGACTAAAGCGCAGGTGGATAAGAAGTGGAAAGACTTGGGGATCGAGTAATCCCATTCGCCGCAGATTTGCGCTGATGAGCGCAGATCAAGCAAATTGGGCGCGTTGATTCGCGGCAAAAAGTTTCTGATCTTCTCATCCAAAAACATCTTGCGGATCGTAAGGAATCCCATTCTCTTTCAAAAACGTGAGGAATTCTTCTTCATAAGTCGTCGTTGCATGATATTGCTCCTGATGTTGGATGTACTTCACCACACTTCCAACGTGGGCTTTGCTGATGCTGCATGCGCCGTAGCCTTCCTGCCAGGAAAAATTGTCTACTTGGCGATTCATCCACTCAGATGATTCCACCTGTATTTTGAGCACCATTTCCTCCATGGAAAGCGTGGGCGGAGGCTCAACCAGAAGATGGACATGGTTTGTTGTGCCTCCAATCGCATGCACGCCTATCTTGTCCTGCTTGCATATGCTTTCCATGTGAGTCCATAAGCGTTCTTTCATATCATTGGGGATCGTCGGGTGACGACCCTTGGTGCTGAACAAAACATGATTAAAGACTTCATGGCGGATACGCGGCAAAGATCCCCCTTAAGCACTTATGCAGATCGGGCCCCGTCATTCTATCTATACTTGGCGTTCTCTCGTTTGAAAAAGGATTATGGTCGTACAGGCATGGACGAACTGTTGATGTGGATTGGCAGTCTTTTATGATATGCTTGACTAGTCAGACTGGTCAGAATATGAAAAAGAAACAGAAATCCCGAGCCATTTCTATGGGTGATAGAAACTGGCAACTGCAGACAGCCAAGGCCCGGTTCAGCGAGCTTTTCCGAAAAGCGCGGGCGGAGGGCCCGCAATGGGTTACCAGGCAGGGCAAAGATGCGGTTGTAGTTGTGGCAGCTGAAGAATTTCAACGCCTGAGATCTCGGTCCAGACAGCCAGAAAGCCTGGTCGAGTTTTTTGCTAAGTCCCCTCTGGCAGGGGCAAATCTGGAGCTTGATCGGCCGCGCGATTATGGCAGGGAAATCAACCTGTGAGCGGGTATCTTCTTGACACGAATGTAATTTCCGAGCTGACCAAGGTCCGGCCAGAAGCAAAGGTTATTTCATGGATACAGGCTTCGAGCGAGGAATTGCTCCATTTAAGCGTGCTGACCATCGGAGAAATCCGCAAAGGCATTGACTCACTTCCGCGCAGCAACAAACGTGCTCTGCTTGAAAGTTGGCTGGCCAATGATCTGGTATTGCGTTTTGCAGGACGGATTCTTGATGTGAGTCTGGATATTGCCGAACGTTGGGGGCTGATCTCAGCTCAAGCCAAGACAGCCGGAGCGCCGCTTGCGGTCGTCGATGGCTTAATGGCTGCAACAGCGCTGCACTACAACCTGACTCTTGTTACTCGGAACACAAAGGATGTCCAGGTTGCCGGAATCAATACATTGAATCCCTGGCAACTGTAATCTATAAAGGCGTGGCCTATGAACCCTTTTCCTCCCATCGCCTCTGACCTTGGCCGCACAGTGGCCCAGGCCAAACCGCTGCTGCTGAAACTTGATAACGCCGATACATCCACTCGTCCTGCTGAAGGGAAGTGGGCCAAAAAAGAGATCCTCGGCCATTTGCTGGATTCCGCGTCCAACAACCATCAGCGTTTCGTCCGCGCCGCTCAGCAAGGCGGCCTTACGTTCCCCGGTTACGATCAAAACGCGCTGGTGGACTTGCAGAATTTTGCCGAGGTCGACTGGAACTTCCTGGTCGATTTCTGGGCCGCATACAATCGTTTTCTTGCCCATGTGATTGGCCAGCTTTCGGAAGAAGCCGCAACGGTAACATGCAACATCGGCAACAACTCGCCGGCCACACTGGGCTGGATCGCCGAAGACTACGTCGCGCACTTGAAGCACCACTTGAACCAGATACTGGGTCCGACGTTTGAGACCAAGTGGCAGATGCATCCTTGATCCGGGATAGAGTTGACATCCGGTAACATCACGCTCAGCTAGCGCGGGCTTGGCTGCTTGCTGCTCTTAATCGGCTCCAATGAAGACGGCGGGCGATCCGTGGCGATTGCGCCACAATTTAAAGAGCCGCACCGTAGGTCCGGTAGCTTGCCGGAGCCACGGGCGGCTCAACTTTTAGCTGATTCAATACCGTACCTGCTTAGGCAGCTTTCCGCTCCGCCAGTTTGGTCTCGATCAGGTTTCTGACTAAACGTCTCGTGCGCTCCACGAAAGCAACGTAATCGGCCAGGACGCTCTCCAGCAGTACACCTACTGCAAAGTGGCCTGTCACGTCAGCAGCCGTGGTAAGGGCCACAAGCTCACCGATGCGCAGGTGAACAAGATGGCTGATTTTCGAAAGGATGAACAGGTGCTTCGCCACGGGGGACTGCATTTCGGACAGTTCCTCGAGGAAATTCTCAACAAACGTCTCCTGCAGACGCCCGCTGAGTTTCATCGGCTGCTCGCCGATCAGTTTAAAGCACTGGTCCAGCGATGCGAGCATGTTGCCTGACACGAAGACCCTTGCTTCCAGGGCTTCTTTTACGTCCGTATCCTGCACCAGCGGAATGATCTCATTGAAAAATTTGATCGAGCGCTCGGTGCTGCGGCGCACGTCGCTGAGCAGCATGACAAAGACTTCCTTTGGATTCTTGAATGGCATGGTTCTACTCCTTATTTTTTTATTTTTTATCTCAATCGTTGGCGATGCGATTGCGGTCGCACCGAATGGAGTCGACTCATTTTGCGTTCGTTTACATTTTGCGGCGAACGCCCTGCCGGTGTACTGCCGGCAAGTCCACATTAAAGACCGCGTACGTCACACGGAACTGTCAATATTGACAGTCGAAAGTTTTGCAAGGTGTGATCGTCCATGCGCAGTCTCAAGAGTGATGTTTCATGGATAGACACCGACCCCCCGCTCTCTGCAAGTCAATCAGGAAATGCTGATCTCTATGACTTTTGACAGTTTCAGAGAACGCTCTCACCTTCTACCTTGGAAGTGACGGAAGCTGAAGGCCGCGTGCGTTTGCCCCGTCAAGAAGAAAATCAACCTTGCCGCGGATAAAGCCAAGAGCATGAGACAGGGTGATTAGGAAGGAAGAAATAATGAGGCACTCTATTCAGCAATTTTTTATGGTTTCCGCCGCGCTTGTATTTTTCCTCGTGTTCATAAGCTCGCCTGGACAGGCGCAGCGCGAACAATTTCAGGCACAGGCATTCGGAGAAGGACAGCAAATGGGACAGACTTTTGGCGTGACGATCACGATCAATGAGCTTTCCACACCTGAAGACCAAAAGGTCCTGATAGACGCATTCGCATCGCACGGAATGAACGGTCTTACTAATGCAATCAGCAAAATGTCTTCCAAGGGTCGGATCCGCATGACCGGGACATTGGGCTATGACGTCAACTATATTCGGATCTTTCAGACGCCGACCGGACGCAAGATTCGCCTGGTCACTGACCGGCCCATCACGTTTGGCGAAGCCTGGGGTGATCGCCGCTCAGAGGACTATAGTCTGTCCGCAATCGAGCTTGATCTCGGCGCTAATGGCAAGGGTACAGGTACATTGCTTCCAGCGTGCCAGTTTAAGATCAACAAACAGAATGAGCTTGAAATTGAGGCGCTCCGGAATCCGTGGCGGCTCAGTGATGTGTTTAAGTGGTAGTGAGAACGCATTGAATGTCAGCCGGCAGGGGCCATATCCGCAAAGGGGACAAGACGAGCAGGCAATCTGTTGGGGCGTTGGCTCTGGTTGCTTTGTTTGTTTCTGTTTGCGTTTGTTGCTTTGCACCGCAACAGGTCACCGTGGATTCCCTGCCGGGCACTGACTTGGCCAGCTTCAAGGCATAACCCGGATTTCTACTGCCCCTGTCAAATATGTCAGTTCCGCTCCTGGCGTATCGTCAGTACCCTTAGTCGTTGATTAAGGGGCCCGGCAAAATCAAAGGGGGCGTCTCTTGAAACCGCGCTGGCTTTTCTTGAACCTGCTCATCTGGTCGCTTGGCGTCGCGGCGACCGGGCAGAGCTCAGGTATTCCGGGGGGCGATCCCACAGTGACTGCCCCGGAATGGACATTGTATGTGCCTGGCGATGTGCCTCAGCCCAATCGACAGCCATTCTTGCTGGTTTCAAATCCAGAAGGCGGGAGCTCCTTACTGGCGTTAGCCGGAGCAGGGAATCTGAACGTCTCGTCCGTCCCACCTTCGCCAATAATGGCAGTTGCCAGTGCAATCGAGACGCCGTGCGACAGGCCGGCTGAACTGTTCGACGCAAGCGAATATGACGGCCCGCTCAAGAGAATTGCCGCGTGGTTTGCGCGCAACCCGGAGATGACGACTGTTCCGGCCCGGCGAAAGAAAGGGCAGAAGATCTGCGGTCTGAATGCCGGTCAGAAGTTTGATATGTTCGTGGAGACCAGCATCGACCCCGTGACCTTTATAGGAGCGGCGGCCAGCGCAGGATTCTCGCAATGGCAAAATGACGATAGCAAATGGGGCCAGGGAGCGGTGGCCTATGGCAGGCGTTATGGCGCGGCCTTGATAGATACGGAGGCGTCCAACTTTTTTGGTCAATTCTTCTATCCGGTCATCTTCCGGCAAGATCCGCGTTACTATCGCAAAGGAAATGGATCCACGCGGGGACGCATGTGGTATGCCGTATCCCATACTGTCATAGCGCGGAGCGATTCCGGCAACAAGATGCCGAATTATTCATTGTGGGCCACAACCGCCAGCACCGTGGCCCTTTCCAACCTGTATCATCCGGGAAATGATCAGGGATTTCCGCCGGCAGCAACGCGTGTGGGCATTAGCATCGCCGGCAGCATGGGCTATGATCTGCTGCGTGAGTTCTGGCCTGAAGTGGTGCGCAAACTAAGACTGCCATTCCGCGAGCGCAGTGTGATTTCAGCAGCGCCGGACGCAAAACCTTAGCAGGGCAAACGAACCGGACTAAGATCGAACTCCGCCGGTGGATTTCCAAGCATCGCATTAATTCACAATCTTCCAATCAGTGCCATGAGCATTCGCACTGCTCCTTTTCTCAGACGAGGCGCAAGCAAAAACGTGTAATGACCAAAGACACACTTTCACAGATCAGAGTATGCCTGCGCAGAAGCAGTTCCGCCTGGCGAACGCGCGCAGGAAGCAATAGGGTGCGGGTCGCCGCCGAATGAAGCAAGAAGAACTCAGAATGTTCTTGCTTCTCCCTGTATAGATTGACAGTTATCCCGCATGGAAAGGCCACCTAGACTGCCATTAGGTAGTCCTCAGGTGTGTTTATTGGAGGGGCAAGGGCGTTTGAGCAAATTTGGTGAGCTACGTCACAGCCGGAAAGTCTCTGGTAGATGAGAATGAGTTTATAAGGAGCAAGTACTTTGTTTGGATGAGGTTACAAGAATATGGGCAGCCGGTCTACTTTACGGGTGTGGAACAAGACTGAAGTCAGGGACGCCATGGAGGCCTTGGCCGATCTCCGTGCAGATATGGTTCGGCTGGAAAGCCGTTTCTCGCGGGTCATCCGGGAGCTGCGTTCCGATCAGCGAAGCAGCGCTACAAACCTGGTCCACTACCTTGCCCTGCGCGGGCACGACTTGCGCAAATTGCAAAAGAGGCTGGCTGAGATTGGCGTTTCATCGCTTGGCCGCTCTGAAGGACATATTCTGGATGACGTAGATCGTGTGCTGGAAATTCTTCGCCGCCTCCACCATGCCGCACCCGGCGCTCCAAGCTACCGAAAATCGGGAGAGAAGTGCACGCCGGTGCTGAAAGCGCGTACAGAAGCACTGTTGGGGCCAACACCAGTGGGGCGGAATGTCAGGATTTTGGTGACCGCGCCGTCTGAAGCCGCGACAAACTATGAACTGATCCATCGATTGTTGCAAAACGGCATGAATTGCCTGCGAATCAATTGTGCTTATGACACTCCTGAAGCGTGGGGCCGCATGATCGCCAATTTGCATCAGGCGCAGGAGGAATTGGACAAGCCATGCAATCTGCTGATGGATATTGCAGGCCCTAAATTGCGTATTGGACCCATAGAGCCAGGGCCGCGCGTGATGAAGGTGCGCCCACGGCGCGACGTGTTCGGCCGAATCGAGAGCCCCGCCCGCTTGTGGCTAACTCCAAATGAGAATCGAGCGCGGCCGCCGGCAGGCGCCGACGGCTGCCTTAATCTCGACCCGAACTGGCTTGCATCCTGCGCACCCGGCGATTCTATTCATTTCAAAGATGCCAGAGGCTCGGGCCGCACGATGAGCATTGTGGCCGCTGAAGGCGCCAACCGTTGGGCGGAGCTGAGCAAGACCGCTTACATCACGCCAGAGACTGATCTGCATCTGCAGCGTCGTGGTGAAGGGCATCTGCACGATGCCAACGTGGACCATGTCCCCGCAACCCGGCCGCTGGATATTCCAGCACACGTACAATGCCTGGTTCTACGCGTGGGTGACACATTGATTTTGACGAGGACTTTTGCTCCTGGCCATCCGGCAATCTACGATGAGCAAGGGCGCTTACTCTCTCCCGCCACAGTTTCCCTGACCTTACCGGAAATATTCGACCAGGTAAAACCGGGCGAGCCGATCTGGTTCGACGATGGAAAAATCGGCGGCGCCATACGGACCGTCGATTTCGACGCCATCTCGGTTGAAATCACGCATGCTTCTCCAGAGGGCAGCAAACTTGAAGCGGACAAAGGCATCAATGCGCCGGAAAGCGAGTTGCGCCTGCCTCCGCTCACCAGCAATGATCAGCGCGCGCTGGAGTTTATAGCGAAACATGCCGATATGGTCGGATATTCCTTTGTGCGCGATGCCCACGGAATCCGCGAATTGCAGCGCCGGCTCGCCGATCTTGGCGGTGAACATGTGGGCATTATTTTGAAAATCGAGACCAGAAAAGCCTTTGAATCGCTGCCGGACCTTTTGTTGGCCGCGATGCACGGCGCTTCAGTGGGCGTGATGATTGCGCGGGGCGATCTCGCGATAGAGTGCGGCTTTGAGCGCCTTGCCGAGGTGCAGGAAGAGATCCTGTGGTTTGCCGAAGCCGCGCACGTTCCGGTGATCTGGGCCACACAGGTGCTGGAACGGCTGGCCAAAGATGGCATTCCTTCCCGCGCGGAGATAACCGATGCAGCCATGGCAAGCCGCGCAGAATGCGTGATGCTGAATAAAGGACCCTATATTGTGGACGCGTTGCGCAGCCTGGATGACATACTCCGCCGGATGGAGACGCATCAAGCCAAAAAAAGTTCCATGATGCGAAGCCTCAAGATAGCTTCCAACTATCGCGCAATGCCGCATGCATCAATTTCGGTCATCAATGTGCCTGCGACCAGGACAAAGAAACCTCGGTCTCTTAACAAAGTACGGACCGCGCGTGCGGCCAAAAGGGACATAAAGACGCCCTCTATTCATAAAAAAGGAGGCTCCGAGGCCGCTTGAGCAATGGAGTTTTAACCATGATCAATTCCATCATCAATATCGACAACAATAAGCAGTTCGCCGTTCCTCTGCCAAAGGTGCGACCCAATGAGCCGGCGCAGGACCACGTTGAAACCCAGCCATCCTGGGCGTGGGCAAAAGTCCGTAAAATCGCATTGCGGCAAATGGACAAATTCATCGACCTGCTTCCACCGGTGCTGCGCCATGAAGATCTCACGGCTGTGAATGAAATGCGGGTCTCATGCCGGCGGCTGGAGGAGATATTAGATCTCATTTATGGCAAGCCGCGCCCCGGTCACATTAAGAAGCTACGCCGGCGGCTGCAATTGTGCCGTCGCACACTGGGAGAGCTGCGCAATTGTGATGCTCTGCTGGACGTGGCGGACAATGCCGTCGCAACCAGGCGGACGGAAGCCGATGCCTGGAAAGCACTGAGCGAGTACCTGAGGCCCTTGCGCGCGCGGACGGCCGTGGTAACTCTGGAAAAGCTGGGACGCCTGAATTTGGCGACGCCCTATCTACATATCAAGCGCGATTTCGACTTGAGTAACGAACGGCGAGTCAACCACGGGATCACCAGAGAACGCAGTCAGGCAGAAACGGCGATCGTCTACCAGCGTATCGTAAACTCCCTGGCAAGCCGGTGGCGGGAATTTGCGGTTGCGGTGGAGAGGTCACACGACGATCCCTGTGAACACGTTATTCACCGCATGCGGATTGCGGCCAAGAGGTTGCGCTATCTGACTGAGGTAATGGCCAAACTGCATATTGCCGGAAGCACTGAGACCTTGAACTGGCTGAAGTCGTTACAGGGAACCATTGGAGTCTGGCACGACCTTGAGATTATGGAGAGAATGCTGCGTGAGATTGTGGCACATCGCAAATCGTTTAAGGTGGAGCATCTGACCGCGGAGCACATCACAAGACTCATCCATCACAACAGCCTGACCAAGAAAAAATCGGCGCAGATGTTCTTTCAGATGACGCGCAAATCAGACCATTACCTACAGGTAAAACACTGGGTTTCCCAGGTGCTGGCGGCGCACGGAGGGAAAAATAATCATCAGTAGCCTTTCCAGAGTTGGCACAGGGCAATCCAAGGCTCCGGGCGGGAGATTGGAACCTTGTGCCAACATGTTATTTAAAACCATTCTTCATTCAACTTTTCATGTGCCTCTATTCATAGCTAGGCTATAATTCGGCCTCCACCAGCAACCAGGTTGAATCATCGGCATAGAGTCAAATGCTGATGCCGATTTGCCTGGAACCCGAGTTAAAGCAATACTGCGCATGCGGTAAGAAAGAGACAGCATGAAGAGCAAACTCATTCGCGGGGCATTGATCGTACTAGTCATCGGGGGATACTTCCTCTATCACGAGTGGAGCAAGCTTAGAGTGGTTGTTCCGGAGTACGCAGCTCCGCCGGAGCAAAAGGTCCAACTGGATCAACACTGGACTGACGAGCAGCGCCACCGCTTTCACTACACTGCGCAAGGAACGCGTCTTTTACCCTACGAATGGTTTATGGCGCTCGAGCAGCCTTGCTTCTCCATCGCCGAGTGCAAGCCATTTCACGAGAAAACCTATCTTGCGCGCTTTGGATTTCTGGAGGGTGATGAGGACGCTCAACTCAATCCCGATGGCCTGCCTGTGGGCTTCGCTAAACAAGATGATTTTTATGATCCCGAATCAAAGGGAACATCCAAAGTTGTGGGACTGACATGCGCAGCGTGCCATACGGGAGAGTTGTATTTCGATAAGTACGCGGTCCGGGTAGAGGGCGCGCCGGCGATGATTGAAGTTTTTCAATTTCAAAAGGCGCTCGGAGTAGCGCTCATTCTGACCGACAAGATGCCTTTCCGCTACAAACGCTTTGAGCGGAACGTGCTGGGTCCCACTGCAACCGAGGATGACAAGAAGAAACTAAAAATCGCACTGGATTCATTCATCTCAAGGGCGATGTTTGAGAAGAGCGCCACCGACCAGGAAAAAATTTACACGAATCTGGCGGGTTTTGGCCGTACAGATGCCCTTACCCGCATTGGCAACCAGGTTTTCGCCGTCGACATGCGAAACAACGCTAACTTTGCGCCGGCGAACGCGCCTGTCCGTTACCCACAGGTCTGGGACGCCTCATGGTTTACCTGGGTCCAATACAACTCGTCGATTGCTGATCCATTGGTCCGCAACATTGGTGAAGCGCTGGGCGTGAGAGCGTCAGCAAAACTCTACGGCGACGATGCCAAGGAATTGGGCAACAGCGTCCATATTGAAGGGCTGAAAACAATTGAGGACCTGCTGGCGGGAAGCGAGCCTTATCAAGGTTTGTCATCACCTAAATGGCCCGCGGTTTTTCCCCCGCTGGCGCAGGACAAAGTAACCAGAGGAGCGGCGCTTTATAAACAACATTGCGAAGGCTGCCACCAACCTCCGCCTGTTGAATTGCAGGAAGACCTGAAATCAGCCCAGCCAAAGTATTGGTGGAAGAACGCGCAGGGAAAACAATTTTTCAAAGTTAAAGATGTGAAGCAGGAGTATGTGGGGACTGATCCGCATGAAGCGGTCGATTTCCTGAATCGCACAGCCGACAGCGGTGATCTGGGGAAGGGACGCGTCTCAGCCGAAGAAGGGTTAAAGCTGGTAACGATTGGAATGGCTGGGAAGTTTTTTGACAGCAAAGGACTCACTCCCCAGCAACGGATTGAATGGAGTGGATTCCGTGACCCTACCGATCCGGTGATTCGTGCCGAGGCCATCTACAAGGCCCGTCCGTTGAATGGGATATGGGCTGTAGGTTTATACTTGCATAACGGATCAGTGCCAAGCTTATACGCACTGCTCTCACCGCAGAGCGAGAGGCCAGACAAATTCTGGCTGGGTAGCAAACAGTATGACCCCGTCAAGGTCGGCTACGATACTTCAGAGTTAAAGGGCGGCTACCTCTTTGATACCGCGAATCCGGGCAACAGCAATCACGGTCATGAATTCAAAGACGGTCCCAGAGGGAATGGAGTGATTGGGCCGGCGCTCTCGCCTGACGATCGCTGGGCGATTATTGAGTACCTGAAATCGCTCTAGCACATTGCGGCTTGTGTCCCGCGCCGCAAGCGCATAAGAACAACTGTTGCCCGGGAACATAGTTGTCCTGCAACAAAGCAACATGGCGGCTGGAACGCTGCATCCTACTTTTTAATGAAATTGGCAGCAAGGCCTGGCAGTCATTACTCGACCTGAACACTGGGAACTTGCAGCAAAACATCTTTGGGGCCTGAGCCGCGCCGATCTGGCAGCGTTGGCGGCCTCACCAACAGAGATTTTGCATCCCACAGACGATTTTAGAAAGAGCCGGCGTTTCGAGCCGGAGCAGCCGCAAAGTCCGGCAGTCCGGGCAAAGGCCGCTTCGCGCTGACCTGCGAAAAGTGCCTTACGCCACCGTATTCAAAGAGCAGCAGTGCGAGAGCTTGCTTTCCAGAGGTACCCAGAAGCTCTGCCATTCGCGGCTGCGTTCCGTGGCGACCATCAGCATGAGCGTTCCTTCGTCCTCTGGAACGTCTTCTACACGGTAAACAATGGGAAAGGCGAATTGATTGATCAGGCCCTCTGGACCGTAATGGACAACCGTGACGGTGTCCTCGCCGGCCAGGAGCCGATAGGCGGTGTTGGGTCTTGCTTCTGCCTGCAAAACCTCATGCAGCGTGCTCATGCTTACCATGTAACAGAGTTCCATATGGCGGAAATCCTCCTCCTGGCTGGACAATAGCTGCCCGCCCCCGAAAGCCCATTTGTAAAACCTTCTGCTGCTTAGTGCTCTGAGTGCTTCATCCGTTTCAGAGCAACTTCATCCGTTACCCATGGTTTTAAAAGCGCGAGATTACGGTTTCATTGGACTGAAATTAAAAGGTCTAATTTTCTATAAAAGTGGCAATCAGAGAGCACAAGGCGATGAAATTTCGTAGATTAGAAAGGGATTGTGAAAGAAAATGTCGGGTTTGAGGCTAACCAATTATGAATAAAGATGATGATCGATGACCGGCGCGAGTGAAAATATTTACGACTTTAGGCGCTTCAGAGCAAGCCGCGCCAGCGCTATGGATTTTTGAATCCGCGCGGCCTGTTCACGTACTCCGCCCACGCTGATGCGCAAAAAAGTGTTGCCTTTTAAAACATAGAGTGCTCCCACCATGGGGCTGCCGACCCAATAAGCCTGGTCTCCCACGCCTTTGGTGGTGCGCGGTTGCGTGGACTCAGCTTCTGCTTCTTTTGCGCCTTGGCGTCCAGCAGCCGCCTTGTCTTTTTCTTTCTCTTCAGGCTCGGGCTTGCCGGAGTGGAATTGTTTTTGCCAGAACGCGCGTGGGGAAGTGGTCCCGGAAGTTGCGATGGCTATGCTGACGGACTTGCTGGAAGAGGCGGTGCGAAAGAGGCATTGCGACATGACTAACCCGCCGGCAGGCTGTGTGCTCGGCTTAGTGTCCTGCACCGCGTCGCCTTGCACGGCCTGAATATCCGCACCGGTCAGGAGTGCGCAGGGATCCGGTCTGGATTGCTTTGGATCGTTGGGGGATTTTTGCGCGGCCGACATCACTCCGGCGAGCAGCAGGACGCAAGATATGAGTTGAAATACATTCTTCTTCATGGACATTTCCAGACCCAGAATTTTACCTGTAGCGGAGAAAGAAACAGCCCGCGCAAAAGATATTCTTCCGCGCGGGCCTGGTGGCTACACCATATTAGTGTTGGCGGTTGTCGTCGCAGTCTGGCCCACCGTGGACGCCGCTTGCGGGATCGCCGAAGCATAGTTTGCCGCCGCCTTCATCGTCACCGCTGCGAATGCCGAACTGCGTGCCATCGAAAGCAGAGAACAGCCCGCGCCCACCGGTCTGCCGCGCGATTGTCGCCAGCGCGTCTTGAGCCGTCACAGGCCCAGCCGTGGCATTTTGCGAAGGATCGGTCACGCAGGTTCCGGTGCAGCCATCGGCATAGCCCACGAGCACGCGGCCAAATTTATCCACGGTGATGTCGTTAAAGTCGAGCAGGTTGCGGCACGGATTGCTGCCGCCGCCGTTCCAGATGCAGCCGCGCTGTACCGGGTCTGAAGGAGTGGCGTCAGAGGTCGTCCAGGTGAGCCCGCCGTTGTATGTGAATGCAATGTAAAGATGCCAGACGCCAAGGAAGTCTGCGGATTGCGTATCGCCAAGGCTGGGTGTGCCGAGAAAAGCAAAAGCTGCGCGATTGTCGTCTCCGGCCACGACTTCAGCGAACTCGGCGTTTTGAATGCCGAAGGGAGTTCCAGCGTCCTGAGATTTCGACCAGTGCAGGCCGCGATCATGCGACACGGCAATCTTGGCATGGCCGTCAGAGTTCACGTAGCCAAAATAAATCGTATTGTTCTTGCCCGCGGAAACAGAGGGATCGCTGGTGGAACTGGTAGCATCCGGCACGGTGCGCACAACCCAGGTCAAACCATTATCAGTGGAAACGGCAACGCCGGCGCGGCTGACGCCTGCTGTGTCCTGGCATTTTTCATTGGGGACGTAGGCTGTGCCGTCTGGCGATACGCGAACGTGGCCGTGCAGGCCGCCGCAAGTTCCCGGCGCTATGGGCTTGTCCACCCCGTTGACGGTAGTGAATGTGTAGATAGGAACGCCCGGACCAAATGTGACGCCGCCATCGTCACTGCGTGAGCAGAATGCCGTGGCGATATCCTGCGAGCAGTAATAAATTGCGTGCGGATAAGTATGTACAGCCGGCGCGGGAGAAGCGTATGGACCTCCGCCAACCGTCTGGTGATCGACGCCCGCTGGCTGCCCTGAACCTTGCGTGGGAAGCCAGTCGTCTCCGTCATCGTCAGTAAATGAAAGCTCGCTGGTTACGCCGTTGAGCTGCGAAGAGAATGTGCGGTTCGTGCCACCCATGTGGCCATCGTCAGTAAAGAGAATGGGATCAAGGCTGACACGCGCGAAAGGCGAGCGCTTGTCTTCCCAGGTTGAAGTTGCGGGAGTGACAGTGTCATTAAAGGTGACGCGAAGCGTGTGATTTCCGGCCTCGATAAAAGCTTTGCCGGTATTCCAATCAACGCCGATGGAAGGTTCGCCGGCCGCATGCTGGCTGGCATCAGTGGAACCGACGGATGGTGGAATATTTTCCGGAGCAGCATAGTTGACGAAAGCGGGCGCACCGGGAGCAGGTGGAGGAGGCGGCGCAGTGGTCGGTCGGGGCGCAACCGTCATGCTGACCACAGCGTGCGCAGAAACAGGAAGCGGCACCGTAGATGCCACGGAACGAATATGCCACAGTCCATCAATTGGATCTGTGAGCGTCAGATCTTCTTCACCGGGGCCAGTGCTGGTGACGTCAGGCGATCCGGGACCGTGGTCCGCCGCGTTTGGACTGATGGCAAAGACATCAAGATCGCTGGGCGCGGTGCTGTTCCATGTGTACTTAATTGTTACTTGAACGGTGTTGGTTTGGTAAAAAGTTGCGGCGGGCGCGGGAAGCGTAATTGTCAAATCGTGGTTGTCGCACACGCCGGGCGGACAAGTGTCCTGAATACCCACGTTGGTAACGGTGCCTGCCACGACTGGACCAAAGTCCCAGGAAACCGGTCCTGAAGTGCTGCTGATGGAAGTCACGGTCTGGGCGGAAGCCGGCTGGGCCAGAATCAAAACCAAAGCAACTGCAAGCAAAGCGAGCCAATGACTGGAGAGGCTCGCCGTCAATCTGTTTTTATTTCCTGATTTTGGGGGTGCTGAGGGGGAGGGAAGCGTTGACATTGGTTTCTCCTGAAGCGTGAATTTCTGGAGCTGGCCGAAACCTACAAAAGTGATGGCAGTAGTAGCACTACCGCTGAACTTAAGAAGAAATATTCATGACCGGAGTTGCCAGATAGTTTTCCCAATATTTTCAATGAATTAGAGACATACCACCTTGCGTTGACTTTAGGGTGGTGGTACTACTTCATTGTGCGACTCTGCTTCTTCCGAAAGAAGGACTATGGCATCCGTTCCTAACCCGCTGACTTCCAAAGGCCCCGCTGCCGAGCGCATATTGAAAGCCGCCAAAGCACTATTTGCGGAATCGGGCTTTGAAAACACCAGCACAATTTCAATCGCACGAATGGCGCAAACCAGCGAATCGCAGTTGATTAAGCACTTTGGCAGCAAAGAGGGACTGCTCGAGGCGATATTTGAGGACGGGTGGAACCACATCGCCCAGGCTTTTGGCACTCTGGAATACATCCCGGCTCCTAGTTCCAAATTGCAGGCCCTGGTGGGATTGATTCTCTCCAAGCTGGAAGAAGACGAACAGCTCAAACAATTATTTTTGCTTGAAGGCCGCAGAATCCGCAAAGAAGGCCACATGGTCCTAATGACCAAGGGCTTCCTGGGGCTGGTGAACACGGCGGACAGATTGCTCAAGGAAATGCGCGACCTGGGACAGCTCCGTTCCGATCTGAATATTGAAGGCATGCGCTCCGCGCTGATTGGAATGATGGAAGGACTGTTGCGCGACAGAATGCTCTCCGGCAGAATTCCTTATGCATCGTCCTACACAGCGGAGGACATCCGAAAATTATTTCTTCACGTTCTGCATTCGTTCTCTGCCACTCCCGACTATCTCTCAAACCACGCGAAGCCTGCATAGTGGAGATTTTGCAGCTGACCTCTGACGACGTTCGACGATAGCGATCGTTTAATCCCACGCTCCATCCCACACAAAACTTTTTCTTCCAAAAATATTCAAGCAGTCAATCGATTTCCATTACGAAAATTCACACATCGTAGATGCTACTGTTCATTTTCGAACGTCGACGATTCATTTCCGCACAGTTGCGTGGGACGAGTGGTTAAAGAAAACGTAAGGAGTGAGTAAGTGGGATGAGTGAACGCTAACGCGTTGATGCACTTGCAGTCTAAAAAAATATGCTAAGCCAAATTGGTTGGAACTTTTGATTGTTTGGCATCGTCTTTGCAAGTGAGAAGAGAAGAACAAGAGCACGACAAGAGTTGAAAATGTAGCACTTAGGTTCACGGGGTTCAGGGAATGTTCGCGCCCACGGTTTTGGCGGCCCCAGGCGAGAACAGTCCCCGGAAATCGGCACGCATACGCGCGCCTGTTTCTTAACCCACGCCCAAGAATTGTAGGTCATCAGGCAATGAATTGAAAACTTCATTGCTGATGGAAAAAGGCCGCCCTCAACCGGTTCCCGCCGAACAGCGGGAAAGAATCAAAGGAGCGGTAATGAAGTCCACGTTATTTTCCCGGATCATATTCGCAACACTGGCGCTGGCATTGACCACGAGCGCTTTTGCAGCCAGCGATTCCCATAAAAGCAGCTTTGAGATTTCCGCCGCCACACAGGTGAACGGCACAACTTTGCCCGCGGGCGAATACACCGCCCAGTGGGAAGGCGCCGGGCCAACGGTGCAGGTAAACATTATGCAAGGCAAAAAAGTAGTGGCCACCGCGCCGGCGCAGGTAATTGCCCTGGACAGCAAAGCCAGCGAGACGCAGGCGGAAGTATCCAACGGAACCAAAGGCGAGCGCGAACTGAAGGCGTTGCAATTTGCGGGGAAGAAAGTCTCTCTGCAATTGGGAACGGAATCAGCTACGGCGCAGAGCAAAACAGCTTCAACAAACTGAGAACCGCCGGAATCAATTTGCTTTTACAGGGAGCAGGCAACTGCTCCCTTGCTTTGCAGTTCAAAGCTAATGAACTGGACCATTCACCGGGTATATAGAGGTTGCGCAGCGAGCGCGGAGATGGCTGGCGCTTTGCTGCGACGAGACCAGGAGTACTAGTACTCCGGTAAAAGTGCTCGCAATACGGTCATGTATACTTTCTATCTGGCCGGAACATTAGTGGAGGAGCTTGACTATGCATTTTGATTTGCGGCAATCCCTGCGGATGGCAATTGCCACCGTTCTGGTTGCACTCTTCATTGTTCCCACGGAGGCGCTTGCGCAAAGCCACGTGGTCAGCCCCGCGGACCTGCAAAAGGCAGCAACTGCAGCGTCGCAGGTAAGACAGCACAACCTGGATTCAATTCAACGCCTGTTGTCAACGCCGACGGCTGAAAAGGCCCTGAAGTCGGCGAAGATGGACACGCAGCAGGTGAAAACCGCGGTCTCAACCCTTAACGATCAGGAACTGGCCCAATTGGCGGCGCGGGCCGACAAAGCACAGGCTGACTTTTATGCCGGCGATCTCAGTGAACGCGATTTGATCCTGATTATTCTCGGCATCGCGGTGCTGGTGCTGATTATCGTAGCTGTCCGCTAGAAATATCTTCATGGCACGAAATATGCCGCAGAGACTCATTTGTATCCTGTGTCTCTGCGGCTTTGTCTTTGCCGCAACACACGGCGTGTGGCTGGACGTCCCTTTTATTAAGCAGGAAAAAGATGGTTGCGGCGCAGCCAGCATCGCCATGGTGATGCAGTACTGGCGCAAGCAACAGGCCAAGGAAATTGACGCTGCCTCTGATGCGGTGGAAATCCAGCGTGCGCTTTATTCCCGCAAAGACCATGGCGTTCGCGCTTCAGACCTGGAACATTATTTCCAGCAAAACGGCTTCCAGACTTTTGCCTTCGGGGGGAAGTGGGATGATTTGAAACAGCATCTGGAAAAAGGGCGTCCACTGATTGCCGCACTAAAGCCCTCGTCCTTAGAAAGTTCACTGCACTTTGTGGTGGTGGTCGGCATTGATCCTGCTGAAGGAGTGGTTTATCTGAATGATGCCGCGCAGCGCAAGCTTCTGAAGCAGGACCGCACGAGTTTTGAAAAGCAGTGGAGCGCCGTGGGCCATTGGACGCTGCTGGCGCTGCCGAAGTGATAAGTTCACGAAAAATTCTTCGCGTTTGCGTGCTGCTGGTGGCAACGCTGGGCTATTTGCACGGCTGGGCGCAGACAAATCCCACGCCCGCAGCCAAACAACTTTTTGAGCAGGAGAGATGGAGCGATCTGGCGCAGCTATTGCAGCAATCGCCCCGCAACAATGCCGATCTTGATTATTACTATGGTGTCGCGCTGGCGCACCTTGAGCGCTGGGCGGAAGCGGGCAAAGCACTCTCTGACGGCCAGCGGCTTGCTCCAAACGATAAGCGCTTTCCGATCGAGCTGGCCGGCGTGGCGTTTAAGCAGAAGAAATATGGTGAGGCCCGGCATGATCTCCATCGCGCGTTGCGGCTTGATGCGAAGGATGAGTACGCCAATGAATTTCTGGCGACGGTTTATTTCCTTGAAGGCAATCTGGAGGCGGCGCTCAAGTATTGGAACCGCATAGGGAAGCCACAGGTCACTGAGGTGCGAAGCGAGCCGGCGTTAAAAGTGCGTCCGGCGCTGCTGGACCATGCGTTCGCTTTTGCGCCCGCCAGCACGTTGACGCTGGAGGAATTGCTGGCCAGCAACTTTCGGCTGCGCGGCCTGGAAATTTTTTCCACGTACAAGCTGAGTCTAGAAGCGCGGCCTGACGGAAAGTTTGACGCAATCCTTCGCGCGCAGGAGCTGAATGGTTTTGGCAACAGCAAGCTTCAGGCGCTGGTCCGCATCTTCAGCGGAGCACTTTTTGAAGAGATTACGCCGGAGTATTACAACCTGCATGGCTCGGGCACGAACATTATTTCGCTGGCGCGGTTCGATACCGATAAGCGTCGCGCGGTGGCTGCGATCAACGGGCCGCTTGGAGGAAGCCCGAAATGGCGCTACCGCTTGGGCGCGGACTTCCGCAATGAAAACTGGACCGTGCAAACGTCTTTCACTGGATCAAGCACGTTCCTGGGCGCGACGAACCTTCGGCGGGAAAGCGTGGGCGCGGAGATCACGCGGTTTGTGGGCGCGCGCTGGAGTTGGACAACCGGCGTGGAGTTTTCACACAGGGATTTCCGCAACGTTGTTCCCGGCGTGGCGTTGACGCCGGAATTGCTGGCCAAGGGCTACCAGATCAAGCAGAAAGCGCAGTTCACGTATGAGCTATGGCGGTCGCCGGAAAAACGCCTGACCATTTTCAGCAGCGGCAAGTCCCAGGCGGGACGCTTATGGTCGGAACCGGGGCAGTCTTTTGAAAAATTGCAAGGCGCAGTTGGCATGCACTGGTATCCGCGCGAGCAGGGTGACGATTATGAAATGCAATGGCGCGCGCATGCCGGCAAGACGTTTGGACAAATACCGTTCGATGAACTATTCCTGCTGGGCGTGGACCGTGACAATGATTTGCCTTTGCGGGCGCACATTGGAACGCGCCATGGGGAGAAAGGCAGCGCGCCGTTGGGACGGAATTATTTTCTTTCCAACTGGGAAAGCGATAGACACGTGTATTCGAACGGAATTCTGACGGTGAAGCTGGGGCCGTTTCTGGATACGGGCAAGATACTGGATTCATCGGCAGCACTTGGTCCGCATAAATGGTTGTTTGATCTTGGCCCGCAGGCGAAGCTGAATGTGCTGGGAGTGGGCGTGGTGTTGCTTTACGGGAAAGACCTGCGCACGGGGAACAACGCGTTTTATACGGATGTAACGTGGTAAAGCAATCCAACGGCTGGCGGCAGAGTACACTTCCGCGAGCGTGAAATCGCTACAATGACGTATGGCTGAAGGAGTTAAAGATTTCTACGATCAGTTGGCCGGCAGCTACCATCTTATCTTTGAAGATTGGGAAGTTTCAATCCGTCGCCAAGCCGCAATCCTTGGAGCTATCCTTGAACGCGAGTGCGGCACTCCGGCGAGAGTAAAAGTCCTAGATTGCGCATGCGGAATTGGAACCCAAGCATTGGGTCTGGCCAAGCTGGGCTTTCAAGTCACCGCCTGCGATCTGAGTCCCTCCGCTGTGGAACGAACCCGCATGGAAGCTGACAAAAGAGGACTGAGCGTGCGGACCTTCGCCGCAGACATGCTGAATCTAACGGAAGTCCCGGATGGAGAATTCGACGCGGTTATCTGCATGGACAACGCCCTTCCGCATCTTGAGAGCGAGCAACAACTATTTCAGGCAGTAACCCAGATGCGGCGAAAATTGCGGCTTGGCGCGCTCTTCATGGCCAGCATAAGGGATTATGACAGTCTGGTGCGCGAGAAGCCGATGGTACAAGGACCCAATTTTTATTCTGGCGAAGAAGGCCGACGGATTGTCCATCAAGTATGGGATTGGCTGGATGATCGCCGGTACACTTTTCATCTTTATATAACCAGGGAAATCCAAGACGAATGGGAATCCCAGCATTATGTTTCGAACTATCGCTCGATTATGAGGGATGAATTGAGCGAAATTCTGGCAAGATCAGGATTCTCTGGGTGCCGCTGGATTCGTGCTGATGAGAGCGGATTTTACCAACCCATCGTACTGGCGAAAGCTAAGAGCACGACTCTCTAAGCCGGTCTGTTTGCCGGTTCCTTTTACAATATGCCCATGCGTTCACTCATCATCGGCGGCACAAGAAATCTGGGTCCTTCAATTGTTCACGCCCTGCTGCAACGCGGGGACGAAGTTGCGGTATTCAATCGCGGGCAAACGCGTGATGACCTGCCGGAAGAAGTTGAGCGGCTGCGCGGCGACAGAACGAATCCGGAAGAGCTGAAGCGTGTCTTGACTGGCAGGGAATTCGATTTGGTCATCGATACCACGCTGTACACCGGCGCTGAGGCGGAGGCTGCGGTCGAATTATTTACGGGCAAAGTTGGGCGGTACATCTTTCTGAGCACGGGGCAGGTTTACCTGGTGCGAGTGGGGGCTGAAAGACCTTATAAGGAGGATGATTATGCCGGGCCGGTGATGGCGGAGCCGCCGAATTCGAATATTTCAGAATACGAGAACTGGCGTTATGGTTTCGACAAACGCGCGGCGGAAGATGTATTCCCGCGCGCATGGAAGGAAGGCAAGTTTCCTTTTACCAGCCTGCGCCTGCCGATGGTGAACAGCGAACGCGACCACTATGACCGAATCTATGGATATTTTCTCCGCATTCAGGATGAAGGGCCGCTATTGATCCCCGACGAAGACGGAGCGCCGGTGCGGCATGTGTATGGTGAAGACGTGGTGCAGGCGGTTATGCGGCTGGCGGAAAGCGAAAAAGGCAAAGGGTCCGCATACAACATCGGGCAGGATGAGACTTTGTCTTTGGTTCAGTTCCTGGAATTGCTGGCGGAGACGATGCATTGTCCGTTGAAGATTGTGCGCGTGCCACGCGAAGAACTTGACCGCGAAGGCTTGTTGCCGCATTGCTCGCCGTTCAGTGGCAAGTGGATGTCGTCACTGGACAACGCGCGCAGCAAGGCAGAGTTGGGCATGCAGTACACGCCTGTGGCGGCATACGTGAAAAAGCTGGTCAGTTATTTCCAGGCCGTGCGTCCGCACACGGTGGAAGGCTATCAGCAGCGAGCGCGCGAAGTGGAAGTCGGGAAATCGAAATAGTCCTTCTCTGCAAATGCCCTGCGTTCGGCAGCGCGGGGTTGTATCAGGGACAAGGTTGTGCATTTTAGGTCGCAGGCAATTCAAACGCCATATTCCCAAACTATTCCTTACCCATCGCAAACACAACTTAACGGAATTGAAGAGAGCTTGTATCGCGGCGAGTGTTTGCATTCCGTAAGGGAAATCTATTTGAACGTTATGCCGGAATTTCTTTGAGACGGTTTTAACGGGAGGGTCCATGAGACACATGAAGGCGATGCTGCTGGGCGCAGCGTTAATGGCGGGAACCACGACTCTGGCGGTGGCACAGAGCATGGTCCCGGTGCAATGGGGATGGGGACAGCGCGACAACGATGACCGGCAGGCGTACAAAGAAGGATTCCGCCGCGGACAGGAAGACGCGCGGCACAATCGTCGCTTTGATCCAGACGACAGCCGGTGGCGCGAGCGCGACGACCGGCAGGCATACCGCTCAGGATACGAACGCGGCTTCCGGCAATATAGCGGCTACAACAATGGCGGTTGGGGCCGGGACCGCGATGGCGACGGGGATCGGGATGACCGCGATCGCGGAGTCTATAGCCGCGGCAATGGAGGTTACGGCGGATACGGAGCGAATGCTGCGCAGCAGTATGGCTATCAGGATGGAATTAATGATGGCGCGCGCGACCGTCGCAGCGGGCACAGCAATCGTCCGACGCAGGACGGCAACTACAAACATGCCGACCATGGCTACAGCTCAACCTACGGTGACAGGAATTACTACAAACAAGCCTATCGCCAAGCTTATGAACGCGGATACCAAGAAGGTTACATTAGCGGCGGCGGCTGGCGCCGGTACTAACTCAACGAAATGAAAAGCCATGCGGCGGGTCGCATGGCTTTTTATTTTTTACGAAGCTCCAGAAACTTTCTCCAGAGAGACCGATCCTTTTACCGTGCGCAGACGAAGCCGCGTGCCGCCCTGGTTCACCTTGCCGTGGAAACTTGAATTAAAGCTGCCGGATTGTGACGTCATGGGGAAGTCGGATCGGAAACTGGAGCGGCGTCCACCGTCATAATCCACGTCCATCCCGGCATTGGCGGGGACGCGCAGCACAATGCTGCCTTTTTCATTTTCCAGCGTAACGGACTCGCCCAGGCTGCGCGCGTCAACTGTGGCATCGGCTTTGTAGGATTTGATTTCCAGCGGCCCGCGCAGGTTCACGTTGCGCAGCTTCACGGTTTCCTTGTAAGTATCGATCCGCACCGCGCCGGTGGTGTCGGCAATCTCAATCGGGCTCTTGTAGCTCTTCACGCGAATGTCGCCTTGAATCCCGGACACTTTGATGTCGGGCTTGTAACTTTCAAGTTGCACATTAATCTGCCGGGGAACATGAATCTCCAGCTCGACAGCGGCCGTGTAGTCATGGCCCTGCCAGCAGAAAGTGCAAGTCCACTGCGGATATTTCACTTCCACGCTCACGCGGTTATTGTCGTTTTTGAAATTGACCTGGACGTTTTCCATCCACCATTTGCGATCAGCGTCATTGCCTTCAAAATGCTTGTTCACGTCGACTGCGACCTGGTTCGTGTCAGAGCCGGTAACGTGAATTGTTCCTTTGTAGTTGTCAACGGCCAGCGTGCCGCCGGAAGCAATGCTAAAAGTCTTTTGAAAGTGCGTTGACGGATCAGCACTGGTGCTGGACTGGCTAAGCAAGCTGGGCGTGGCCAAAGCAACAATTCCCACTATCGCAATGAGCCAGCCGATGGTGCGTTGATTCTGAGGGGTCATATTCGCCTCCTGATGGCAAGACTCTGCCTGCTGTTGAATACGTGCGAGAAGCTCACATGGTTCCGTCAGACAAAAAAATAAGCCAAAGGTAATCGATTGAGGCTGTTGCGGAGGGAAAAAAGGACGCCGGAACGGAATCCGGCGTCCGCAGTGCTTTTACATGGATTTGAGAAGTGACAGCCAGCGCGCCCAGCCTTCATCGTGTGCCTTTTTGTTGGCGACGGCCATATCGTGCTTCTGTTTTGCCGCAGGATCATTATTCGCAGCCGCCGCATCATTTGCGGGATCTTCACCGGCGCGCATAAATCCGTGGCCTGCGCCTTCATAGGTTACCGGATCATATTTTTTGCCGGCCTTCTTCATCGCCTCTGTGGTTGCTGGGACCGTGGCGCCAATGCGCGCATCATTGCCGGCATAGAAGCCATAAACCGGCGCCGTGATGGCGGAAACGTTGTCCGGACCGGGGCCGTAGAACACAAAGGCCGCGCTGAGGTCCTTGCGATTGGTGGCGAAACGGAAAGACTGTCCGCCGCCCCAGCAGAATCCCGCGACCGCAATCTTGCCGTTGGCGGCCGGAATCTTCTTGGCGTAGTCGGCCACGGCGTTCAGGTCAGCGGTAATCTGATCAGGGTTCAGCGATGAGATTGCCTTCCCGACTTCCTGGCTGGAAAACTCGCTGCTGCCGCCGCCCTTTGGCCCCATGCCGGAAAGCAGGTCGGGCGCAATCCCGATGTAGCCGTTGGCCGCCAGATCGTCCGCCACGCTACGCGCCCAGTCACTAAGGCCAAAGATTTCATGGATCACAATCACCACCGGCGCTTTCGCCTTGGTCTCCGGGTAAACGACGAAAGCCTGCACGGTGCGGTTATCGTGCTTGATCTGCACCCATTCTCCATGCCGCGAAGATTTTTCCAGTTTTTGTTTGGCCCAGTCCTGGGCAAAGCCCGTGGAAAGGCAGAGCAACAACGCAATTGAGACAGCAAGCGATCTTTTCATGCGGAAAAGTTTACTAGGATTGAGAGGGTGGGACAAATGGAAGGGCGTTAGTGGCGGGGAGTTTTTAGATTTGAACTGTAGCAGGTAAGGAGAGCCATTTCATGTCTTGCGTCATATCTTGCGGCCAGTTTGTTTTTCGAGAAATCACGGGTCAGAAGGCCAAGCGCAGCAGGCAGGCCCAGAGCAGGCGGTCATCGGCCACCGCGAACCAGAGCCGTCCGACCTGTTTGATGATTCGAAATCAATTGTCGAAGAGAAGAAAAAAGGATGGGGCCGATTTCCTGTAGCTCTGCCCTGGAAGCACTCGCTTGTTCCTGCATCATCCGTTTCCCCGCAGTCGTCAGGAGCAAAGTGACCACACGCCGGTCAAGCCCCACACGCTCACGGCGAAGAAAACCGCGCCGCTCACACCGGTCCACTAATCCCACAGTTGTGTTGTGGTTCAATTGCATCCGTTCCGCCAGGGTCTTGATGGTGGGCATCTGGTGTTCCGGCAGGCCTTCAATGGCAAGCAGCAGTTGATATTGCTGCGGGCTATACCCTCTACCCCTTGCCTTTTCCTCCATGTAGCGCAGGTATCGGCGTATCTGATAACGAAACTCCGCCAGGGCCTTGTACTCTGTCCGGCTCAGGGTTTTAACCTGATCATTGCCGCGAATGCGATTTTTATTTTGCATGTGTTGAAAACTTTCTACCATATTTTCCAGAAGTATGTTCAGGGACTGCTTAAGAAACCTAACAATTTTATCCTGTTGGGAATAACCGCCGGGCCGGTCAATCCAAGGGCAGCAACTTAAGACTTTTTAATGTAATTGACTCTGCGTGCTGCTGGTAGTATGCTGCTCCCAATTCAATATCGCATTACGATATTGTTTTTTTTCTTCATATATATCCTATTGCGATATTGTTGAACCATGGCGAAAGCGCGCAACGCAGCAAGCGGGCTTTCCTCAGGGCGGCCCTTGTTCCACCTTTGGTAATTCATTGAACGACTTTTAGGAGCGCAAACCATGAGTTTTATTTATCTACCTGAAAAAGCGTCTAAAGCGCGTCTGCGAGAAGCAGAAAACGCGCGCAAAAACCGCGCAGAAATTGTGCGCGCATATTCTCAAGGCAAGGTTTCACGCCGCGATCTCATCAAATGGGGGCTCATCACAACCGGCGGTCTTCTGGCACCGATCCACGGACTGAATCCATTCGTGCAAAGCGCTTACGCAGACGGCGGTAGCAGCATACCGACCGGCGCACCGCCAAGCCCGCTCTTCGGCGTTCAGGCCTTCACGCAACCCATGCCCCGTTTTGACGTGCTGCCGCGCAATCCACTCACATCTCTCAACCCTGCGCCGCAGGCTGAATCCAACCAGACGCAACAAGCAGTGCCAGATAGTTTGGGCGGCGGCTTCGGCCCGATTGAAGGCCGTCCTCCTGGACCAATCTGGGCCCACCAGCAGTTCACTCAACTTCCGCCTCAAGTAGCTATTTCCGCCACCATGGAGGGAGCCAAGGTCAACACTGTTTACAATCCCGGCGTTGCTTCGACTTTCAATTCCGGCATCGATCCGACCACTCCGTTCAATCCACGCTTCCACCCAAATCTGCCGGACCAGGGACCGCTGTCTTTCTGGACTTACAACGGAACTTTTCCTCCCAAGCTTATGCAGGTGCGGTACGGCGGCGATGCGGTGCTCTTCCGCTTGAGCAACAAACTTCCGCCGGACTTCACCCAGAATGGAGGTTTCGGCCGTATCAGCATTTCCACCCATGAGCATAACGGCCACCATGGAGCGGAGAATGACGGCTTTACCGGCGCTTATTTCTTTCCCAACCAGTTTTACGACTACCACTATCCAATCGTTCTGGCGGGCCGCAACAGCGTAAATACCGATGCCACTGATCCTCGCGCCGGCGGTCCTTCTGACAGCGGTGGTATCAATAAGATCCCGGGCGACTGGCACGAGACCATGAGCACGCACTGGTTCCATGACCACATGTTCAGCTTCACTTCGCAGAACGTGTACAAGGGCATGGCCGGAATGTTCAACATCTACAGCGCGCTTGACCGTGGCAATGAGGAACTGAATGACGGCGTAAACCTGCGTTTGCCCAGCGGAACCGCCAAGTCCTGGGGCAATCAGGAGTATGACATCAACCTCATGCTGGCTGATAAGGCATGGGACCAGGACGGACAGCTCTTCTTCGATATTTTCGACTTTGACGGGTTCCTGGGCGATGCCATGACGGTGAACCTGGTTTATAAGCCGTTCTTCGAAGTAGAACGGCGCAAGTACCGCTTCCGCATCCTCAACGGCGCTGTTTCCCGCTTCTTCAAAGTGGCGTTGAGCGATGGCTCGCCGATGATCTTCATTGCCAATGATGGGAACCTGATGCCGAGTCCTGTAGTCCTCTCTCAGCTCGATGAGCAGGGGATTGCCGAGCGTTATGACATCGTCATCGACTTCTCTCGTTACAACATCGGCGACAAGGTCTGGATGGTGAACCTGTGCGAGCATCAAAACGGAAAGAAACCCGCAGATGACCTCACGATTGCTCAGGCCCTGTCGGGTCAATCGGCTGATCCTTGTGTCGGCAAATTCCTGGAATTCCGCATTGTGCGGAATCCTGCTACGCCTGACGTGAGCCAGGTTCCGGCCACAATGATTCCGAACCCCGATCTCTCGAACATCCCGGTCACAAGGGAACGTGTTTTCGAGTTCGGCAGCGGTGGAAACCAGACAACCAACGACCCTGTGTCCACGTTCTTTGGCCCCTGGGGCATCAAGACTGATAACCAGGGAGCCACGCTGAACGCGGACTATGGACGCATCTCCGCTGCGCCCAAGTTCGGCACGCGCGAGATCTGGACCCTACAGAACGGAGGTGGTGGTTGGGACCACCCGATCCACATCCATTTTGAAGAAGGCCAGATTCTGGCGCGGAACGGCAGTGCTTCAAACGTGCCCGCATGGGAGAAGGGCCGAAAGGACGTTTATCGACTGCGCCCGGGCGGCAGTGTCACTTTAACCATGCAGTTCCGCGATTTCGGCGGCATGTTCATGGAGCATTGCCACAACACTGTTCACGAAGACAATGCCATGCTCTTGCGCTGGGAAATTGATAATGCCGGCGGCGCGTTCCTGAAAGCGCTGCCAACGCCAATTCCCAAGCCGCAAGGAGTGACGTTTGAAGACCCGGATGACATTCTCCCAACGGCCTTCTAGGGCTGTCTCTTGGAGAAGGTGAGTGAGGGCCGGCGGTGTTTTAATTAGTTCTCCGCCGACCCTCGCTGAAATGCGATGTCCAAAGGAAAGGAAGTTCATCATGCGACGGATAGGTCCATTAGGTGTTTCGCTGCTTGCTGCATTGTTTTTGCTTGCTGGCATCTTCGTCTCTCGTGCCGCGGCTGCGAATCGCTGGGGAGCTAACTATTTTCCCAACGTCCCCCTGACCACGCAGGACGGAAATACCGTTCACCTCTATGACGACTTACTCAAGGGCAAGACCGTTGTTGTAAGCCTGTTTTACAGCGAGTGTCAGGATTCGTGTCCGCTGGAAACAGCGCGTCTGGTGCAGGTGCAGAAGATGCTGGGCGACCATGTTGGCAAAGATGTGTTTTTCTATTCGATCAGCATTGACCCTGAGCATGACACTCCGGCTGTGCTCAAAGCCTATGCTGAGAAATTTCACGTTGGGCCTGGCTGGTTGTTTCTCACGGGCAAGAAGGCCGACATTGACCTGGTGGGCAGAAAGCTTGGTCTTGACGCTGACCCAACCCTCAACCGTGATGGCCATACCGTTGATCTGATGATCGGCAACGAGCCCACAGGACAATGGCTGCGCAACTCCGCCACAGACAATGCCCGTTTTCTTGCCACAAATATCTCTACCCTGATCGACGGCTGGAACCGGCACAAGCCTGAAGTTGCCGCCAAAAGCTACGCCCAGGCCCAACCGCTGGCCGTGACCGACAGAGGGCAATACCTGTTCGCCACGCGTTGTGCGCCGTGCCATACCATCGGCAATGGAGTGAAGATTGGTCCCGACCTGCAGGGAGTAACCAGCATGCGTGACCGCACATGGCTCTTGCGTTTCATCCAAAAGCCAGATGTGATGCTGACGGAAAAAGACCCGCTGGCCACAGCGCTCTTCAAGCAATACAAAGAAATACGAATGCCCAATGTCCGCCTGGGACCCGATGATACGGAAGCCCTGGTCAAGTATCTGGAGGGTCAAACCGCGAAGTCAGGTCACGTTGCGTCCACCACAAAGAGCGGGGAAAACGAGAAGGCTGAAAGAAAAGGCTTGGAAAACTGATCGCCATAAGTTGCGCCCTAACAATTTCTCCTTGGCTGCGCCTGCCCAATTTTAAGTGGAGAGGGTTTTCCCAAGAAAATTCCTCTCCCGGGCGGGATTCTTCAGGGGCTTGTCCTGTTTCGTAATTGATCCGTCTCGCCAAATGGCGGGCTTGTCGGGGGCCCCGATTTGCGCCGCGCGGCTTTAGGGATCGCCGACATCGCGCGTGATGGGAAAGGCAGAACATCACCGCGGAGACGCGGAGATCATCGAAAGCTGGACGCTGTCCCCTATCCCGCCTGCTGCGCTGCTCTATCAAACGCTGGCTTGGCTGCGGCTAGGAAGTAAAGCACTACCAGGCAGAAGGCGAGCCCGCCAATTACGCCGATGATTACAAAAGGCATCACGTTAGCGGCAAACGGAAAATCCGTCTGCGCAGATCGCATCCAGGGAAACATGGATTGTTCTAGCTGGATAAACCTTGCGATGCGGGCACTTCTCCCCGGAGCCAGGTAAAAGACCGCAACGTTCAGGAGACTAAAGATGTAGTAGCCCATGCCCACGAGCCGGCCGGCAGGTTTCATTTGCAGAAGAGCGATTCCTACGTAGATATGCACCCCCGCAAACAGCAGGAAGTAGAGTGTGGCCGGCCATCCGGTCAATACGGCAGTGAACACAATGGCAGGCGCGTGGAGCAGAATGCTAAAAGGAATAAAGAAGCAGCCGACTAAAAATAACCACGCGATGATGGAAATGCTGAGCGGACGCGTTGGGCGTTGTTGGGCCGTGATGGGCGGAGTGGGAACTGGCGCGACATCCGCCGGATTCGCGACCTCCGTTGAAGTGCTCAGAGAAGGTGGAGGCGGCGTTGCGGAGTGAGGCATGTCAATGGCGTACGGCGCAGCTCCCTGTCCTATGGATGGGTAGGGAAATGGCTGCGGCTGGAATTGCGCTTTTACGCTGGCGCGATTGAAAAAGACCATCCACCAGATGCCGGTGCCGATTTGCGCCAGAGAGAATGCGGCCGTGACCGCTCCAATGATGGTGAACATTTTTGGGTCCACGCCATTGCCGGGAGGCGGTTTGAGAAAGAAGACCATGGACGTGAGGATTCCAAACGCGCCAAACACGATGAGAAGAATGGAGATCACAATGGTGGAAATACGCGCCCAGTTTTTGAGCTGTAGCAGGCCGACCGAGGTAATGATTCCCCAGACAGCGGGCAGCGCATAAAAAAGCGGCAGCACGACCCTCATGGCTGTGAAGTACATGCGCGGGAATCGGGGATCGTTCGAGGGTGGAGTGGCCATAATCATGGCAAACGCCATAAGCGCGGCCAAACCCAGAAACAGAGCAGAGCCAATGATCTGCAAAATGGCGATTACGGTGATCCCGGCAGAGCGGTTCTTTTCAGGCACAAGGTCCTCTGTGAGTTGGAAATTGGTAACGATTGTACCCCGAAGGCGCAAAAATCGGGTGATCTGGCGATTCGCAGATCGGTCGATTCGCAAAAGATTTCTAGTGAATGGAGGTCCCAGGTTCGGAGGAAGTTTTAGATGGGCCTGCTTGCTGGCCGCTCAACGAGGTATTTACGACGTGATCAGGGTTACTGGCAGCATCAAAGATTTGCGTTACCCCGTTGTTAATAGCGGCTTGCAGGGTAAGCACGCTGGTTTCCGGCGTGAGCACTCCGACAAAAGCCTTGGGGAAAATAAGATGAACGAC
This sequence comes from Terriglobia bacterium, assembly GCA_020072645.1. Taxonomy (NCBI): domain Bacteria; kingdom Pseudomonadati; phylum Acidobacteriota; class Terriglobia; species Terriglobia bacterium. The sequence goes on from JAIQGK010000004.1 coordinate 139,658, forward strand.
GCCAGCCAGCGGCCAGCCGTCACCGCCTTCAGCCAGCCGGGAAGAGATCACGGCAACATCAAAGAAATGCTGCGTAAGCGCCAGCAGCGCGGTTGGGAGGTCACGGGCCAGAATGGCAACGTATCCTTTGCCGACAAAGGAGCTCTGAAAAGCCGAAAGCACACTCATGTCCGAATGGACAATCAGCGCTGTCTTCGTCGTTTTAATCGGCTCACTCATTGCTTTTCATTTCCCAAATTACTCTCGGAACGCCATCAATCGCCGGACGGCGCGTTTCAGTTCGTCCAGGTCCACCGGCTTGGTCGCCAGATAATCCACTTTCATCTGCAGGGCGGCCGCGGAATTGTCCACGCTGGCGTACCCGGTACAGAGCACCACTGCAGGCTTGGGATGCAATTGCAGCGCCGCGCGCGCAACTTCCAGCCCAATGTTTTCTCTCTCCATGTTGAGATCGGTGATCACCGCGTCAAATTGGTGCCCGTTCTCCAGAATTCTGAGTGCGCTGGCGCAACTGTTTGCGGTGCGCACAGCGTAGCCATCGCGCTCAAAGACCATCTGCAACGTGAGCGCCACATTAGTTTCGTCGTCGACTATGAGGAGAGAGGGCTGCCGAGCCATAAAGAGATAAACTTTTGGAATCGTTAAATGTAATTGTACTCCTCTGGATGCCTGAAATTCCCGATCTATCTCTGCTTGGAAGCCTGCAGCCGATGGCTTCTGCTGGCGCAATTGCGTGCGAGCAGCAGCCGGACGACTTTTCTGATCTCCTCAACTTCCAGCGGTTTAAAGCCGCAATAATCCACGCGCAGGGCCAGAGCAGCGCGCAAGCGCTCAACGTTGGGATATGAGAGATAAACAAAAATTGCCGGGTGATAATCCAGAGACTTGGCTTCACGGGCCAGCCGAAGTCCCAGAGCTTCTGCTTCCAGATCGAGCTCTGTAATCAGAATGTCCCAGCTCTCGTTTTGCAGCAAGGCAGTTGCGGCGGAATAGGAGGTTGCGGTACTTACGGAGTAGCCATCCCGTTCAAGAATCATCTTGAGCGTTACGATCACGCTCAGCTCGGGATCAACTAGCAGAACAGACGGCATCCGCACTCAATGTTACGTGATTTGTGAGCGATATTCACTGACTAGGATGAGTCCGGCAGGTTACGAGTTGCGTTCCCCTGAAACCCGAAAGTGAATCACCTTCCGTGACGCAGGAGCACTCAATATCCAGCGCTGCAGCTGGCCCAAATCAGCCATTCCGTCTGGCTGAAAACCACCACCTTGTGATTGCGCGGTCAGGAGAGGCAATAAAATCAGCAGTTAATGCCACCGCCAGTTGGCCCATGAAGTGCATTTATATACTGCCCAAATTCATTTAGCTTGATTGTGTTCACGGGTTGGCAAGAACTATTCCTGTTCGGAGGCGAACTTGAGAGCATCGCAATGTTCCAGCGGCATTTTTAAAAACAATCGTCCTGTCGGTTCGATGAAATTGTTCGTCGCGGCTTTCGCACTTGGCGTGGCGGCGCTTTCCGCCAACGCCCAGCACAAGGTCGCGAGCCCCTATCAGGGAGAAGGTGACGGTGTCAGCGTCGGCGGTAATTGGGTCGAGTTTCGTTCTGAAGACAAGATGACCGGGCACAGGACGGTCCGCTTTGAACTTCAAGCCGATAATTACCTGAGCCTCAGCCCTGACTACAAGCCGCGGATTGAAATGGTCTGCACCAATCGCAAGTACGAATACGCCGACTTCAATCCGGGCATGCGTCTAGGTCCGCCGAACCGTCCCGGCATTTGGGGCCAGCCGCAGATTGAAGTGATGGTCCGCATTGATGACACGCACCACTATCACGGATGGAACTGGATTCGCGGCCGCTTTCTTTCCATGGACAAAGGCACCACGCGCCAGGTATTGGGCGCTCACATCTTCAAGGTGCAAATTCCTGGACCGCGAGGCCCGGAGATTGCGGAGTTCTCTCCCGCTGGTCTTGATCTGGCGCGAGTCAGGGAGGATTGTGATCTGAAGCCAAAGAAGCCAAGCAAGGACTGAGCCGCAGCATCACGATTTTCAGAGAGAAGCGGCTTCAGAAAGAAAGGAGCAGCGTTTTGCTCACACGGCGATGCCTGTGCGGCCATTCCCATTCATCAGTCGCTCGATAGCGCGGACGAGTTCCTCTGGTGAGTCATTCACGTGAATGTGGGAGTCTGGATGCAGGCTGGCCATCACCTGGCCGTCTTCAATCAGGATTACAGGTAAGAGAAAGTCTCCCTTGATGCAGCGCACAAATTCAGCCCGTTCGATCAGGGTAAAAGCGTGACCAACAATGGCCACGTCGAACCGCTGGTTTCCGCACAGCCGGAAAACATCTTCCAGGCAGATGGCGGACGTCACGTCAAAGCCCGCCGTGCGAAGAGCTGCGTTTCTGGCGCTCACCAAATCGCCGAGTCCGATTGAGAGAATATTACCCGATGTGCTCATACCAAATGCCTAAGGCCCCAACATTTGACTCCAAGGTTACTACCGCACGCGATAAATTGTCTGTCCGCTTTGGTACACAAGCATTTTTTGGGTCATTGCCGGGTCTAAGGCCCAAAAGGCAGCGAAACTGGTAAAACTTGAGGGCAATGAAAAGCTCGCCGTGCAGGCAATTTGCCTTCGGGCGAGCCACGGTGTTTTAGATTCCTGTTGAGCGCTGGCGTGGCTGCTATGCGGCTACGGCCATCTCTGGTTCTTCAATGTTGATGGTTTTCTCCCTGCCGGCCCGTGGCAACATAGTCCGCAATTTCATGCGCGCCTTATGGAGTTGCGACTTGCTGTTTCCTATCGAGCAACCCAGCATTTCCGCAATCTCATTGTGCTCATAGCCTTCCACGTCATGCAGAATGAAAATAATGCGATAACCGGGAGCAAGGCTGGAAATCGCGTTTTCCAGGGTCATGCGGTCAACTGAGCCATGAAGCGAGTCATCCCGTTTGCCAATGTCTTTTCTGGGACCATCTTCAGACTGCGGATCTAAAGTCTCTTCCAGTGAAACCTCTGGAAGCCCCTTCTTGCGCCAGTGCATCAGGATGATATTTACTGAGAGACGGTGCAGCCATGTTGAGAAAGCCGACTCGCCGCGGAACGACGCGATCTTGCGATAGAGCTGAAGGAACGCTTCCTGCGTAAAGTCTTCCGCCTGGGCGTAATTGTTGGTCATGCGCAGGCACAGTGAAAAGACACGGCGCTTATGATGTGTGTAAAGGGCCTCAAAACAAGCCGCATCGCCCGCCTGCGCTTTGCGGATGACTTCAGCTTCTGTCATGCCGGCAAACATCACAGCCGTCTTTTTGGGCCTGGTTTCATTCTTTTGAGCAACCAGAGTTGGTTGAGGCAACGCTTGTCCGGATTTTTTAAGCAACAGTTGGGGCAATGTGTCTCTTTTCTCGGAACGTTTCTAGCAGCGTAGTTGAGTATGATGCTGGCTAAGTAGCTGGTGTTGCTTGGGAACACATCGTGGTGGTCAAAGCGCATAAGGCAGCCGATCTTCATTGGCGTTTAGCTAAGCAGCAGCGACTTGCCATTCTTGGGCAGCATTTGCCTGCTGCTGTTTGGCGCATCATGGCGTATTGGATCAAGCCCAACGAGCCGCTTCCGGGCACGGAGCTTGGGGCTGTATCTGGTCGCGCGAGTTAACCGCGGTTCAGAATGATCGACGATCAGCCTCATCGGTACAATCCTTATCGAGGAGTCTCCATGAATAATGCTTCGGCCGTCCGCAGTCGTCTGGCTTTGATCGTTCTGCTATTTGTCGCTTCGCTTTCTTTTGCGCAGGCTGATGCAGCAAGCCCAAACATCGCATCACGCACCGCGAACGTTGACGGCGTGCAATTTCATTACATGACTGCAGGCAAAGGCCCGGCAGTTGTCCTGATCCATGGCTACGCGGAAACTTCATTGATGTGGAAGCCACTCATTCCGCTGCTGGCGGCCCGCTTTACCGTGATTGCTCCCGACCTTCCGGGAATCGGTGATTCTTCCATTCCTGCCGGCGGCATGGACATGAAGACCGCGGCCACCCGCGTTCATGCGCTGGTCCGTTCGCTTGGCGTGCAACAAGCTGAGATTGTGGGCCACGACATCGGCTTGATGGTGGCGTACGCTTATGCCGCGCAATTTCCTGCCGAAGTCACCAAGCTGGCGGTGATGGACGCTTTTCTTCCCGGCGTCGCTGGATGGGAAGACGTGTACAACAATCCCGGGATATGGCATTTCCGCTTCAACGGATATACACCGGAGCTTCTGGTAAAAGGCCGTGAGCGCACATACTTTGAGCACTACTGGAATGACTTTGCCGCGGACAAAACCCATTCCATCCCTGAAGCGGAGCGCAGAACTTACACCGCTGCCTATTCCAGACCGGGACGCATGCGCGCAGGATGGGCCTACTTCGTTTCCTTCCCGCAGGCCGCCAAAGATTTTGCCGAACTCGCAAAAACCAAATTGCCAATGCCTGTGCTCTCCATCGGCGGCGAGAAGGCCAACGGCGTTATGCTGGGCAATCAGATGAAGCTGGTTTCCAGCGATGCAACTGTCATCGTCCTGAAAAATACCGGCCACTGGTTGATGGAAGAAAATCCAAAAGAGACGATGGATGCGCTGGTGAAGTTCTTATAAGACGTTATTATTTCGCGCTAGTGACTGGAAGAAAGATCAGGGCGCCTTGTTGGACGCCCTGATTTCTTAGTGGAGACGATGGCCTGACAGCAGTCGCTGTATCGGCATTGCGCGAAAGCTGCTGACCAGCGCTGCAACCAGCGCGGCCACACATATTGCAGCCAGCGTCCATCGCAAGATTGAGGCGGACGCAACAGAAACAGACACTCCCGTCCCCAGCGCAATGTACGCGGCGAAACACGCAGGACACTTTGGCAGTAACGCCAAAATAAACGTCGGCACTGAAAACTTTGCCAGCGTAAACCCGCGTTGTTTAGCGGACGACGGATGGGCTTTGCCATCCGCCGCCTTGTTATCGCTATTGCGTGCCGGGCTTATTACGGTTGAGCAGCAAGTGGATTTCATTTGTGACTCTCATTCCCGCAACAGGATGCAGCTCCTTTCTGCGCCGCCGCCCCTGCCTCAGGATAGCGATCATGATGGCGGACCCACGACATCGTAAAGTCCAGGCCGTCTTCGTCGCGTCCCTTGGGTGCCATATCAAGGAAGTTGTAGGCTCCGAGCAAAATGTCCAGACCGCGTCCGTAAGTTGAGTATGTGTGAAATAAATTCCCAGAGGCATTCTTGTAAAACACGCTGACGCCCGGAGCTTCTTCACGGGGGAAGTCCTGAATCTGGTAGTTGTAATACGTCTTGTGCTGCGCGATGTCGTCCTGGGTGAATGAAACGTTGTAGTCAAAGTTAAAGTCATTCCCAAAAGACGATACCCACTTGAAGCGCCAGCCCATGCGCTTTTTGAAGGCCTCAATCTGTGCGATGGGCGCTCGTGAAACCGCGACAAAACTTACGTCGCGATTCGCCAGGTGCACCAGGCTGCCTTCAAAGTGGTCGCCCAGGAAGGAGCAGCTCGGGCAGCCTTCTTCCCATCCCGGACCAAACATAAAATGGTAGATGATCAACTGGCTCTTGCCGCCGAAAAGGTCGGCCAGCGTCTCTTTGCCAGCGGGCCCTTCGAAAGCATAATTCTTTTCGACCTTCACCCACGGCAGTTCGCGGCGCAGCTGGCTTATCTGGTCGCGCTGCCGGGTAAATTCTTTTTCTTTGCGCAGCAGCTCCTTGCGGGCCGCGAGCCACTCCGCGCTGGAAACGATCTGGTGGTCTTCAATTGCATTCTTTACTGTCAGTTCTGCCATGATGCTTTCTCCTGAAATAATTTTGGTTAAGGGCCGGTGAGGCACGGGCCGCGTTGCAGGTTTGGCGGCCTAGTTCTTCTTTTTCTTCTTTGAACTAGTCCCGAGTTCAGTGTTTCCTTGTTCTGCCAGTTCCTTGATCCCCAGCAGGTGGCTTGACCATACTTCCTGAAAGGGGCTCACCCATCGCTCATAAATCTGGCGGATGGGAAAAACGTTCAGCGAGTTCACCCGTTGACGGCCCTCTTCCCGCGTGTGGACAAGCTCGGCTTCACGCAGCGCGTCCAGATGTTTCATTACCCCAAAGCGGGTGAGGTGCGGGAACGCGTCCACAATCTCAGTGGTGGTGAGCGGTCGGTCGCGCAGCAGATCGAGAATCGATCGCCGCGTAGGATCCGCTAATGCCTTCCACACTGGATCAAGCTTGTCCTGGGGGCCTGGAGCGATTCTGGGCACGTGGTTTACTCAGCGTCCTTTTTTAATTCAGCCAGCATGTGGCCCCAGCCAGTGCTCACGCCCTTGCGGTGCTCGGGATCGATCATGCCGAGCGCGCGGTGCCGTAGCGTGACCTGGCTGCCGCCCGCGGTTTTATCAACCTTGATTTCAATGTGATTGTTGGCCGGATATGACATGAACATTGGGCCGCTCAGCTCCAGCAAGCTGGGAGGCTTGATGACCTGGACAAAGCCCCAGAGGTGTCCAATGCCATTGCCTCTGTCGCGATACCAGCGTCCGCCGGGCTTGGCTTCTATCTGCAATTCCAGTGATTCCCCATTGGGCCGCGTGTTCTTCTTCCCGAACCGTTCCAGCACCGCGGCAAATACTTTGTCGGGTGCTGCCTTAATGTCAATGCGCTGCTCAACGTCGAGTGTCAAATCTTCTATCTTCATACTTCTTATCTCCTCAATATTTATTATGTGAGTAGATAGTAACGTAACTAAAAAGTCACGTCAAGAGCTTGAAGAGTTTATTTTTTGGCTGAAAGGAGCTCAGGATTGATCAGGAATTAGGAAGATGAGCGCGGCTTCATGAGCAAGAGGTTCATGCGCTTAGGTTATGAACTGGGGTTCACTGAACAAAGCTCGTTGATGTCCTGGTCCTCTAGGAAGCATTTCGGCGCACTGTGCCGGACGATGTGTGAGCATGGCGCGAATGAATTCAAATACACTGGGAATCGTATGGCCGATGACGACAATTCTGGTCTTAGTGCATGGCCGAATCTGATTGAGAAGGTCCGCGCACGCACGCCGGCTCGCGTCCTTGCGGGCCGCACGGGAGCGGCGTATCGCACCGCCACGCAGTTACAGTTGCGCCAGGACCATGCCGCGGCGCGCGATGCCGTCCGCACAGAATTCGATCTCACGAGAGATCTGGGCGTCGAGTTTGTGGAGCGATGGAAGCTCTTCTGCGTTTCGACCATGGCGGCTTCTAAGGACGAATATCTGCGGCGACCCGATCTTGGCCGTCGGCTGGATGCAAACGCGCGAAGTCAGTTGGCTGTGCACTGCGCCCTGAATGCCGATCTGCAGATAGTGATTGGCGATGGACTTTCCGTAACCGCAGTTTCCAGCCAGGTTCCACCGTTGCTTCCCCTGCTTACTGAAAAGGCGCGATCACGCGGATGGATACTGGGCCAGACATTCGCGGTCCAGTATTGCCGCGTCGGAGTGATGAATGATATAGGTGAGTTGCTTCACCCCAAAGTGGTGGTGTTGCTCATCGGTGAACGGCCCGGTCTGGCGACAGCAGAGAGCCTTTCTGCTTACATGGCATTCCAGCCGCGCGCAGGCCACAACGATTCTAATCGCAACCTGATCTCAAACATTCATTCCTGTGGCGTGAGCGGGGAAGCCGCTGCATCGCGGATCATCGACCTGGCAGAACAGATGATGCAACGGCAAACCAGCGGCGTGGAAATCAAGGAAGAATTGCCGAAAGCGAAATGGCTGAAGTGAGGACATTTGGTAATTTTGTAATTTTGGTAAATGAGTAAATTGAATTTCAACTCGCAAGGGCACTAGGCAATCAGGATTTTAGGTTTCGACCCTCCGGACCATTTACACTACGAAGCACCGGCCCGCTGCAATAATTCAATTACCCATTTACCAAATTCATTTCATCGCCTTCTCCAGTCCCGCTGCGAGCTGCTTCCTTGCGCCTGCCTCAATCCTCGCTGGCTCGCCTCCTTTATATAAGCCCATTTCATGGAGCCATGCCAGGAACTCCGGCGCGGGTCGCAGATTGAACAAGCGACGGACGGCCAGCGCGTCATGAAAGCTGGTGGATTGATAATTCAACATCACATCATCGGAGCAGGGAACGCCCATAAAGTAATTGCAGCCGGCGGCGGTGAGCAGCATGAGCAGGTTGTCGGCTGAGTTCTGGTCGGCTGCGGCGTGATTGGTATAGCAGACATCGCAACCCATGGGCAGGCCAAGCAGTTTGCCCATGAAATGGTCTTCCAGTCCGGCACGAACGATCTGTCGCTCGTCATAAAGATATTCCGGCCCAATAAAACCAACCACGCAATTGACCAGAAACGGCTCAAAAACGCGGGCCACACCATAGGCGCGCGCTTCCAAGGTAAGCTGATCGACGCCGTGATGTGCGTCAGCAGAAAGCGCGCTGCCCTGGCCGGTTTCGAAATACATTATGTTCAGTTCTGCGGGGCTTTTCACCGTGGAGCCGCGGAGACGCGGAGGATTTTGGGAAGGGTTTTCGTTCTTGAAATGAGATCCATCGCCGGTTGAAGCTCTTCTATCGTCGACACCACCCTGCATTGTCGCTGCTTCATCGAGACGCAACGTTTCTACCGCCTGTCGACCCTCTTCGTTTTTCTCCGTGTCTCCGTGCCTCCGTGGTGAGACGTTGTGTTTATGACTTTCCAGAACGCGCTCGCGTCCTTCACGCAACATGCTCAGAGTTATGCCAAAACTTTCATTGGCTTTTTGCGTTCCCGCAACGGACTGGAACAGCAAGTCCAGCGGCGCTCCGCGCTCCATGGCCTTGAGCTGGGTTGAGATGTGGGCCAGGCAGCAACTTTGTGTAGGAATGCTGTAAGCATCAATTAGCCGCTGCAGAGCATGCAGAATCGCGCTGACGCTCTCTATTGCATCGGTCGCGGGATTCACGCCAATCACGGCATCGCCACAGCCATAGAGCAGGCCGTCAAATGCGGAGAGCAGGATTCCCGCCGCATCGTCCGCAGGATGGTTGGGTTGCAAGCGAATTCCCAGGACGCCGCGCTGGCCCATAGTGTTACGGCATTGGGTGATGACGCGAATTTTGTTCGCAGCCAGCACCAGGTCTTTATTGCTCATCAGCTTGGTTACGGCGGCGGCAATTTCCGGCGTAATGGCCCAGTGCAATGCCTTGAGCGCAGCTTCGTCGGTTTCGTCGCTCAGGATGAACTCGCGAAATTCGCCGACCGTCATGCTCTTGATGGTCGAGAAACTCTCATGATCATGGGTTTCCAGAATCAGTCGTGTGACATCATCGTGCTCGGGCGGGATGAGCGGGTTGGCGAGAATTTCCTGAAGCGGCACATCGGCCAGCGCAAACTTGGCGGCCACGCGCTCCTGTTCAGATTCGGCCGCCAATCCGGCCAATTGGTCGCCGGACTTTTCCTCATTGGCCTTCGCAAAAAGGTCGGCCAGGCTGCGGAATTGAAAGCTTTTGTGCATTTCCAGGCGATAGTCATTATCCGCCGAAAGGTTAAAGCGCAGCAATCGTACCTGAATGAGCTGTTATCGTGTTCAATAGTGCGGCGGTGCCAATTCGGCACAATTGCGTCTCTTCACAAAAATTAAGCCTTTTTTTACTTGCTTTCGCCCCTCTCAGGGACAATACTCCAGACAAACCTAGAACTAATTAAGGCAAGGGTAGGTCGACGGAACAAAACTATGCGTCCATCAGTCCTTTCTATTTCCGCAGAGAGGGTGTTGGCCCCCATCCGCAATGCCGTATTGGCGCATGCCGGATACGGGGTGATACCAGTCTCCACGGTCGATGCGGCACTAAAAATTCTTCGCATACGCCACGTGTGCGCTATTGTGATTGCCAATTCCGTGCCAGTACTGGAACGCCGCCGCGTCTGCTCAGAAGGGCACAACAAACGCATTCCTTCCGTGGTGCTTGATCCATACGACCAGAGAGACGAAGACGAATCTGAGCTCCACGTGAACCCGCTTGACGGTCCCGAAGCGTTCCTGGATGCGCTGGCCTCCCTGATGCAGCGCGACCATCGCCACGCCTGAGTTTTTACTCCGATAAACAGACGCTGATAAACTTTTAGCTAATGCCCCGCCGTCCCAGCCCAAGCACAACACTCGATTCCTCGACCACTGATCTTATTGCGCTCAATGAAGAAATCATTGCGTGCACACTCTGCCCGCGATTGATTGCGCATTGCCGCAAAGTGGGCGAGATCAAACGCCGCGCTTACCTTGATTGGGACTACTGGGCCAAACCAGTGCCCGGCTTTGGAGATCCCAACGCGCGCCTGCTGATTCTTGGCCTTGCGCCCGGGGCCCATGGATCAAACCGCACAGGCCGCCCTTTTACCGGCGATGGTTCCGGCACCTTTATGTATCCCATCCTGCACAAGGCGGGATTTGCCTCCCAGCCGACGGCTGTCCGTCGCGAAGATGGGCTTTACCTGATCGACGCTTACATTACGGCTGCTGTACGCTGTGCTCCGCCGGAGAACAAACCGTTGCCGGAAGAGATTGGGAATTGTGCTGCCTTTCTCGATCGCGAATTTGCCGCGCTGACGAACGTGAAAGTGGTGGTGGTACTGGGAAAGATCGCCTTTGATGCTTACCTGAATTACTTGAAGCGACGCGGTGAGCTGAAGTCGAAAAGCGGAATCCTCTTTGGTCACGGCGAGACTTACAAACTGCCGGACGGACGCACCCTGCTGTGCTCGTATCATCCTTCATTGCAAAACACCCTGACCGGCAAGCTGACGGAGAAGATGTTTCTGGACGTGTTCAGGAAGGCGAAGAAGCTCATTGCCGCAGATTTACGCAGATGATCGCCTTACTTTGCCGCCACCAACGTTTTTGCCTTTGCCAGTTCCTCTCGATCAGAGTTTGAACCCTGGCAATTCCTGATCAACTGCGCGTAATAGCCTGAAGCTTTTTCTTTCTGCTGGGTCATCTCAGCCGCGCGGGCCGCGCCATAAAGACCGTTGAAGCGGTTGGGATCGGTCTTGAGCGCTACTTCATACTCCACCAGCGCATCCTGCGGGCGGTTCATCTCCAGCAGCATGTCAGCCAGCATCTCGCGCGCGGGAGTCTCGGTTTCGCCCTTGCCGACTTTGTCCTGTTTATCGGCTACGGCGCGTAGCAGGCGCAGAGCGTCGTCATTTTTTCCCTGGGCGAACGCCAGCCATGCCTGGGCTTCGTCATGATTATTGGCCATATATTTGGCTTCATGCGACTTGTCTGATTTTTTCGTCGCTTCAACCATGGCGTTGAATTGGTCCGAGGCGGTTTGCGCGGCTGCTGCGTCACGCAGATGCCCGGCGCCGACGGCATGCGCCCAGTAAGTAAGAGCCTGAACAAAAGGAGGCGCGTCCGCGACTGGCTGAAGCGCCAGAGCTTCCTGCCATTGGCGACGCTCGAGTGTATATCGTGCGGCAAAGCCGGCCTTCATAGCATCGGAGTAATCCTGAAATTCTGCTTCTACGTCGGCCTTGTGAATCGTCTGCAGTTCGTCCCATTCCGCCTTGGCTTTTTGGTCATTGCCGGTCTGGAGATACGCATATTCAAGGAAGTCAAGCGAGTGCATCTTGTGATGCATTACGTGCAGATGCATTGCGCCCATGTTGTCTGCCACGCGCAACGCAGCTTCATTGGACTGAATGTCATCCTGCCAGAGACCCAGCCGGGCAAAAATGTGTGAAGGCATGTGAACGGCGTGCGCCGACGAAGGCGCGATGCTGGCATACTTGCGCGCAGCCGCCAAGCCAAGGCTTGCCATCTGCGGATTGTCGCAGGCATGAATAATGTAGTGCGCAATGCCAGGATGGCCGGGATCCTGTTCAAAAAGGTCATTGAGAATGGCCACGGCCTTTCTGTGATTGGCCTGCGTTGGATCCTCTTCAGGCCCGGAGCCTAACAGCGACAACGCATAAAACACCGCGGCTTCACGATCTTTGGGATTTCCGCGATAGACTTTTTCCATGGCAGCGGAATAGAGATCGGCCCGCTTCCGGTGATCGATGGTGTCAGCGTCATGGTAGAAAACAGCCAGCGCGCTGATGTATTCGCGCTCGCGAGCTGTCTTAGGCTTGAGCCCTGCTGCATGGGCCAAAAGATCGTTCCCTCGTTTGAGATCGGCCTTTGTGGGGCGGCTCCAGAGCTGGTGATACAGGCTCAATGCCTGTCCCCAATAAGCCATGGCGCAGCCGGGGTCCTGCTTGGCGACTTCCTTGAACTGGTTTTCCGCCATTTCATATTCAAATGAATGCATCAGGGCCACGCCGCGTTCAAACGGCTTCTGCACAGCGGCGGCACAGGAAGTGGGAAAAGACACGCTTCCTACTTTTTCATCGGGACCAAGATGATGGTGGCCTTCATCCGCGAGCAGGGGCGAAGCTAAACACACCAGTGCAAAGACAAAAATGATCAGCGTTGGTTTCATGAGAGACTCCGGCTCAATTTTGAAGATTACCGACACCTGATTGCCATGTCAATTGATCGACAAAACAGCGCTCTCTATTCCTCGCTAGTGTGGTGTCTCTGAAATAACTCGACAATGCATGCAATTAAACAAATCATTGTGGACCGCAGCCACCCTCGGCTGCGCGGAATAATCTTTGGGCAAGCAAGTATCGGGCCAACTCTTGTAAAGGTATTTGTGAGACCACACTAGCAGGAGATCTCAGGGCTCAGTCGCCTTCCATTCTGTCTTCTGGCCAGATTTGGAAGGCGCGACAGGCCCGACACAACGATTCGTCGTCTCCTCCGAGATTGGGTCTTTGTTCAGGGAGTTGTGGGCAAAGCACCACCCCGGGAATGAGGCAGGATAGCGCTTGCGTACAGCGATGGGAATATCGGTTTCCTTCACTTGCTTAAAATCGAAGTTGATCTCGCCGTTTTGCTTGACAGTCGCCAGCAAGTAGCCATACACATCAGGCTGCGCGCCGGGGCCGGGTTCCACATTTGGCGGAAGAGGATACCGTATCGCTCCTCCCGTGCCAACAATCCAGCCAGGCAGCCGATGGCTGGGCGGTTGACCATCGAACAGCTTATCCATGAAGAAATGCGAATGACTGGCAAGTACGTAAACATTTTTCTTCTCGTGCAGCTTCAGAAGCGCCTCGTAGACGTGCTTGCCTGTCTCGCAGCCCTCGGTTTTCTGGGTAGTATCGTCACACATGGAGTGGTCATTGGCCCGACTGTAGGGCAAGGCTTCATGCATGCCCACCACCACAGCTGCGATCGAGGTATTGTTCGTGGCCCGGTCGAGGATGCAATCAAACCAGGCCACCTGGTCGCGTAAATATGGGCCGCCAGGTTTTTTCGGTGGATAGGAGAAGCTTCCTGATGCGTTGTCCAGGTAGATGAAATCAATGGCGCCCTGTATCCAGTGATAGTAAGGCAGACTCGTAACGTAGGGTTTCCTGGCTATCTCCGCGCAAGGCCCGGTTTTAGCGCCGGCGATCTGCTGTGCCTCCACTCTGTCCATCGATCGGCGCGGCGTGGCCAGCCAGTCTTCAAATTCCGCGGAGAATTGTTCGCGCGTCTTGGGACTGATGAGTTCATGGTTGCCAATGCCCAGATAAAAACGGGTATTGCCAAAAGACCTAATCTGGTTGTCGATGAAATCCGGCCAGACACGCTCGAAATAAGTTTTGCAACTGAGGGATTCACCGGACTGTTGCGCTGCTGCGGCCATGTCTTCATCAATCTTGTAGATGGCGCGCAAGTCGCCGAGGTGCCAGTAAAAAGAAGGCTGGTAATATGCCGCGCTTTGCGCCGCGATGGCAGGCACCACCACATCACCGCAATTGCGTGAGTCGCCGGAGACAATAAACCGCCACGTGCTTTTTTCCGGCGGAACAAGTTTATCCTGCTTAGGCGCGAAAACCTGCTTGATTCCTCCATTGTTGAGGCGCAGCAAAGCCGCGATCGCGATGATAGCCATTAACCCCAGAATAAAAAATGCTATCCAGCGAGTCCTGGCGCCGGGCTGCGCGGGCTCTTGCTTCTTCTGTTCGTCAGGTTTTTCGGACCTTAATTGGTTTTGATCAACCATGACTCACACGCCGCTTCCGCCCGGTTGTGAGCCTGCCGGTGCATCCGGTTTTTTTCTGCCGGCAACAAAAAAGTCACGCCAGACCGTTACGGCAAAGGTCACCGTGAATTCCTTGTAGAATCGGTAAGCGCGCAAGCTCGCGAGGAACGCCGCCAGCGCACACAGCAAGAGCAGTGCAGGCAGCCGCGCCGTGTCCCCGTAATGGTGTCCCATGCCGAATCCCAGACCCAGGGCCGCCAAAAGCAGGCCTGACGCTGCCATCCACTCCAATCCGGAGCCATGTGTTTTTCGCAGGATCAGGGCCACGGTGGTAAAGAGGGCAAGAACAACTCCCAGACATACAGCTAGATAGCAAACCGTAGAGGTCCAGCCTCCGCCCAGAAAACTGATGGCCCAGCCAATGTAATAAATTCCAGCCAACCCCAGCGCGGCGGCCAAGCCGCGCGTGAGTGCATACATCCCCTCGTATTGCTCGACGTAAGATGCTTCCTTCGCGGCCACCAGAAAGTGACGCGCCAGCAAAAACGCATCATTTCGGTGCGCATCCTGCGCCTTTGTAGGTGTGTGCTCCACTGCCAGGTCATCTTTCTTGATTCCGAATTTGCTCTCCACCGCCTCTGCAACCCCGGTTTTCAGGGTAGCGGAGAGCGGTCCACCGGCGTCGAGGAGCTTTTGCGAGGGAAAGCGATCATAGGTCTGGTCACCTTCCTGGCCCTTGGCCGCAGTGGATCGCAGGACTTTATCAGCAAAGGTTTGCAACAAAATGCCGGTGACGTACGCGATCACAGCGCCCAGCAGGGCTGATGTCCAGTCGCCGGTGGGCAACTTATGTTGCTTGATGCCGACGGGGAGCCAGAACAGCAGAAGCACCGCCGCGCCGGGCAGGAAGTAGCCATAAATATCGTAGAAATTGAATTTTTCGATCAAGCGATCACACGTTCACTTCAGGACCGGTCAAAGACAATTGGGAAAGCAGGGACTTTACCACATCGGGAATGCGTTGTGACTCATTTTTTGGAATGAAGATGGACCCCACTCGATGGTGTCCGCCGCCGCCAAACTTTTCGAAGATTCGTCCTAACCCGACGCTGGGAAATTCCCGCCAGGGATTGCGCATAGCGGTAATGGCTGTGCCTTCTTCAGAGTGGATGATTCCAACGGAATAGCGCGCATCGGGCACAAAGTAGTACGCAGAATAGCGGTTGATCATCTCATCCTTGCTCTGTTCCGTCTCAAAGGTTACAACCGCGCCCGGCTCCATCCTGATCCGCTTTTCCACTTGCTTTAATCCGGCACGGATCCGCCGCTCTACTTCATCCTGGCGGGTTCTTACCGCATCCAGCGCAGCCACATGTTCAAGAGGGTGATTGCGCAACTGCTGGCAGAGAGACCGCGCGTATTCAGCGCCTGCTTCGAACAGGATGCTGCGATTGATCTTGAGGGCGGGTGCGTCGCCCAATATTGCTTCGTCCACGGATGCATATCGGGCGGAATCGATCTTTTCCGCCCACTGCACCATCGCCTCGAAATGCGGCTTGGTCGCCAGCGACTCACGGAGGTGACGAAAGAGAAGAGACGCGCAGGACCCCGCTTGCTCGTCAAAATACAAGGGGAATTCTGCCCGACGCCGCAGATAGTCTGCCTCTGCTTCTTTGCTGAGCATAGAGGTTGCATGATGGTCAGCCCAGAAATCCGCGCGCGGATGGTATAGGAAATCCACAATGGCGCACGGATGCTTCAGTTCGCTAGCGAGCCAACTGTTGCGGACCGTGTAATTGACGGGGCATAACTCGCCTATATTCCATCCCTTTTGCGCCTCAAGGAAATCCCAGGTTAGCGCGGCGGAAACAAGCCCATCAAAACACGGATAGTGAAAATACAAAGTTGCAGCTTGCATGAAAGCGCCGAACAGCGATCCTACTCCTCATCTTTCGATGACACCACCGCCTTCGCCGGCGCTAAAGCGCTTTCAAGCTTTACCTCCGGCAGGTTCGCGCCTTTCAGTTGCTTGTTAAGCGCGGGAAGGTCTTGCGCTTTCACGGTATTCCAGCGCTGCATCAGGGGTGGCAGTTGCTTTTGCAAATCGGCAACGGCGGCTGCGGCCTGCGTGCTGGGAGCAACGTCAGCCTCTTGGAAGACGCCGAACAGCGTAAGGAACTTTGTTTTCAGGCCGCCGAGAGTTGGCGATTCGGTTCCAGCGCCGGGCCTGCGGGTTGCGCCGCCGGCAAGGGCTTGCAATTTCTGATCGAAAGCCTTAATGGCAGCCAGAGCTTCACCAATGGCCTTGGGTTGAAGATCTTTGATCTGCTTGCGCAATGCACCGGCTTGCTCGGCGGCAGGAGAGAGCGTAAGCAATTGCGTGTACAGATCATTGGACAACTTGAACTGCTGTTGCAGACCAGCCAGCGATGTTTTGACGCGCGGGTCCATCTTGATGGTGAGCGGCTGCGAATAGCTCTTGCCGTTCGCGGTGAGCACAACCGTGTATTGGCCGGGCAACGCCCACGGTCCGCTTGGCTGCGGCGCGGTGTTGTGCGGGATTGCCGCAATGGGATACTCGGCCTCAACGCCTGGAACATTCGGGTAATGCATGTCCCACAGGAAGCGGTGCGCGCCAGCCGCGGCGGAAAGAGTCTGCGGCGGGCGGACCCAGTAAGTAGGGATGTTCAGCATTGGGTCGATAGGATCGGGCTTGTCCGCGCTGGAATATTTGCGCACAGTCTTGCCCGCGCTGTCTTTGATTTCGAGCGTTACAGGACTGGATGATGCAGATTGCAGGTAGTAATCGATCACGGCGCCATCTGGCGGATTTTCACCGGCAGGGAAGTCCGGCGGCAGAGGTGTGTCAGTATTCATGTTCCAGCGAACGCGGATGGCAGTTTGCGGCTTCAAGAGAAATGCGTCTGCCGATGTAACTTTCTGATTGAGCTGGCGCAGCGGGGTGATGTCATCAAGAATCCAGAAGCCGCGGCCATGCGTGGCGGCCACAAGATCATCACCTTTAATGATCACATCACGCACCGAGCTTGCGGCCATGTTGAGCCGCAGCGATTGCCAGTGGTCGCCATCGTCAAACGACACATAAACGGCGCGCTCAGTTGCGGCAAAGAGCATGCCGCGGCGCACAGGATCTTCACGCACGGCGTTCACGTTTTCGTTCGACGGAATGCCATTAACGGTCTCTGTCCAGGTTTTGCCGGAGTCGCGCGTGCGCAGGATGTGCGGGCGCAGGTCGTCGAGACGAAGAGTGTTGATGGCGGCATACGCTGTCTGCGCGTCAAAGTGGCTGGCTTCGATGATCGAAACCTTCTGGAACGCGGTCATATTCGGCGGCGTGACTTCATTCCACTTTGCGCCGCCGTTGGTGGTGAGATGGATTCGGCCATCATCTGTACCGGCCCATATGCGGTTGATATCGAGCGGCGACGGCGCAACCGCGTAAATTACGCCGCGCTGCGTGGCTTTGGCCGATTCTTCATTGCGATATTTGCCGACGCTGGCCGGAACTTCAAACGTCGGTCGCGTGAGGTCAGGCGAAATCTGCTGCCAGCTCTGGCCGCCGTTCATCGTCTTCCACAAAGTGTTGGTTGCGAAATAAAGAATGTGCGGGTTTACCGGCGAAAAGACGATGGGCTCAGTGCGCACCATGCGGTAATCCGGCGCGCGGAAAGGCTTGGGCGCGACCTGCTGCGCCTGGTTGGTGCGACGGTCATAGCGCGAGAGCTTGCCGCCATAGACAATGTCGGGATCGAGCGGATCAGGGACGACGTAACCGTATTCTTCCGCCGCCACAGGATGCCATTCGCGGAAGGTGATCTCGCCATCATTGCCGCGGCTGGAGATGCAAGCAGAACCACTTTCCTGCTGGCCGCTGCACAGACGATAAGGGAAAGCATTGTCAGCATTCACGTGGTACATCTGCGCGGTGGGCTGGTTGTACCAGGAACTCCACGTCTCGCCGCCGTTCACAGTGATGATGGCGCCCTGATCGCTGACGATAGCAATGATCTGAGGGTTGTTGGGATTGATCCAGAGATTCTGGTAGTCGTCGCCGCCGGGAGCGCCACGGAAACCTGTCCAGGTCTTGCCGCCGTCGGTCGATTTCCATGTGACTGTGCTGGTGACAATCACCATGTTCTCGTCTTTGGGATTGAAGCGCGGCACAGAAAGATCTCCACCGCCGATTCTGCCTGCCGGTCGCGCGTCCGTGGTGATCTGGGCCCAGGTGGCGCCGGCATCGTCTGAGCGATAGAGCCCGACGCTGTTTGGCTTGGACGCGACCGAGGCGATCAGCCGCTTAGGATTGCTTTCCGCAACGGCAATGTGCACCTGGATGATGTCCTTGGGCAAGCCGCCTGTGAGCTGCGTAAACGTCTGGCCGCCGTCCGTGGATTTAAAGATGCCTCCGCCATTGCCGTTCCACGCGCCATTTTCCCACGGCCCTTCACGCGCTTCCCACAGAGTGGCGTAAACGATTTCAGGATTGCTGGGATCGATCAGGACATCTGAGGCACCGATGTTTTCGTCGTCGGCTGTGGGCAGAACTTTCTGGAAGTTCTGGCCGCCGTCCGTCGAGCGATAAACGCCGCGCTCCTTGTTCGGTCCATACGGATGCCCCGCCACAGCAGCAAAGACCTTGTTGGGATCGCGCGGATCGACGGCGAGCTGCGGAATCTGCTGGCCATCGCGCAGGCCTAGGTGCGTCCAGGTCTTGCCCGCGTCGGTCGATTTGTAAATGCCGTCGCCGACCGACAAGTCCGGTCGATGCAGCCCCTCACCGCTGCCAACATAGACAACATTCGGGTCCGACGCCGCTACCGCAATCGCACCAATGGAGCCGGTGGGCTGGTCGTCAAAAATCGGCTGCCACGTGCGACCGTAGTCGTTGGTCTTCCACACTCCGCCATTGCACACGCCAATGTAAAACACATTCGGCTGACTGGGTACTCCGGCAACGCCGCGGGTGCGTCCGCCACGGTACGGGCCAATGGAGCGCCAGTGGAGGGAGGAAAGGAAGCTCTCTGGAACCGAAACAGGCCCCGAAGGCTGCGTGCTCATGGGCTTTCCCGGCTTCGGGTTCACGCTACCCGGCAGTCGTGATGAAGCTTGCGTTCCGCCGGAAGTTGACTGCTTGGGCCCTGCCTGTTGTGCCGTGGCTGCGCCGAGAAATACCGCTGCAATTGCCAAATTCTTAATAGAAAAATAAATCCAGCCTCGGAATATACCCACAAATTCCTCCCTTAATATGCGCAGGACACTATAACAAAGCACTACCGGAGCGAAAACCGCCTCCTCAATCTCCCGCGTACAGCGGCGGGGAGCTTTCATATCCTGAAGCTACCCGAGAACAGCATAATTGTAAGAGTTATTTAATTTTCATCCGCAATGCATTGCAGGCAGACTATCTGCAATATTTCCATAGCGTTTGCAACGAAACACTGGTATAAATTTCAACACTCTAGCAATGGATTACAGCTCACTCTCCTGCGATGAGTTGTTGCGTGCCTGTGCCGACCCGGAAAATACCGAAGCCTGGCAGGAGTTTGGCCGCCGTTTTGACCCTTTAATTAAAGTGACAGTGTGGCGCGTGGCGTGTCGCTACGGAGCCGGTAAGAACCCGATCATCGGCGATCTGGTGCAGGAAACATATACTAAAATTTTTGCGAACAGCTTGCGTCTGCTACGGACCTTCACGTCGAACCATGCCAACGCGTGTTACGGCATGATCAAAATAATTGCCCGCAACGTCGCGATCGACTATTTTCGAAGCCCTTACCTGGACGACCCAACCGGGACCCATGTTAACCCTATCGATGGCGAGGGCTTCCATTTTGACCCTCCCTCACCTGCCATGAATGAACTTGACCGCCAGATCGTGCTGGAGCAGATCGATAAGATCGACAAGATATTGAAAAAGCATTGCAGCCAGCGCGATCAGGACATTTTCTGGTTGTATTACTTGCAGGAATTCTCTGCTCGGGAGATTGCTGAGCTCCCGAACTTTAAGCCATTGACGATCAAGGGTGTGGAAAGCATTCTTTATAGGGTTAAGCAGCTTATATGTGAAAAGTGGGAAGAGGATCCGCAAGACAAATAAACTCCGAAGCGGAAGGGTTTGGGGCAGATGACACGTTGTTTTAAAGGAGAGCAGTCATGAGACCAGCGGATAAGCACTTAACTCCGCAGGAATTGGACTTGCTGCTCTTGAACCCGGCCGATTCGAGGGACAGCAACGCCACCGGCGCTTTGCCGCCGGAGGCACAACAGCACCTGAATGGGTGCATGTATTGCCAATCCGTGGCGGATAAATGTCGCAAAGCGGAAGAGGCGCTCCGGAACTTGCGGACCTGGAGCAGGACCTCTGGTGGCGGTAAGGCGCTGGCCCCCGGGTCAGAGTGCCCGCCTGAGGACACTTGGTCAACGCTGGCGGCCGGACTGATGGAAGACGAGAAAGCCGCGCCTTTCATCACGCATGCCGCAACATGCGGCTGGTGCGGCCCCCGCCTGAAAGAAGCTATGCACGATCTGGCAGACGACATTACGGCGGAAGAGCAGGAAGCTCTGGAAAAACTCCCAAGCGCTTCTCCGGGCTGGCAACGCGCGATGGCAAGAGAGCTGGCTGCCAAGCAGCGAAAGCCGAAGGACCCGCAGCCAGATACGAAACCGGCCTTCCGATGGTGGCCGAAGCTGGCCTGGGCCACAGCTCTCCCCGCAGTGGCCATTATTGCAGTAGGAATGGGGTGGCTAGTCTGGCTTAAGACTCGTGAACCGGATGTAAATGCGCTGCTGGCTCAGGCGTATACGGAACAGAGGACGATTGAGTTGCGGATGCGGGGTGCGGCGTATGCGCCAATGCGGGTTTCCAGAGGAAAGGAATCCTCTTCCTTGAATCGCCCCTCGTCGCTTTTGCATGCCGAATTCATTATTGGGAATAGTCTTTCCAGGCATCATGATGATCCCGATTGGCTGGATAAAAAAGGTAGGGCGGAACTGCTTGACGGTCATTATGATGCTGCCATTGGAGCGTTGAGTGACGCTAAAAAATTGAACGCCTCTTCCACAATTCTTACTGACCTGGCTACTGCATATTTTGGACGCTGGGCAGCAGGAAACCAGCCCGCGGATTATCAGGCTGCGCTCGACTTTCTGGATCAAGCATTGCAAAAAGACCCGAATGACCCAATTGCCCTGTTCAATCGCGCGATCGTGCACGAACGAAATTATCAATATGCAAATGCTATCCAAGACTGGGAAAAATATCTTTTGCTTTTCGGCAACGATGACTGGGCTGACGAAGCCCGCCACCATTTGCAGGCTTTGCGCGAAAAGGTGCAAATAAGCCAGGAGTATAGCAAGCCCTTGATGGGGGGCAGCGCATTTGCGCAAAATATCTCGGCTGAGAGCGATGCTTCCTGGCAAACTGTCGATGCGCGTATAGAAGAATATCTGGATCAGGCGGTCAGACTTTGGCTGCCCGCAGCTTTTTCCCCTCAGGAGACTGAAGCAAGTAGGAAAAATGCGCTCCAGGCATTGCGGACACTCGCCCAGATTCTAGCGCAACGTCACGGCGATCACTGGCTGCTGGGCTTTTTGGATTCGCCCCACTCGCTGGAATACAAAAAAGCGGTCCTGCTTCTTGGCGATGCGATTACCGAAAATGCTGCGGGCAACTTTGAAAGGGCTGAAGGCCACGCCAAAGAAGCCGATGGTTTGTTTCGAATTGCAGGAAACGTGCCCGGCAGCAATCGCGCCCGGTTGGAGATGGTCTACGCACTTCACCGTTCAGTCCAAGGTGGTCGTTGTGAAATTAAAGCGGAGTTGCTGGAAAAAGAACTGAATGCAAAATTGAATCCATGGCTTGCGGCACAACTTCTGATCGAACATTCCATCTGCACCGGGATGACCGGCCATCTGGACAAATCCGAAACTGAAATTGCAGATGCCATCGCAATAGCCCAAAAGGCCTCTTATTCTCAACTGTATTTGAGGGCATTGGGAATAGCGGCTTCCATGGACACAGAAATGGGCAGGCCGAATGCGGCCTGGGGCAAGGATCGGGCCGGTCTAGCGATTTACTGGAGCGGCAGCTACTCTCCCCAGAGGGCTTATCAATTCTATTCAGACATGGGATTTTTCTCGGAGAGGTCCGGGAAGTGGTCTATAGCGCTGGCATTGGCCCGTGAAGGTGCCGCCGCTGCCATAAGGACGCATAATCCAATGACCGAAGCGCTGGCCCGCTTCCGTTTGGCGAGTGCGGCCTCCACGGCGGGTTCACGAGCGGAAGCAATCCGGGAATTCGAAGCTGCCGGAAAGCTCTATGAAGGGCTGCCACAGAACCAGACAACACGCACTTATCTGCTGAATAGCCAGATTTCCTTGGCCGAGTTGAAAACCCTCAATGGCGAATCGGACGTGTCCCTTAAAAGTCTTGAAGAGGCTGAATTGCCGGTCTCCAAAATTTCCGATTACACCATCCCCCTGCGGCTGTACGTCGTGTTGGGCGAAATATATTCCCGTCAGGGGCGCTGGAAAGAAGCCCGCGCCGCCTACACGCAAGCCACATTGATCAGCGAGCAGGCGTTGAACCGTCTGCACGAAGGGGCGGAGCGGCTGCGCTGGGAACGCCAGACACAGCGCGCGTATCGAGGTTTGCTGAAATGCTATCTTCAACAAACCGGCGATCCTGCCGATGCGCTCGAGTTTTGGGAGTGGTACAAGGCCGCCGCGGCCCGGCCTGCCGCGCTCAGAGAATTACAGGTCTCGAAACAGAATGCGTTGCTGGTCAATGTAAAGGCCGCGGCGACGCCGGTCCGTTTCCTTGATCGGCTGCGTTCGACTCTCAGGAAGGAAGTCGTGATTTCCTACGTTCAGCTTCCTGACGAGATCATTTCCTGGACCTTCGATGATCGCGGAGTGAGACTGGTTCGAGTACCCGTATCTACCGCCGAGTTCGACTTGACGGCAACCCGCTTTCTCGACCAGTGTTCGGATCCGAATTCAAGCATTGACGCGCTTCGAGCAAATGGAAAAAAGCTTTATAGTTGGCTGATCGCGCCGCAAATCCAAAATATGCGGCCGGATGACCAAGTCACCATCGAGCCTGATGGTGAGATCGCAAAAGTTCCGTTTGCCGCCCTGGTGGATGAAAATGGAAAATACCTGGGGGGAAGATTCGCTATTGCTTTTTCTCCCGGCGCATACTATCAGATTGGCAGAACGGCCAGCCATGCACTTATGCCTGAACAGAGGGCCTTGGTCGTCGCTCCTCCGGCCTTCACATCCGAAACCGGCCTGAAGCCTTTGCCGGACGCGCTCCAGGAAGCCGACGCGGTTGCGGGTCACTTCCACCATCCTTTGCAGCTTACTGGGACGGCCGCCACACTCGAAGCCGTGGAACGCGCCTTGAGCAACACGGAAATCTTTCACTATGTTGGGCACTCCTACGGCAATTACGGCAGCATCGGACTGCTTCTGGCGGGTGACTCCAGGCAAGCCGCTGCCGCAATACAGGAACCTGCGGTCCTTACCGCCGAACGCATCTCGCGCCTGAAGCTCTCCCAGTTGCGGCTGGTCGTGCTGTCATCATGCTCCACCGAAAGCAACCCGGACCAGGTGCTTACCGATCCCGATGAACTTGTGCGCGCCTTCCTCCAGGCAGGCGCAGACCAGGTTATCGCCAGCCGGTGGAGCGTGGATTCGGCGGCGACCCTGGAAGTGATGGAAATCTCTTATGCGCGATTTGCAATTGGAACCACTGTAGCCCGGGTTTTTCAGCTCGACAGACTTGCGACTCTAAACGCGAGAACAACAGCGCATCCGTATTTTTGGGCATCGATGGACGTTTTTTCAATTTCTTACAATGATCAGCGCTAGCTGACGCAGGAGGCAATTTATGGCAATGAATCGTCGGCGATTTATAGGACAACTAGCTGCGGCTTTGACTTATTGCTCGGCGCGGGGAAAAGACGATGGCTGTGGAAAACCTATCGGCCCCGCGACGTGCAACCCACCTTACCCCCTTAAAAAGGTCAACGTGGTTTTCCACGGTCTCTTTGCGTTTATCATTGGTCCGCAAAACATCAAAGTTATTACTCCCGACAACCCTGAACACTATTACTGTTGCTGTAGTCAGGGAAACTATTATGAAATGAAGGACGAATATACTCTCGATGGTATAGTAACCAACAATCCTCCGATCGATCCCGGAACAATCGATAAAACAAAAAATACTGTTTTATCTGCTGGGGACAATAGATTTACTTTAGATCAGGTGGATCAAGGTAAGAAGTCGTATTGCTCGATCACATTACCATTTCCAAATGCAAGCGGGATGCTGCCTTTTAGGGCAATTTCACGGCCGCAGATAAAATTCCCTGACAAGTATTCTCAGCAGATCATGGCTCAGACGCTTCCACTCATTCAATCCTTAACTTATGATGTGGCCGATCCGACAAATGTAGTGTTGCGTCCTGTGGATTGCCGATCCAGATATCAGCGTCTGATAGCATATCCATGTTCAGAAATCGTGAATTTGCATATTTTTTCTGAACCTGAATGTGAGGTTACGCAGCATCATGCGGAAGAAGCTTTTAATCAAATGGCTGCGCTGATCCACCCCAATCTCGCAGATTTGACTTGCACAGTAGTAACTCAAGGGCTGCCGACGTTGGATGATCCAACGAATGTCCCGGGATTACTACCCGAAGATTGTACTACCTTAGAGGAAAGAGTCGAGCCTGGCCTATGTACAGATTGGTATTGGTCATGGTTTAAAATAAAGCACAAAAGAAAAGAACACAACCCAACCGGCGGCATTCAAATCGCTAATTGTATGAATCTTCTTGTTACTCCCTGAGCATAGGGATCAAAATAGACATGGGAGATTGCTAAGGTGAAAGATAATCGCTATTTATTCCTTGCACTGGTTGTTTTGCTTGCCGGTTGTTTCCCAATATTTTCTGAGGCATTGCAAGCGGCAACCAAGGCCATGCCGTCGGCTGTCGTGCCTCAAGCGAGTTTGAGGTCAGATACAGTGGTCCCTGTTGTTCAATGCAATACCATTGATGATGGTGTTGATGACGACGGTTTTTTGGATTGTATGCAAGGAGTCTTCACGAAAGCGCAATTCAATACACCACGGCCTCCACAAAAAAATAATATTGAGCAGGCTATTCAGAATCTGATGGCGTGCTCTCCGCATCAGCGAACAGATGGGATGGTGGTTGGACATGGCGGAAGTGGTTTTGTGCGGTTGGGAAATGGCAACCTTTTTCGAGACGCAACTAAGTTCATTGCTGATCTAACGAATATAAGTCCAAGCGATCCATGGAATCGCAAAACATGGTTTCAGCTGCTGCAAAATAGTAATATTCAGAATAGCTTTAACAGCATCATATTATTCAGTTGTGAGGCCGGCTCCGAAAAAGATGGGGCTCTGTTGCTGAATGATTTAGCTGCTGCCACGAATACAAGAGTGCTGGCCCCTACTTCGCTCGTAAAATGTGACAGGGCTACTGGCCAACTCAGCCTGCTGGGTGGGGAACTAAATGAAGCAAGGCCAGGTGCCCCGGCCCAAGTTAAACATAAGCCGAAGATCAGCCGCAGTGAGAAGGTAGCCGAGAGCAATGAGATAAAACTACCAACAGATAAGAAGGATGATTATCGGAGGATCCCCTTCTCGTCAATAAAGTCAATTTGCATGTGTCGATTTCCTTCGCCTGCGCATCCTCAAAGCGGTAAGGAAAAATGTTTTGATGCGTCCAAATATCAGAAGTGGCTCGTATCGAATATCTTCTTCGCCACGCCTTTTCAGCCGTCCTATATTATTGGAGCCGATGTTACTGGATACATTGAAATTACATTCGGTCAGGACCGTGAAGACAAAGTTCGTTTCAATATTTTGAATGACGAGTTATTAGTGGAGCCAAAAAGTCATACGTACTATTATGTCACTGACATGTTTGAGCAATCATGGGCGGAACTTAACTAGCACCAGGAATCTATGTTGATAAAGCATTTTGCCATGGTTGTCACTTTGTCGGCAGTGCTTTTCGCAATATTTGCTTTTGAAGTGTTTGCACAAATCTCCGATTCCCCGTTTCTGACATCAGTTCCACCGGCGAGCTGCCCTCATGCCACGCAATCCACAAGGTCGTTGCCAGCAGCAATCCTGTAATCACAAAGTTCTGCCAGGCGTTGAGGGCCCACTGGCCGTGCCAGGTGAGTTGCAGCGTGTTGGAGAAGGGCTTGAGGTAGGGGATGGGCCATTGGTCGCCGTCGGGGCCGCGGGCGCCAATGAGGTCGCACAGCAGGTGCAAGTGGAAGCTGATGAACACCAGGAACGCGGTGAGCCAGCGATGAGTAGGCAAACGGCGTCCCTGGATGACTGGGCCAAAGGTGAAATCTGAGACATGGCCTGTTGTGGCCAGCGGGCCGATACTGGCCAGCGGCCCAGCGACGATATAGGCGGCAAGGGTACACACCAAGGCAAATGCCAGCGTATGCAGCGAATGATGGTACTGGGAAAACCACAGCAGCGGATGCGATGTGTTACGGGTTAGCAATTCGGGGACGATACCGATGCCGTCGATATCGGGCGCTACAGCGGCAGCTACGACCAGGGCCTTTTCGCGGCGCGTGAGCGCTGAGGGACGGCCATTCGGTGAGACCGAGGCAATCAGCCATCCGGCAAAAAAGTGGGTTACGGGACTCATAGGATCATTATTTGTGTCGTCTCAATTAGCTAGAAATAAGCCGCATCTAGATCGTGCGCAGCGTCTAAGAAATCCATTCACGAGTTGTGCCTGAACCCGAAATTTTGGACTGACGCGCCGCGATATCCGCAGAACGTTCCTCTGGCAAAAATCATGCACGGCTGCGCGATGCGCTAGTATGGGTCAGCATGCAGATTTCAACAAGGTTACTGTTGGGGACGGCGCTGGTATTGCTTGGGATGGTCGCAACAACCACGAAAACGGCTACAGCTGTTTCTTTCCATAACATTGTGGCGAATGCCCAGGTGCAATCAGACAAAGAATCCCTGACGCAACCGGCCAAAGAGCCGCAGGCGCAATCGGCCACAGGGGCGACGGCCCAAGTCACGAAAAAGCCTCTACCCCCGAAAGAGGTTTCATCGAAAGCCACGAAAGAGCCAGAAGCCAAGGTGGCTGCGGAGTTTACAAAGCTTGATGCAGCAACGCTGCCAATCATTAAAAAGATACAGATTGGCGGCGATGCGGACTGGCTGGCGATTGGGTTTGGTTCAGTGTGGGTCACGGTCGCCAAGAACAATGAAGTTGTGCGCGTTGATCCTGTGCGCAATGTCGTGCAGGCCAGAATCGCCGTCGACAAAGAACCGTGCTATGGGATTGGCATCGGTGTGGATCGGGTGTGGGTGCTTAACTGCCAGGGCAAGACGCTAACGCGTATTAATCCCAAGACGAACGCGGTGGACATGCGCGTGCCCGTAAACATTGATGACAGCGGCGAAGGGTCGATTGCCGTGGACGAGCGCTATGTGTGGTTCGGCAGCAATGAAGATGGCCATTCCGCCACGTTGTCCCAGGTTGAGGTGAAGACCGGACGCAAGCTGAAGGGCATTGTCGTGGGAAAAGATACGGGCGTGGTCAAGCTGGCTTTTGGGTCAGTGTGGGCGATCAGCTCGGGAGAAGGGAACGTGTACCGTGTTGATCCGGCGACGAAGAAAGTTACGGCCATGATCACCGTGGCGGAAGGCCCGCGTTTTGCCACCGAAGGCGCTGGGTCGCTATGGGTGCTCACGCAGTCGGATGGCAATGTGTCGCGCATTGATCCGGCAACGAACAAAGTGGTGGCTGTTATCCCGGTGCACGTTCCGGGCAAGGGTGGTGAAATCTGTTTTGGCGGCGGACTTATCTGGGTCACCATGGACGGAACCCCAGTAACGCGTATTGATCCGGCGACGAACAAGGTCATCGACCAGTATGGCAATTATCCCAAGGCTGACGGCATCCGCTATGGCTTTGGTTCAGTCTGGGTGAGCGATCACGGCAAGGGCGAGCTGTGGAGGATTGATCCCGGGAAAATGCGCGGTCGGTGATGCTCCGCGGGCTGCCGATCAGTGAAACACCAGCCTGAAGATCGCGTAAATCAGCAACAAAACTAAAATCAGAAGCAGGAAAGCGGCGAATGGCCGCACGGATTTCAGGGGAATGTCTTTATCTTCTGTCTCGCTGTCAAGAATTGGAACCCCGCGATCTTCTCTGATCCGATTTCTTGCTGAGTGAAGATCGATTCCTGCTGCTGTGAGCGCCGCCGGCACGTCTGATTTTTTTTCTCGCAGCAAGCCCAGCAATAGGTGTTCCGTGCCAATCGGCTTGCTTGCCAACCTATCTGCTTCTTGAGCGGCATAGGCCAGAACGTGCTTGCCGGTGTTTGACAAGGGGAGGTCTGCGGATGTGGAAGTCTTTGCAGGGGAATGAGGTCTAAACTGGCTCCGAAAATTGTGGGTGTGAGCCGACAAAGCGAAAAGCTGGTTCGCTTTGCAATCGACGTCATGGGTAAGGCTGAGCAGTAAATGTTCCGGTTCAATATATGCAGAACCCGATTGCTGAGCTTCCGATCGGGAAAAGAAGATTGCTCGGCGTGCGTCTTGTCGGTATCTTTCGAACATATTTCTGAGCTTTTCGGGGAGCATTATAGATGCGCCGGAAGCGTAGAGTTGCTGAGAAAACATTCTACTTTCGTTATTTATTTGCTATAATACTCAGCCTGCGATCCGTCAATGGGACAGAATGCAAGGCTGGAGAATTCGCTAAGACTTGGAAGTATCCGCAACGGGAAACCGTTGCGCTTTGTGTTTTTGGAGGCAAATGGGGATGAAATGGGGAGGAATTCGGTAAGTGCCTTTATTTCAACATCGGGGCATGGGGACACATGGGGAGGAACCGCGTAAGTCCTTTAGAAATGGGGATCGAGGGAGGGGTAGGGGTATCAAGGATCTGCGAGATGCGTGGTCGCCGTCATCGCCGTGATCGGAAAACGGCGCAAGGACACGAAGAAGCGCGAAGATGGAAGGAAGTGGATGTATCGAAGAGTGATTGGAAATATCCCGAAGCACCTACGTTCGCAAGCGAGGGCGCCTGCGCTCCACAACTTCATGAAGCCCACAAACTTGGTTGCTCCGGATCGGCTAGTCGGAAGTCGCCGTCAACAGGTTTGAGGGACACCTTGCACGGCGCGCCTTTCGTCCTAAGGTGAATGGCTGGACTGGAGGAACGGAATGGGAACTGGCGTAGTAACATTCGGATAGAAGCATTGGAGAGCTGATTGTGGCAACAAACGGCACAGAATTTGAGTCGGTAAGAACGGTTTCAGTGGTGCGCCATTACAAGCTTGGGCGCTCGCTGATTCCCGCAGTGGATGGCGTGAGCCTGGCGGCTGGACGCGGCGAGTTCATCGCGCTGCTGGGCGCCTCAGGATCTGGCAAGTCTACGTTGTTGAACCTGATTGCCGGACTTGACCGGCCGGATTCCGGCGCAATTGTGGTTGAAGGCGCAGACCTGGCCACCATGACCTCTGAGCAACTGGCGCAATACCGGCGGCACACGGTGGGAATGGTTTTCCAGTCATTCAATCTGGTACCGACCATGACGCTGTATGAAAACGTTGAGCTGCCAATGCGTTTTGCCGAGGTGAAGCGCAAGGAACGCCGCGCGCGCGTGGTGGAAGCGCTGGAGCGCGTGGGGTTAAGCGACCGTATGAAGCATCGGCCAAGTGAGATGTCCGGTGGTGAGCAGCAGCGGGCCGCACTGGCGCGGGCGTTGGTTAACCGTCCAAAGCTCTTGCTGGCGGACGAGCCTACGGGCAATCTGGATTCAAAGACCGGCACGGAGATTATGGACCTGATCCGCGAACTCAACCGCACGCTGGAGATGACCGTAATCATGGTGACGCATGAGCGTTCACTGGCGGAGCGCTATGCCAATCGCCTGGTGTTCTTAGGCGACGGAAAACTGGTAGGCGAATCGAACAATGAACTGGAAAAGATTGGAGCGGCACGGTGAGAGCATACGATTTGATTGAGCTTGCCGGACGCAACCTGCGCGAAGCGGGCCTGCGAAATTCGCTTACGACGCTGGGAATTGGCGTGGGCGTGGCGTCACTGGTGGCCATGTTGTCTTTGGGAATCGGACTGCAAAAGCTGGCAACGCGCCAGCTGGGACGCTCAGGATTATTTGACACGGTAGTGGTCACGTCGCGCCAGGATTCGCGCGGACCACGCTTTGCGCAGGCGGCGCCAGTCACAGCGCAGGCCAAGCCTTTGGACGACGTGGCCCGGCACAGCTTTGAGCAGTTGGCAAATGTTGCGGAAGTCTATCCGAACTTTAGCGCCGTGGGCGATGTGCGGCTGGAAAGCGACAAAACCGGCAATCACTTTACCGTTGTCGGGACGCTGCCGCAGTCGGCGCGAACCAGCGAAGCGTTTGACGACGTGCAGGGAAGCTTCTTTTCTTCCGGCAATGCGGAGGAAACGATCATCCTGGGCGATTTTGGGCGCGACCTGTTGAACCTGCCGCGAGAGCCGCGCGGTACCGACGTAAAGCTGACTCCGGACCAGGCAAACCAGCTGCTGGGTAAATACATTGTGTTGCGCTACCACAAGCGTGAAGCCGGTGAGAGCGCGCCGCTGGCCGGCAATACCACAAAGAAAGGCGAGGCCGATCCAGATGATGTGGAGAGCGCGGACGATAAACAGGCAGAAGATGCGCAATCATTCAATCTGGTGCCGAAGACGTTGAAGCTGAAGATTGTCGGGATTGTTTCCAGCGAGCCGAACAGGGGATTGCGCCAGGGACGCACGCCGATGTTCCTGCCGCTGCAACTGGCGGAATCTTTAGACATGGTGCAGGCGGGGGAACTGTGGAGCACACTGCGTCCGTTAGAAAACAAAACATATATCGCGCTGATTGTGCGCGTGGCCAAAAGCAAAGCTGTTTCACAGGTGGAAGACGAGATCCGCAAGCAGGGATTCAGCACGTTTTCCATTCTTGACGCTTCCAAGGGCATCACGCGGTTTTTTACTTTCCTCGATCTGTTTCTCGGAATCTTTGGCAGCCTGGCGCTGGCGGTGGCGTCACTGGGAATTGTGAACACGCTGGTAATGGCGATCCTGGAGCGCAGGCGCGAGATTGGGATCATGAAAGCACTGGGCGCGAGTGACGGAGACGTGAAGCGTATTTTCTTTGTTGAAGCCGGATGTATGGGGATTCTGGGCGGCGCGCTGGGCGCGGGCCTGGGCTGGATGATTGGGCGCGCCATCAACTTTGCCACGAATATTTATTTGCAACGGCAGGACATCAAGCCGGAAAATTTCTGGGTGGTGCCGGTATGGCTGGTAGCAGCAGCGCTGGGATTTTCAGTGTTCGTCAGCATGTTTGCTGGGTTGTATCCGGCGTCGCGCGCGGCAAAACTCGATCCGGTGCAGGCGCTGAGGCATGATTGAGAAGAGCGGCTCTTGGCTTTTGGCCATTGGCTCTTGGCGAAAAGCGGAAGACTAACCGCAAAGGACGCAAAGGGAAGAGCAACTAGCAATTAGCAACTGGCAATTAGCTCTTGTGTCCTGGTCTTATGCTCTTGGCGTAAGCGAAAGACTTTACCGCAAAGGACGCAAAGAGCGCAAAGGAAAGAGGGGTTGATTGACTTCTATCTCCTGCTCTCATGTTCTTGGTTATACCGAAAGATTTGAATTGGGAGAACGCAGAGGTCCAGAGTTTTTGGTTCAGAAGCTTTCGCAAATATTTTTTTCTTGGCGTTTTTTGCGACCTTTGCGGTGAATCGGTTTGGCTGAGGGCTGACTGCTATTCTTAACATTCATGTCGAAATATCTGCTTTCATTTTTATTTTTGGTTTTTACAGTCAATGCTTTTGCGGCGGCGCGGATGCAATGCGGCGCAATGAAGAGCAAGTATGTGCCGGGCCGGATCGGCTATTGCGCCATGCTGCCGCCGGGTTATGACGCGCATCCAGGCAAGCGTTTTCCCGTGTTGTATTTCTTGCACGGGCTTGGCGGCGACCAGAGCTTTCTGGCTTCGAGCGGTGCGTCCAGCGGAATCGAGGAAGCGTGGGAAGATAAAGGGCTGGGCGAGTTTGTGATCATCACGCCGCAAGGCGAAAACAGCTTTTACATCAACTCGCGTGATGGCCACATTCTGTACGAAGATTTCTTTATTCGCGAGTTTGTGCCACAGATGGAGCGGCGTTTTCGACTGGCTGGCAATCGAGCGGGCCGGGTGATCGGCGGAATTTCGATGGGAGGATACGGTGCTCTGCGGTTTGCTTTTAAGTATCCGCAGATGTTTGCGTCTGTGGCTGTGCACATGCCTGCTCTGCTGGAAGAGCTGCCGCATGGTTCGGGCGACGTGGGCCTGACCGCGTTTCTGGGAAACGCTTTTGGCTCGCCATTGAATGAGCGCTTCTGGAAGGAGAATTCGCCGTTTGTTTTTGCGCGGAAAGCGAACCTGCAAGGCCTGAAGATTTATTTTGATTGTGGCGACCAGGATAATTACGGCTTTAATGCCGGTGTGCGCCAGCTAGATAAGCTTTTGACGGCGCGCCATGTACCGCACGAGGCGCATATTTATCCCGGCGGCCATAATTGGGGGTTCGTGTCGCAGCATCTTGATGCGTCCATGGCGTTTCAGTCGCAGGCGCTGGGGCTGACGAAATAGAAAAGTTGCTAAGAAGATTTGAGGAAGCTATGAGATGGTTGATTGCGTTTTTGGCCCTTGCGGGCATGGTTGCGGCGATTCTGGCCTTGCGAGAGCACTACCGCACAGAAGCTTCGCCATGCAGCATTAATGAGAAGTGGGACTGCGGAACGGTGAACAAGAGCCGGTTTGCCGTGATCAAAGGCGTGCCCGTGGCAGACATCGGCATTGCAGGCTATCTGCTGCTGGCCGGTCTGGCGTTTGGACGACGATGGCGGCTGCTGGCGGCTGCTGCTGTCCCCGCATGGGTGTTTTCTCTATACCTGGCGCACATTGAAAAAGACATTCTGGAAGTCTGGTGCATTTACTGCGTCATTTCTTTAGGGATCATTACGGTGATAACGTTGCTGTCGTTGATCGCGCTGGGGATGGATTGGCGACGAGGGCGGCAATCGCAAGGAGAGAGTACGGCATAGCGTCGATGTTGATCGCGTGCGGTTACGCAGCGACCTCGGTAGCAAGCGCTTCAATGATCGCGACGTTCTGTATCAAGTCGTGGGAGATTCGATGGCGCTGCTGGAGATATTGCGGGCTGTTGTATGAGATTGAGCATTTGCCGTTTGCGTCTTCCGCGACGAGAAGTTTCAGTGGAAGATCGATAGCGATTGAAGGTGAGGCCAGCATGAGCGGTGTACCACCCTTGGGATTGCCGAAGATTACGAGTTTCGTGTCTGGCATCTTCATGCCAATGGTTTCGGCTTCACCGCTATGATCGATGACCGCAAAAAGCGTGATGCCACGGATGACGAGAAGCGATTTAATCTTGTTGACAGCTTCTTCCACAGTGCAATTGGCGGCTTTGGTGATGATGCCATCGGCTGAATTCATGTTGACCTCACGCAGATAATTACCGTCGAGTAAGCGAGATGAATGTGCTTTCCACCCGTTTCCAGACGCTGGAACCGGGATCGACGATTTCAAAGTGTCCAATGTTGTGAAGCGTGATGAGCTCAACGCGTTCACCGGCTTTTTTCTTTTTGGCGGCATAAGACTGGCTGATTTCGTAAGGAACAGAGTCGTCTGCGGTGCCGTGAATCAGTTTTTGCGTGGCTTGTGGAATCGAACGCTCGGCAGGAGAAGCTTCACGGTAATGGTCGGGTACGTCAGTGGGTGAGCCGCCCAAGAAGGCCGCGGCAGCGTCATTGCTCAGGTGCAGTTCCCAGGCGCGGCGGAGATCGAGCACGCCAGCGAGTGAAAGCACATGCGTGACGGAATGCTCAAACGCGGCAAGACAGAGAGCGAGATGGCCTCCGGCGGAGTGTCCGGCAACGCAGAGTTTTTTGAGATCGAGCCGGGCAATGGAATCATTTTTGTGTTCACGCAATGCACGGTAGGCGCTGCGGACGTCCTCAAATGTTCCGGGCCATCCGCCGCCAGGATTGCCCACGCGACGGTATTCAATGTTCCAGGTTGCGATGCCGGCCTGCTTGAGCGCGTGGCAAAGATGTCCGGCATAAGTGAGATCGTATTTGGCGCGCCAGTATCCGCCGTGAATGAAGAAGACAATGGGATGAGGGCCTTTTCCGGCAGGAATGCGAACGTCGACGAATTGATTTGGGTCCTGGCCGTAAGGAAAGCGCAGATCGGGCTCGGGCGGTTTTTGTTCCAGGATGGATTCGCTCTGCACGCAATGCAGTATAGAACAGCGGCGCAGGTGAGGAGGAGGAGTCGCGCTTTACGCCGTGACCTTTCCGCGAAACATGCGATAGATAAAGACGAAGTAGCCGAGGGCCAGCAGCATGCCAAAGCTCCACCAAATCAGGCCATAAGACAGTGAATACGAACCTGCGGCAGCGTTGTAAACAGTGATGTTCAGTGCGGGATCAGTGGTCGAAACCAGAAGGTTGGGATAGACGGCGGCAGCCGCGCCTACAAGCATGAAAATCAAGTAAGCGCAGGAGGAAAGGAACGCGCCTTTATCTTGATTTCGACGGCGATGCAGATACATGGCGATTAAGCTCAAGGCTACTGCAACAGGAATGACATACAGCACAGGAAATCTGCGGTAGTTTGTGAGCGCGCCCGGCCGGATGGAAAGCGTGGCCCACAGACTCACAAGCGTTACCAGAACCAGAGCAGGCCAGAGCAAAGAAGCCACGCGGCGGGCTCGCGAGTTGAGATCGCCGGAAGTTTTTACTGCGACATAATGCGCGCCGTGAATAGTTAAGGCAATCAGAGCCAGCACGCCGGCGATGACGGTGTACCAGTCTAAAATTCCGGGTTCGGCGCCGGTGCGCCAGTTGGTCCAGAGAGGAAGGAAAAAGTAACCTTCATTATTCAGAGGTACACCTCGAATCACATTGCCCAGAGCAGCACCGTAGAAAATCGCAAGCAGAATGCTGGAGAGCGCGAAGCAGCCGTCAAAGAAGCCGCGCCACACAGTTCCTTCAAGGTGCATACGTAGCTCAATGCCAATGCCGCGCAGGATGAGGAGCCATAGAACGATCATCAGCGGAAGATAAAACCCGCTGAAGCCGGAAGCATAAAGCAGCGGAAAGGCAAAGTACAAAGTTCCGCCGCCGGCCAGAAGCCAGACTTCATTGCCGTCCCACACTGGGCCGATAGTGCGGATTATGGTGCGCCGTTCCTGATCAGTTTTGGCGATGAACAGATGCAGAACGCCGGCGCCGAGATCGAAACCATCGAGAACGACATATGCGGTGATCATTACCGCCACGAGCCAGAACCATATGAAGAGCATGCGTCGATTTCTCCTAGGCTACCGTGTACGGATTGCCGGCATTCACATTTTCGGTGGTTGCGTCCGGGCCATGTGCAATTTCGCGATTGACAAGCACCAGAAACAGAATCGCCAGCACGGTGTAAATTCCCATGAAGCCGAGCAGCGTAAACAATCCGTTGCCGGCATGAACGTATTTCGAGTAGCCCTCGCTGGTGCGCATAAGTCCATAGACAAGCCAGGGCTGGCGACCAATTTCGGCGGTCATCCATCCGGCGGTGTTGGCGATATATGGCAGCGGCAGGCAGAGCATAATGATCCAGAGCAGCCAGCGCGATTCATACAATTTCTTGCGCCAAAGCAGGAACGCAGCCGCAGCCATTACTGCGATGAAGATTGTTCCGAGTCCGGCCATGATGTGATAGCTGTAATACAGCAGCGGAATATTCGTAGGCCATTGGTCTTTAGGAAATTCATTCAGGCCTTTGACTTCAGCCGTGCTGGTGCCGTAAATCAGGAAGCTCAGGACCTTGTTGACGACCAGCGGATTGTCAATGCGCTGATGCTCTTCGTCGGGCTGGCCCAGGATTACCATGGGCGCGCCATTTTCAGTCTTGAAGAGACCTTCCATCGCCGCTGTAGTTACTGGCTGGTTGCGCGCCATGTATTTTCCGTGAAGATCGCCCGTGGGGAAAATTTGCAGCGCGGAGAAAATCAATCCGGCAATTACTCCCACACGCACAAAGACGCGCGCATGATTGATAAATTTTCCTTCCAGCAGGTAATAAGCACCCACGCCGGCCATCACAAACGCTCCGGTAATTACGGCGCCGCTCATGTTGTGCGCATATTGCAGGATCGCCCACGGGTTCAGCAGCAGTCCCCAGAAACTGATTACCTGGAAGCTGCCGTCGGCCGCGCGCTGGAATGCCACGGGATGTTGCATCCATGCGTCGGTCACGATGATGAAGTAACCGGAGAGCCACGATCCAAAAAATACCAGAAAGGCAGCCCACCAATGGCCTTTAGGAGTGAGACGTTTTTCTCCGAACAGAAAAAGCCCAAGAAAGGCCGATTCAAGGAAGAAGGAGAACACGCCTTCCATCACGAGCGGCTGGCCGATCACGCCTCCGGTCACGCGCGCAAAGTGCGACCAGTTGGTGCCGAACTCAAATTCCATGGGAATCCCAGTGACGACGCCGAGAATGAAGTTGATGCCAAAGATTCTTGCCCAGAAACGCGCAGACTGATTGTAGATTTCATTGTGGGTACGCAGCGCCAGCGTTTTCAGCACCACAATCAAGAGCGCCAACCCCATGGTGAGCTGCGGAAACAGATAATGAAATGTTGCGGTAAAGGCGAAATGCAGCCGGTGAATCAGCAACGCACTATCCATTCATGCTCCCTTATTGGCATGGGCCTGCGTGCAGCTTGTGAGCGAACACACAATCGTATGGCGCGCTGCACGCACACGCAATGCCGTCTGCAAAAATTAAATAGGACCTGACAGCCGACGCTGTGATTTATCTCACACTGCCCCGCGCTGCACCTGTGTTCATCGATGGATACGTAATCCGGCGGTTTTGGATTCAGTGGCTGCCAGTTGGCTCATACACAATCATCCGTGCTACCGGTTTGCCATCCTCTTCTTGTTCCGGTGCGTACACGCGATGGGTCCGTTCATCTACGGCAAGGCTATGCACTTTGTGTTGCACACGAAAATCTTCCAGCTTGCGAAAATGATCAGGATCGTCTTCCTGAATAACCGAAATCGCCCCGCTGTAACAGGCCACATAAATGCGTTTGAGGCCGGGATCGTACTTGATTACGTCGCAGCCCTCGGCGATGGGCAGTGCGGTGACCACGCGGTGTTTGTCGAGATCGATCACCGCCATCAGATTGTTGTCTTCACAAACCAGGAACGCGCGACGGTGCTCGGCGTCCAGCGCCATGCCGTGATTGCCCTTGCATGGATGGACTTCATATGCCGGCGTTTTGACCTTGTCCGTTGCCGGATCAATCACGGTCATCGTGTCGAGTTCCTGCAGATTGACGTAAATGAGCTTGGCCACGGGATCGTACTGCGGCATTCCCGTTTCACTTTTGAAGTTCAGTGTGTTCACGATTTTGTCAGTCTGAACGTTCACCACAATTTCAGTCCGGGCGCGCTCATCAGAAACATAAAGTTTATGAAACGGTGGAGCGTAAGCGCTGCCATCCGGCTTTTCCTGTGCGGGAAGCTTGGCTATGACTTTGCCCTGGCGCAAATCAATCACGCCGATCTTTTTTTCATGCCAGTCTGACGTGTAGACCTTCTTTAGCTCTGGGACAAACTCCACGCCTTCAACACCCGGCACATCGGGGATTGTCTTCACTACTTTGTTCGTTTTGAGATCAATCACGTAAAGCAATCCTGCCCCAAGATGCGCGGAAAGAAGATAGTCATCGTCGTAATCGATTGTCAGATAGTCGAAGCGTTTTCCTGGAGGACCGGGCAGGTCAATGGTCGCGATTTGTTGCAGGGTAGTTTTAGAGGCGGGAGCAACCGCGGCGGCTGTAGGATGCAGCATCTTCGTCCCGAATAACGTGAGCCCCGCCAAGGCCACCAGAACTGCCATGAAAACTGTTCGTCTCATCGATTTCGTCCCCTACTATTCCATGTCCGCAGAAGCTATCCAGCTTATAGGATCGCCGACAGTGTGCGTCGCAGAACTTACTTCCCCACGCTGCTCAGCATGACAATTCCCAGGGCAAATATCAGTAACGAAACCAGCCGCCTGAAATAATTTTCAGGAATGCGTGCCAGAACCCGCCCTCCGGCCAACGTTCCAATGATGACGCCGGCTGCCATAATTGCGATTGAAGCTGCTAGTCTATGCACGGTTTCCGGGCTGGTAAAGAAGTAGATTGGCATGCGCGCTCCATCGACAATCAGCGCGATCGCCGTGGCCGTGGCGACAAAAGTCTTGGCTTCAAGATTGAATCCGAGCATGGCCGCGGAACGGACGCCGCCCTGGTTGCCGACGAGTCCGCCAAGCAATCCTGAGAGCGCGCCGCCAAGCCAGGCTATTTTTTTGCCAAAGCGCATTTTCTTTGAGAGTCCGGTGAGCCCCATGAATCCGGCAAACACCAAGAGTCCACCAAGAATGTAAGCCAGAGCAGGACTGCTGAAGCGCGAGCCCAGCCATGCGCCCAGCAAACCGCCACCAGCACTGGCAATGCCAAAATTCTTGAGCAGATGGCGGTCGATCTTGTGGCGCAAGTTCCAGAAGCGAATGCTGGTGGCCAGCAGGTGCGGTATCGACACCGCGACCACCGCTTCCTTGGTCCCCACACTCAAGGCGAGCAGCGGCGTCAGCACACTGCCGATACCGAAGCCGGACAGCGCAGCAATCGCGCCACCCAGAATCGCCGCAACAAAGAGCAGTGCCGCTGTCATTTAGCCGGTGGGAGCGACGGCGTGAACTGGGCAATATCGTAGATGCCGAATTGTTTTTCCAGTTCGGTTACCTTGTCCACAGCCATATCAAAGCCGTCGCCGCCAAAGGTCTTGCGCTCAATGCCCTCAAACTGCTCGCCCATGGCGTCATACTCATGTTTGCTCACCACTTTGTGCAACGCCGGGAAGAGCACTGTATCTTCACGCGCCTCATGTGGCCGATACATGCGGTTGAAGGCAGCCAGCGACGTGCGAAGCGTCTCGTTGTCATTGCCCTTTGCCGCGGCCATGATTCTTTCCGTCACACGCCGTCCCATAGCGTGCTGCGCCCGCAGGTTTGTGGTCAACTCAATCAATTTGCCCGCCTGTTCAAAGCGGGGAAAAATATGATCTTCTTCCAGCTTCTCGTGGTAATCCTCAATAAAGCTCTTGATGATGCCGGCCGCGTTGGTCACAACAGCTGGGTCGAATTTTTCATTGGCTTGTATGCGGCGGAGAGCTTCGTCGTAAATCAGCAGAACGCGATTGAGCACTCCATGCTCGCGCATCAGGTCTTCGTTGGTGGAAACGTCTTCGTCTGCTTCCTCTTTTTTCTTAGCGGCTTTTTTGGGAGCTTTCTGTTGAGCCAGCGCTGAAAGCGGCACTAACAGGGAAGATCCGGCTACAGTGGAAGTTCCAATCAGAAAATCGCGGCGTGATGTTTTCATTGTTCGGGTCCTCAATGAGGATGCGCGTTGCCTTTGGGGCGCACCCGCATAAACAATATAACTCCCACGGGATGCTGCCCGTAAATGGGTGTAAGAAAATCAGGCTTGCCATAGAACGTTACCTGAGCGCCCAGTGCGGTTGAAAGGCCTGGAATGAGCGGGAAGTCGTGGTCGTATCCCGCGGTGTACGCCTGGATTCGAGCAAGAAACTGTTCGTCGAATCCCGGCGGTTCAGCCTGCTTGCCCAGCAGCAACTCGCTGCTGCGGTCCGCGCTTTCGATTCGTGTCCACACATGGTTGCGCTCTGCGAATTGCAAAGTAGATTCCGCCAGGTATCCGTTGGCGATCTGCCCACTCTGCAACACGCGATTACGGCCCCACAACAGCGTGGAAGCCCATCTGCCTTTGGTGAATGGACGGTTATAGCTTATTGAGGCGGTCATGCGTTGAACATCGTCTTCCGGATGTAATTGCTCTGGACTAGTGAGATGCGCAAAGGAATATTGCGCACTCCAGTTCTGGCCCGGCTGTACGGTAAGGCGGCTCGACCATGAGTCGATTGCGCCAGAATCTATGTCCCAGCGAAACTCGTCCGGCTCGCGACCATGAAAGCCTGAAAACTCAATGCGGGCCATTTTAAAAGCGAGGCCACCGGTGACCACGTCATCCGCAATGTGCGTGGAGTCCTGAAGGTGGTGGCCGAGCGTGGCCACGGGGTCCTCTGAAGCTGAGGCGCGATGCGCGTAAGCGCTTGGCCCCATTGCTGGATCGCCCACGGGCGCTGCATACAACGATAGCAGCGCATTTTCGCCGAGCCGCAAATCGTACAGCGCGGCCAGCTCCATGATGAAGTCATGCGGATGCTGGCCGTCATTAATCGGCTTGCCGAACGCTGTCTCGCCTTGCTGGAAAAGAAGCGGATAGAAGCGCTGCGTCACTGTGGCGGGTTCCAGGCTGAGCATGGTTCGTAATGTGAGTTCACCCCGGCCAATCTGGCGCTGTGCCATGGGCATGAACCAGCCGGTGGAAAAAATTTTGTCATAGCCGCGCGCCCCGCTTTGCTGCAATGCGCTCAGGAATGCCGCGCCATGAAACATGAACATCCATTTGCCGTGAACGCGCATGATCATAGGCCCGTCGGTCGAGTTGGGCTGCGCGGACGTGCCTGCCGTGTCGTGAAGCAGGATTTCGTTAATGAACGTCATCGGCTGCTCGTGCGTCGAACTATGTTGCATGCCCGGCATATCTTGCATGGTCTCATCCAGAGCCGGGGTTGGACTCGCGCTGTGTTGATGTGGCGATGATGGCGTGTTCTGACCGAAGACCATAGCCGAAAACAGAAGAAACAAAATAATTAGGACAGATAAAGGCGAACGCTTCATTTCGATCCTTGCCGCTCTGCTTGAGCCCCTGTAAAAAGTGACAGCTGACCTGAAAGTTACAAATGGATATACCAAGGGGAAGATAGAGAAACCAAGAATCAGATGCGAAGCACCAGCGGTTTGTGAGGCGGTGAAAAAGAGGCAGGGAAATCGGTAGAGAAAGTCGGGAAAGAGCGCGACGCTGCAGTCAGGTCCAAAAAGTTTCCGTTCAGGGCGAGCGGCGCAGGCGTAACCGCTGCGCTCAAAAGCGCGTCAGGAAAATGATTGCCGCTGCAGCAGACGTGGCTGGGAGAGGGAGCATGTGGAGTCGGCGGCACGGATTCATGACATCCCCCGCCATGCTGTTCAGACTGTGTGGATGTGAGTGGTTGAATGCCAGGCGTGCAGGCTGCTTGCAGTGCAAGGCAGGTTATCGCCGTGAATGCGGCAACTCTCGCCATCGCGCGAAACATCGAACTAAAACCCATGTGCAGCTCTCAAAGCCATGCCTTGAATCTTGATTCTACTTCATGGAGACGTCTGCCGCCTGGGTAGCCGTTCTATGTTGGGTTTTCGAAAAACGTATACTGTTGGCGCTAGCAGGAGGGGTCACCTTGTCCATCGCGAAATCTATCACGCGCATAGCGCTTTTTGTTGCGATGCTCTTCACGATCGTTCGAGTCTCTGCGCAAGAAGCGCAACCAGCCAGTTCCACGCAGGCGCCGCTAACGCTCACGCTGCAAGACGCTTTAAATCGTGCACGAGCCAACAGCGTCGCGTTCCAGGCCGCGCTTACCGATCAGGGAATCGCGCATGAGGACAAGGTGCAGGCTCGCGCCGGAGTGCTGCCCAGCGTGAACTATAACAATGAGTTTATTTACACACAGCCCAACGGCACTCCCTCGGGTGTATTCATTGCCAACAACACAGTGCATGAGTATTTAAGCCAGGGGAACGTTCATCAAGCACTGGGATACAGCAACTACGCCGACTACCGGCGTGCACGGGCGCTGGAGGCGGTGGCGCGGGCCAAGGCTGAGGTCGCCAAGCGCGGGCTGGTGGTGGCCGTGGTGCAGGGCTATTACGGGCTCATCGCATCGCAGCGCAAATACGCCAACGTGCAGCAGGCCGCGTCGGAAGCGCAGCAGTTTCTTAGCCTGAGCCAGAAGCTGGAAAACGGCGGTGAAGTTGCCCACGCTGACGTGATCAAGGCCCAGATTCAGTTTAATGATCGCCAGCGCGACCTACGCGAAGCGCAGCTTGCCATGGACAAAAGCAGACTGGACCTGGCCGTGCTCCTGTTTCCTGACTTCAACCTGAATTTCACCGTGGTCGATGACGCCCAGCTTGCTCCCCCGCTCATAAGCTTTGACGAGTTTGTGAAGGTGGCGCAGAACCGCAACCCGGATGTTCGCGCCTCGACCGCTGGCTTTCAGGCGGCAAAGTTTGAGGTAGCGTCCGCACAGAGCGCATACTTTCCCACGCTCACGCTTGACTATTTTTACGGCATTGATGCGGCGCACTTCGCCGCGCACGAACCCGACGGAACACGCAACCTGGGCTATGCTGTGGCGGCCACGTTGAACATTCCTATCTGGAATTGGGGCGCGACGCACAGCAAAGTGGTGCAAGCTAACTTGAGACGCAAGCAGGCCCAGCGCGAACTCACCATGGCGCAGCGCAAACTTCAGGCGGACATGCGGGAGTTGTATGCCGAAGCCGAGGCGGCGCACGCCGAACTGGAATTGCTGAAGAGCTCAGCTGACCTGGCAGCGGAAAGCCTGCG
This sequence comes from Terriglobia bacterium, assembly GCA_020072645.1. NCBI lineage: Bacteria > Pseudomonadati > Acidobacteriota > Terriglobia > Terriglobia bacterium. Next base: position 182,479 of record JAIQGK010000004.1, read on the forward strand.
GCTGACCATTCTGCGCTATCAGGGCGGGGAATCGACGGTGCTGGAAGTGGTGGACGCGCAAAATACGCTCACACAGGCCCGCAATGCTTTCAGCGATGGCGAGGTCCGTGCGCGCACGGCCGTGGCGAACCTGCAAACGCTAACAGGTACAATGTGAGTGTCAGGCTCTATGAACAATAAGCGTAACGCTGGCCGCGTTGTCTCGCTCGTCGCACTGGCGATGGCATTTTCTTTTGTCACTATAGGCTGCGGTAAAGGTGAAAAAGAAGAAGCGCCCGAGGTCAGCGTGCAAGCCACGCCGGCCGCCACCGCCGATATTTCTCGCGTGGTGAACACTGAAGGCATCATCTTTCCTGTGGCCCAATCGGCAATCACCCCAAAGATAAGCGCGCCGGTAAAAAAGTTCTACGTCGTCCGTGGACAGAAAGTAAAACAGGGGCAGTTGCTGGCAACGCTTGAAAATCGCGATCTCTCCGCCGCCGCGCTCGACAACAAAGGTGCCTATGAGCAGGCTGAAGCCGCATATAGCACCAGCCTCGGCGCGACTCTGCCGGAAGAGAACGCAAAAGCGGAGCTGGATGTGCAGACGGCGCAGCAGGAACTGGACGCACAGCAGAAGCTCTATAACAGCCGCCAGGACCTCTTTAAGCAGGGCGCGCTGCCGCGCAAAGATCTTGATGCTGCCGCGGTGTCACTGGCGCAGGCCAAGAGCGCATACAACATTGCCAAGAAACATTTGGATGGTTTGAACGCGGTCGGCAAGCAAGGCGCAATCAAGACGGCCAATGGACAGCTCACGTCGGCAAAAGGAAAGCTGCTGAACTCTGAAGCGCAGCTCAGCTATTCTGAAGTGCGCAGCCCGATTGCGGGATTCATCACTGACCGTCCGCTTTACCCCGGAGAAATGGCGTCAACCGCCGCGCCACTGCTCACCGTGATGGACATTTCCCAGATCATTGCCAAAGCACACATTCCACAGAGTGACGCGCTTCAACTCCACAAAGGCGACGCTGCCACGATTTCATTGGCCGGACTGGACAAGGCGATCAGCGGCAAGGTGTCTCTCATTAGTCCAGCGCTCGATCCCAACAGCACCACGGTTGAAGTGTGGGTGCAGGCGCCGAATCCGGACCAGCTTTTGCGTCCCGGCACCACGGCCCAGATTGCCATTACCGCGCAAACGGTCAAGGACGCATTGGTAGTGCCCGCAGCCGCACTGCTCAATGCCAAAGGTGACGCAGCCCAGGTGATGGTGGTGGACTCGCAAAGCCAGGCCAGCAGCCGCGACGTCAAGACCGGAATCGCAACAGGCCAGCAGGTGCAGATTGTCTCCGGTCTCAAGCCTGGAGAAGTGGTGGTGACGGAAGGAGCGTACGGCCTGCCCGACAAGACGAAAGTCAAAATCGAAAAGCCGGAAACGGAAGCCGCCGGCGAAGACGCCAAGGACAAAGACAAAGATAAAGATGACGACGAAAAATCAGGCAAGGCTGGCGACGATGCGGCCAAACTTGACGAGAATAAAGGCGGGAAAAATAAATCATCGGCGGGCGATCAAGCGAAAGACAAGCCTGATGCCAGCAGCAAGAAAGCCGCGCAACCTAAGGCCAATGGCAAGAAAGGCAGCGGCTCAAAGGACTAGCCCAGATGGCGGATGAACCCAAAGTCACGAACCATATTGACGTGAAGGGCATCGCGGCACGCCGCCACTGGCTGGCCCAGAACTCCGCTACGATAATCTTCCTCATTATCGTGATCGCACTGGTCGGCGGCTATCAGGCGCTGAATATTCCTATCGCGGTTTTTCCTTCTACAGATTTTCCTCGCATCGTGATTGGCATTGATAACGGCGTAATGCCAATTGATCAAATGATGGTTACCATCACGCGACCAGTTGAGCAGGCCGTAAACAGCGTGCAGGGCCTGGAGATGGTGCGTTCCATCACCAGCCGCGGCTCTGCGGAAGTGGACTTGTTCTTTAACTGGCAAGTTGACATGTTTAAGACGCTCCAGTTGGTTGATTCGGCGCTGTCCAAAATCGCAACCGAGTTGCCGCCAACGGCAAAGGTTGAAAGCCATCGGCTGACGTTCGCTTCATTCCCCATTCTTGGCTACAGCCTCACGTCGGATTCAGTCCCGCAAAATCGGCTCTGGGAAATGGCGACCTATGATATTGCTCCGCGGCTGAATCGAATGACGGGCGTCGCGACCGTGATTGTGCAAGGCGGGCAGGAACCGGAGTTTCAGATCACTCCCAGCCCGGCACGTTTGCTGGCGACATCCGTGACGGTAACGGACATCCTGAATGCGGTAAAAGCCACGAACCTTGTGGACTCTCCCGGGCTGTTCGAACGCAACCATCAACTGATGCTCGGCCTGGTGAGCGGACAAGCGCGCAACGCTGACGATCTGGCAAATACCGTCATCAAGAACACACCTGCGGGACTTCCGGTGCGCATCGGCGATGTGGCCACGGTCCAGCAGTCGGTCAAGCCGATTTATACGATTGTGCGTGCCGACGGAAAACCTGCGGTGCTGCTGAACATCAATCGTCAGCCGGACAGCAATACGGTTGCGGTGGCCAATGAAGTGCATGACGAGATTGCGAGCATTCGCAAGACGCTGCCTCCGGGAATCCGGCTCACGCCTTTTTATGACCAATCGGGCATTGTGCGCGATTCCATCAAAAGCGTGCGCGACGCCATCCTGATGGGACTGATCCTTTCTGCGATTGTGCTGGTCGTATTCCTGCGCGATTGGGGAAGCTCGATAGTGGCCGGGCTGGTGATTCCAGTTACGATTTTTGTCACCTTTCTGGCGCTTAAGCTTCTGGGTGAAAGTTTTAACCTGATGACGCTGGGCGGACTTGCCGCCGCCGTGGGACTGGTGATCGACGATGCGATAGTCGTGGTGGAAAACATTGTGCTGCATCGCGACGCCGGCGAAGGCAAGATTGAAGCCATGCAGAGCGCGCTTTCTGAAATCACCGTTCCGCTGATCGGTTCCACGCTCACTCCCATTGTTGTATTCCTTCCGCTGATTTCCATGACGGGCGTAAATGGAACGTTCTTCCGTGCCTTGGCCGTGACCATGTGTGCCGCGCTGTTGACGTCGCTCATTCTGGCGCTTACATGGACACCAACACTGAGCCTTTTTCTGCTGCGACGCAAGGAATCTGAAAGCGCAAATGTGGCGTCCAACGGTGACGTGGACTCTGAAATTCGCAAGCTCATGGCTGCTGAAGAGTCCTCCATGAAAGGTTTCTTCGGCCGGATTATCGAGTTTTACGAACGCTGGTTGCGTCGCGCGCTGGAGCATCCACGGACATTGCTCGCGGGCGCGGCCGTGCTCGTACTGGTCTCATTTGGAGCTTTTTATTTCCTAGGCTCGGACCTGCTTCCGGAAATGGACGAAGGCGGCTTCATCCTTGACTACCTGACGCCGCCGGGCAGTTCATTGCAGGAGACTGACCGCATTGTGGGCCATTTGGAAAAGATGTTGCAAGAAACACCAGAGGTGGAAAGCACATCTCGCCGCACAGGATTGCAGCTTGGCCTGGCAGCCGTGACGGAAGCAAACCGCGGCGACCTCACGGTAAAGTTGAAAGCGAATCGCAAGCGGGCAACCGACGACGTTATTGCTGACCTGCGCGAGCAAGTCAAGCGGGAGGAACCTGCGGTAGATGTAGATTTCCCCTTGATCCTGCAAGACATGATCGGCGATTTAACGGGTGAGCCCGAGCCGGTAGTGATCAAGCTGTTCTCAGAAGACCCAAAGCTGCTGGAACAGCAGGCGCCGCGCGTTGCGGACGCAATCGAAAAGATCAAGGGCGTGGTCGATCTGAAGAACGGGATTGAGAACACCATGAGCGGCCCTGCGGCGGAGTTCCGCGTGAACACCACGGTCGCGGCCAAAGCCGGATTTACCGCGGAAGAAGTCTCCACCGATGCTGAAGCGGTATTACAAGGCGTCACGGGAGCAAATCCTGTAGTCGCCAACAACCGCGCGTATAACGTCCGTGTGCGCTTTCCGGAGCAGAACCGGAGTTCCCTGGAAGCCATGAGCAACACGCTGCTGGTGAGTTCCGCTGGCAGGACGGCCACACTGGGTTCTCTGGCGCAGATGAGCGAGCTTCCGGGACAAACCGAGATCAATCGCGAAAACCTGCAGCGTATGGTGGAGGTCACGGCGCGTCTTGAGAATATGAGCCTGGGCAAGGGAATGGAAAAAGTGCGGAAGGTGGTGGAGGGATTGCATCTGCCTTCCGGCATTCGCGTGGCTTATGGCGGCAAGTATGCGCAGCAGCAGAAAGATTTTCATGACATGGCCATGGTGCTGTTGCTGGCCATCATTCTGGTATTCACCGTGCTCTTGTTTGAATTCCGCAACTTTTCCGCGCCGGTGGCGATCCTGAGTTCTGCGTTGCTCTCGATCTCCGGTGTGTTTCTAGCGTTGCTGGTTACGGGCAAGACCGTGAATCTGGCATCACTGATGGGGATGATCATGGTGATTGGCATTGTGGCCAAGAATGGAATTTTGCTGCTGGATGCGAACCAGAAATTCGCCCACGCCAACTTTGAGCCGGAAGAAGCAATGGTGCAGGCTGGCCGCCGCCGTTTGCGTCCTATCTTTATGACTGCCCTGGCAACCATGGCGGGCATGTTGCCGCTGGCATTTGCGCTGGGCGCTGGATCAGAAATGCTGCAGCCGCTGGCAATTGCCGTGATCGGCGGAATTTTAGTCTCAATGGTGCTCTCTTTGATTGTTACGCCCGCTGTTTATTTCTACCTGGGAAAGATCCGCTCGCGCGCCTAATGCACTACTCTTTTGTTGTAACCAATACAGATCAGGATCCTCAATATTGATGTGCAGTGGAGATGCTGCTGCCAGCGTTTAAAGACTTTGATTCAATAGATCGCGCATCTGGGCGTAGCCGGAATCATTGGGATGTATGCCGTCCACTGTATAGCCGGATTGTTGGTAGAACAAGCCGGAGAAATCAACTACGGTCACTCGAGGCATTAGGCCGATGCTGTTATTCAACGGAGTGCGCCACAGATCATAGAAAGTGACAGGCGCCTTGCCCGAAGGCTCCATCCAGGGAGCGGGGTGCGCGGGATCGTAGGGATATATGGTACAGATAATTACTTTGATGCCTTTTGCGCCGGCCATGGCCGCCATACTTTGCAGGTCATCCACGGGATTGCCAAAATTATTCTGAAGCATATTGTTCCATGCAGCCATGATCACAATGGTCTTGGGTGGCGTGACCTGAACACAACTGAGAGGGAAGGTAGAGTCGCCATCAAGGCCGTGACAGACCTTGTTGCCTGAGAGGACATCTGGAAGCAGCGCCTTGAGCTGGTCCGTCCGTTAGCCGAACATGCCGCCATTCACATACTGCTTGCCGGGGAAATAAGTGGCCAGGTCCCAGGCGCCAAAGATGGAGTCACCAAAGAAAATCACGGAGGGCTGGGGTGGCTGAGGAGGGTGATTGGCCCCGCCGCACCCAGATAAGAGCAAGAGCAGGGCAAGCATCGCGATTTTCATTCCACAGGGTAAACCAGAATTGCTGAAAACGGGAGAGCAAAATAGTGTTGCGTCTGTAGTGTTGAAGATTAAAAGTTTTAATGTGGCAAACCCCGTTAGTAACTTTGAATCCCATTGCTTTCAAGGTAAAAATGAAGGAATATTGATAAGAAAATGCGGCGTTTACTATCCATCACGGTGATTCTTGCTTTGTTTTCGTCCATGCTCTCGCCGGTTCTGGCGGCGGCATGTACCGGAACAGGCAAGGCGGTTTCATGTCACGCGATGGTAATGGACCATTGTGATCGCCCGATGCACCAGCATCACCACCATGATGCGGCGGCGCCAGAGTCGAAGACGCATTTCTCCGCAGCGCCCGATGATGCCAAGTGTCCCATGGATTGCTGCACTCCGGGACACCTGCGGAGCGGCGCAACAGTTTCCACGAATCCCAATCTCCCCCCACCTGCAGTGAGCGATAGCAAAATACAGTTTGTTGCGGTTGTGTTCACTGTTGCCGGCTTTTCTTCGCATACTGATCGCGGTCCTCCCCTCATCTAAGGCACAGCCCAAAGCAGAGAATTCATAGCTGAGCTAGTTCTCGGCCTGTTTGCGTATTTATCTCTGCCTCCAAGCTTGGTCTAAAAGCGCGGCCATTGTTCCGGCTGTGTTGCAAACTCCTTTGCAGACTTTCTGCCCAGGTAGTGAAGCCGGTTTGCTGTTGGCAAGGAAAAAACCTGGAACCTGACTGCGGTTCCTCCGGGGAATCAAGATGTCAAAACGATATATTGCGATCATAAGTTTGCTGGCGCTGCTGGCATGTTTGCCGGCTTCAGCTTCAGTGTTTGGGACCATCAAAGCCATTGTTCACGATCCGCAACACCGGCCTGTGCAGGGCGCCCAGGTTGAAGCGAAGAGCCGCACGTCGGACTTTAAAACTTCCGGCACCACGAATGAAGAAGGCATGGCGCTTCTTTCTAACGTTCCGATCGGCGAATATGACGTGGCGGTGGTCTCGCATGGATTCAGTGGCGCGCAGCAGTCTGTAACGGTGAGTTCCGGCAATGTCCAGGAAATGCATTTTGCGCTGGCACTGGCGCAGCACCAGGAGACGGTGGAAGTTTCCGGAGCGCCGGAAACGGTGGACCCTTCTTCGCCGGTGCCGCAGACGCTGGTCAACCGGACTGATATTGCCCAGACGCCGGGCGCTGATCGCACCAACTCCATGGCCATGATCACGGACTATGTTCCCGGGGCCGTGATGGTGCATGACCAGTTGCATGTGCGCGGCGGGCATCAAGTGACGTGGGAGATTGACGGCGTACCTGTTCCGAACACCAATATTGCCACCAATGTGGGACCGCAGTTTGATCCAAAAGATGTGGATTACATGGAAGTGCAGCGGGGCAGTTTTTCGGCTGAAGCCGGTGATCGCACTTATGGCGTATTCAATGTGGTTCCGCGAACTGGCTTTGAGCGTTCACGCCAGGGGGAGCTTGTGGCCAGCTATGGCAACTTCAACTCCTCTGACGACCAGTTGAGTTTTGGCGACCATAATGATCGCTCCGCGTATTATGTGAGCCTGGATGGCAATCGCACGGACCATGGACTGGAAACGCCAACTACGGACAACCTGCATAACCAGGCCGATGGCGGCGGCGCGTTTACTTCACTGATCCTGAACGCAACACCCACGGACCAGCTTCGCTTTGTAGGTTCGGCACGCACTGATTTTTTTCAGGTACCGAATGATGCTGACCTGCAAGCTGCCGGCGTTCGTGACCGCGAACGCGAGCAGGACATCTTTGGGAACCTTTCCTGGATACACACTTTTGGGCCGGGAGTGTTGTTGACGGTCGCGCCTTCCTACCACTTCAACCGCGCGGCGTTTGAGGGCCTTGGGGCCGCCGACCAGCGGCTGGTAACAACAGACAATCGTGCATCGTCTTATCTGGGCGGACAGGGTTCACTGAACGTCGTTAAGGGCCGGCACAATGCCAGTATTGGATTTTATGGGTTTGCGCAACATGACAACACGCTGTTTGGCCTGACCGGCACCAATGATGTGGGCGATCTCGTTGATGCCCATCCGCCTCGGCAAAAAGTCAGCGGTGACCTTGAAGCGTTCTGGATTCAGGACCAGTACAAAGCGTCCTCATGGCTGTCATTGACAGCGGGTGTGCGCTTTACGCGCTTTGCCGGGCTAGTAACGGAAACAGTGGGCAGTCCGCGCCTGGGAGTGGCCATCCAGGTCCCGCATCTGCAGTGGATTTTGCGGGCCTCTTATAGCCGCTACTATCAGGCGCCTCCGCTCGATACGATCTCGCCAGATATCCTTGGTGTCTCTCCTGATCAGGGATTTCTGCCGCTGCGCGGCGAGCGCGACGAGCAGCGCGATATTGGGTTGACGATTCCGGTGAAGGGCTGGGTGCTTGAATTTGACCAGTTCCGCACCGGAGCGCACAACTTTTTTGACCATGACGCTCTGGGAAATTCAAACTTGTTCATTCCACTTACTATCGAAGGCGTCCGCATTGTGGGTTATGAAGCTACGGTGCGTTCACCCAAGTTATTCAAGAAGATTGATCTGCATCTGGCTTATTCCCATCAGTCCGTGGAAGGCTCGGGCGGAGTCACCGGGGGACTCACGGATTTTGCTCCGCCTGCGGCAGGTTTCTTCTATCTTGACCATGATCAGCGCCAGACATTGAGCACAGGAGTCACTGCCGTGCTGCCGCATAAAAGCTGGCTTTCCGGCAACGTGAGCGCGGGTTCAGGATTCCTGGATGGCGATGGCCCTGGACATCTGCCGGCCTATGCGACGGTCGATTTGTCGGTGGGACATTCCTTCGGTGAGAACTGGTCAGCCAAGCTGACGGCGACGAACCTGGCGGACAACCGCTATTTCATCGACCACAGCAACAGTTTTGGGGGATCGCACGTAAGCGACCCAAGGGCGGTGAGCGTGCAACTGCGGTACAGGTTTCATTACTAGCGGCTGGCGGTTGCGGTCGACGGCGGAGCGGTAATGGCTTTGCGGATATTTGATTCCGGCGCTTGATCGTTGAATGCAACGGAACCGTCTTTCATCTGAATGCCAAGCTTGGTCCAAAGCTGGTCCAGATCCACGGGAGCGGGCTTGTCGCGCATGCTTTGGTAGAGGTCACGTAGAACGGTTGTGCCGGTAGCTTTGTCGCCCATGGCCAGCGTTTTCTGAATGTCCCAGTCTTCGTTGATGTTTCCGCCACCCCGGTTAATGCCGCGCAAAGCGTCTTCCAGGCCTTTATGGTTTTTTGTGTGCTCGTGGATGCGCACATCAGCCAGCAGACAGAAGATCGCGCCGCCCCAGTATGTGCGTCCCCATGTGTGCGTGTTGTCCAAGCCATGGTCGTCCGGTCCCGGTTCGCCCTTGGGCATGTCGCGGACAAACGTTCCCCAGACTTCTTGCACCTGCATGCCGCCCTCTCGTGCGCGGGCCACCGGCTCAACGTAAGTGGAGATGCCTTCTTCAATCCAGTGCTGGTCGTCCTCCATGTTGGGAAAAGCAAGATGGATCATTTCATGGACCAGTACCCAATCATCTTTGGTGGCTGCGATATCGGCATCGCGGCCAACACTGATGAAAATCAGCCCGCCATCCCGGGGGTAAGTGACTCCGTGGCGTATGCCAGCACCGTTTGTGCTGCGCAGTTTTAATGTGAGATGCGGAACAGGGAAGTGGCCGTAGTAGTCGGCGACCGTGGAAGCAGAGTTTTTTACCCAGCCCAGCAGCTCGTCATGTGAGAGCTTCATTGGGCCATCAGGCAACGTCACGTCGATGACGGCGCCGGAGACGTTCAACGTTGCCGCATCGGCGTTGTTTTCTTGTGCAGGAAAGGTCTTCAGCGGGAGCGCCAGAAAAGCGACCGCAACTGTCAGGAAAGCGAGGCTGAGACGGCGAAATCGCATAGGTGACAGACTACCATCTGCTTCAGTTGGATGCAGCAACCGCAGCCGCCGGAGCGTGCTTCTTGCGGTAGGCCAGGATCAATGTATCCACGGAAAACTTGCCCGGGCCGAAGATCAAGATCAGCAGCGATACCAGCAGGAACGGGAACGGGTCAGCGGCGAAAAACTTTCCTGAGTCGGAAAAGAAAGAGGTGAACGCTTCGCGGTCCGCAGTGATATAAGCCACGACCATATTGATCAGCAAAGGAACCGAGATCAGCCGCGATGCCAGCCCGAGGATCAAGAGAATGCCGCCGACAGTTTCCAGAGAAGCGTTGAAGTAGGCGTTGAAGGTTGGCGCGGGAATGCCCAGATCGGTGAAGAACGCCACAACCTTGTCAATGTGGCCGAACTTTCCAATGCCGCTCTGGAGGAAGAGCCATCCCCAATAAACGCGAATCAACAGCAGAAAAGGGGATTGCAGCGAGTTGACGGCCTTAAGAAACCAGCCATACGCGGTTTCAGCTTTTTGTATTAGAGCGCTCATGGTTGAGATTCTCTTTCCGGCGGACGGCAGAACCAGCCCAGCTGCGACCAGTTAGCAAACCAGTCATGCAGCTGCTCCATCACGCGCTCCAGTTTTTTGCCGGACCAGTTGACTGACGTTTCAATGGCCTGCGAGAGTGGTTGCCCCTGCTGCAAAGCGCGCAGCAGCGCAAAGCCTTCCGGCTTTAAGCGCTTGAAATAGACGATATTTTCCTGACGATGGACAGCCAGAAATACTTTCTTGCCTTTGGGCAGAGGCAGTTGCTTGCGCGGAGCGTCATCTGAGTGGTCCATCATGACCACGTTGCTGGAGATATCTGTTTCCGGATCTTCAGTTTCACGCACTTTGAGCAGAAGTTCATCCGCGGGATAAGCCAGATCGAGCAATTGAAGATATGGCTGCAGATGAAAGACGGGGTCTTCGCCCAGATTGGCCAGTTCGGTCTGCGTCAGGGTAGGGAATTCAGCGGCGTCAAAGGCTTCAATGTCGGCCCACTCCAGCCGCACCATGTCCAGCGCCATGCGCTCATGGCTGGAAATAAACTCCGGGTGCGCGCGCAGCCATGTTTCCAGCCGCGAACCGAGATCACGCAGCGTGTATGACACTGAGGGCATCTCTGTCAGATAGCCGAGAAGGACTTTGTCAAAAGCTTCCTGACCGATGACGGCGCGGAGCCCGGGAAAGTCATCGGCCAGCGACGAGAGCAGCCGGAACCAGTAAACGCGGTTGTAGATTTCCAGGCGCTCGACCGATGTCAGCCGGTCATTTGGCTTCACGATCGCTTCAGCGATCTCTTTGGTCGATCGGCCGTCGAGCGTTTGCTCGCGCATGCGCTCGTCTTCAGTCAGCGGCTGCCGCACTACGTCAAAGACAGCGCGCTGGAGTTGGTCGAGATTCATGTGCCCCGGAGTCATGTTACCCGGGTTCGTGTCGCCTGCGCTCATGACGCCACCGCCGAACTGGCCGGAATGTATTTCTTTGCCTTGAGCGCTTCCTTATGGACTTCGTCAAACGATGGGATGTGATCGTCCCACTCCAGCAGAGTGGCCGTGGGACCGACCATTTCAATGGCCTTGGCGTAAAGCTGCCATACGGGATCAAGCACCGGGTGATCGTGCGTGTCCAGAATATATTTCTCGTAATTGCTATGCCCGGCGATGTGAATCTGCGCGACGCGCTCAGCGGGCACGCTGCGCAGATACTCAAACGGATCAAAACTATGATTGCGCGATGATACGTAAATATTATTGACGTCGAGCAAGATGCCGCAGTCTGCTTGTTCCACCACTTCGTTGAGGAACTGCCATTCCGTCATTTCAGAAACGTGGTATTCGGCGTAACTGCTGACGTTTTCCACGGCAATAGGCACCTCCAGAAAATCCCGGGCTTCACGGACTTTTTGGGCTGTGCGCTTTGCGGCCTCAAAGGTGTAAGGCATCGGCAGCAGATCGTGAGAATAGCGGCCGTCCACGCTGCCCCAGCAGAGATGGTCAGTAAGCCACGGCGTATTGGTGCGGCGGACAAGCTTTTTCAGTCGGCGCAGGTGTTCGCGGTTCAGCGGTTCAGCCGAGCCAAAATACATGGAGACGCCATGCTGCACCACGCGATAGCGTTCCAGAATCTGGTCCAGAACCTGGAGCTGGCGGCCGCCTTCCACCATGTAGTTTTCAGAGATGATTTCAAACCAGTCAACTACGGGCTTCTTCTCAAAAATATGGTTGTAATGAGGAATACGCAGCCCGATTCCTACGCCGAAGTCCTTGTATCCGTTGAAACGATTTGCGGGCATAAAGCTGATAAAGAGAGAGGGGATTCCTGAAATATTTTGAAATAGAGGACCAGCGGCGTTCCACCGGTCCTCTTCAACTGAGAGGACCTGAAACTATTTGCTGTCGCCCTCTTTTGGCATGGGCTTGCCGTCTGTCCGGCATTCGCCTTTGCCTTTGCAATCATTCTTGCCTTTGGTCGATCCGCAGCCGCCTTTGCCTTTGCAGGAGTTCTGTCCCTTGCAGGCATGCTTATCTTTCTTTGACTTGGTGGCCTTTTTGCCGCTGGTCGCCGCTTTATCCTTATCGCCGCCAGTGTTCTGGGCGAGTACGGTTTGTCCGGCCATAAATCCTGTCAGAGCGGCACCCATAAGCAGTAAACGTACAGACTTCGTCATTTGTAAATCTCCCTTTCGATTTTTTTATGTCTGCCGAAAGCATTATCCAGGCCGCTTATACAGGGCCCTTAACCACTTTCGAACAGCGTCCTTTGAAGTACGTACAGCAGTGTAAAACGGATTGTTTCTTGTGGAGCATCAATGCGGCGGCACGCACCGCCGGTAGTGGGTGAATATTACACACATGTTCCATGGGACAAATATGCGAAGGAATACTACCATGCGGGAGCAAGGGGAATGAAGTACTTTTCACTTCGTCCCAGATGGCACCGTAGATTCGGCTAATGTTTGCGCTGCACCAGAAAGTGGGCCAGGTCCTTTAGTGTCTGGGCCCGCTGTGCAAATGAATCGAGCGCACTGCAGCCGGAAGAGACGAGCGAATCGGCCCGACGCAAGGATTCATCGATCCCAAAAAGGGATGGATAGGTGGCTTTTTCTGAAGCTGTATCTTTGCCAGCGGTTTTTCCCAGTTGTTCAGAAGATTGTGTGACATCAAGCACATCATCCACGATCTGGAATGCCAAGCCAATCGAACGGCCAAAATCGCGCAAGCGCTGGATTTCAGCCAGCGAGCCATTGGCGTAGATCCCTCCGCTGACTAAGCTGGAAGTGATGAGCGCTCCGGTCTTGGAGCGATGAATGTATTCCAAAGTCGCGGCGTCCGCAGGCTGGCGTTCCGCTTCAAGGTCTTTGACCTGTCCGCCAATCATGCCATCAATCGTGCCGGTGCCACGGGCAATCTCTTCAATGATCTTCACCCGTGCTTCTGCTGGACATTTCAAACGCGCCAGCACCTCATAAGCCTGTGTTTGTAGCGCGTCTCCGGCCAGGATGGCTAGCGCCTCACCAAAGACCACGTGGCAGGTTGGCTTGCCGCGGCGGAGGTCATCGTTATCGAGCGCTGGGAGATCGTCATGAATGAGCGAATACGTATGCAGCATTTCCAGCGCGCTGCCCAGTTCTTCAACGCCTTCAGGCAAACGTCCGGCGATCATGCGCGCGGCTTCAAGACACAGGATGGGACGCAGGCGCTTGCCTCCGGCAAAAACGCTGTGGCGCATCGCCTGATGGATGGAGTCCGGCCGCTGGGTGGCGGCGGGCAAAAGCTTTTCCAGCGAAGCGTCAATGATGCGCTGGCCTTGCGCGAGGATCTCGTTCAGCATGAGCTTTGAGTATAAAACAATGGAGATCGTCCGGAATCACCGTGATCGCCGACATCGCGCGTGATCGGGCAAGCCAGGATTCACCGTAGAGGCGAGAAGGCGCGGAGACGCGGAGTTCCGGGTAGCGATCGAAAGGTAGTGATTCCAACAATCATCCTTCGCCATGATCATCCGAGTCTTCCGATTTCAAGCGATCTGTCGGTCCTGGCCCGTGTCATCCGTAGTTGAAGTTTTGTTTTTCCGATCACGTGCGATGGGCCGATCACGGCGATTCTGACGATGTAAAAAAAGGGAGCATCTTGCGGATGCTCCCTTCAGACGGAGGAGGGTACAACAGATATTTTCAGGCGGCGTGCGCGTGAGAAAGCGGCTTGGTGTGGCTGGCCGCCAGGACGATAGCGCGCACATCGGAGGCATAGCAACAATCGGCGGCGCCGGCCGCCAGCGCATTTGCCCACATTGTTTCATCCGCCAGGCGATGCGTGCAGACAATGGTTGTGGACGCAAAGTCACGCTTGAGCTGCTGCACTTCACTCAGCGCGGCCAGTTCAAGGTCAATGATAGCCACATCGGCGCGGAACCTGGGGATGGCTAAACGCAATGCATCCACATCTCCGGCCACATGCACTACGCGGAAATGGTTATAGAGCGATTTCTCCAACATCTCCGCAGTTTTGCTGTTGCTTTGGGCGACAACTACACTCAGCGGTTTCATGAAAGACATCCTCATTGGCTGTGCGAAAACACTGATTGCTTTCGCTTGAGACTTTCACGGCTGCTGGACGTCCGCAGGCTTTAGGGGAACTATTTCTTGACGGTCTGGGCCCGATCGGCAGGTTCGTAGGGCTCAGGCTGTAACTTTCCATTCTGCCGAAGCAGAATCTCAACTTTGCCTTCAGCCTCTTCCAGTTCCTTGCGGCAGGAAGACGAGTGCTTCAGGCCCTCTTCAAAAAGCTTCAATGCCTGTTCAAGCGGGACATTGCCTCTTTCCAGCTCATCGACGATTTGTTCCAAACGTTGAAGGCAATCTTCAAACTTAGGCACCGAGCCAAAACTCCAATGGCACATTCTACCCTGATAAGCGGGAGCCGCTCTGTTTATTTTTTCCACAAGATGGGAATAAAAATGAAGATCATTCAGTCCCATTCAGCTGGAAAGTATGGGGATTGTTTCATAACTTAAGGGCTTGCGCCTTCAGCAACAGAAGCTGCGTCTTTTGAGAAAAAATACTTATATTTAGTTATCTAAGAATCCGACACTTGTCCCATCTGTCTTGAAGTCTTACTTTAACTCATCGCCATGGCAGATCAAATGCCATCCAACCATATCGATCACGGAACTGTCGCGTCCCAGCGCTCACCCGCACTCACTGCCCCAGCGGCACGCTGTACTGTGCGGCGATTAGCCGCCACTGGCCATCGACTTTCATCCACACATCGGTCAGGCGGTCACGATATTCATAGCGCTTGCCCTTGGACGTGCCAGTCTCGTGATACGCGCCGGTCACCACGGCCACGTTTCCGTGCATCCGAACCTTCAGGTCTGACTCTTCCGCTACCTCCACCTGCGTGGACGTATCGGCGGTGTGCGCCATGTATCCCATTTTCCCGTAGATGTTGCCGTCCTCAACGGTAATAATGAAGTCGTCCGCCAGCATTGAAGTCATTAGAGTGATGTTGCGCAGCTTGTAAGCATCAGTCCATTTCTTTTCCAGGGCGAGAATCGTTGCCTCCGGCGAAGCCTGCTGCGCCAGGGAAAGCGCGGGCAGGCAGCAAAGGAATCCGAGAATGAGTAGTCGTTGAACGTACATGCCCATGTTTATGGCACAGTTCGTGGCGGGCAACAAGCCGCTTGTACGCTCCCGAAGTTGCCAAAGTAACGTGACTCAGCGTGCCAAAATGGGAAGGTAAAACCTTACCGCGGGGCTTGGTTTTTACCAGCATGCCGCTTAGGCATACGGTTAAACATTAAAGTAGTAGTTTAACCTGCTGCCGTAGCCGATCCTGCGATTCCATCGAGCACTTCAATGGCGGAGCTGTAGCGTCCCAGCGGCGCGGCTACTTGCGCACCCTGTACCAGGCCACGGACTTTGTGCAGCATCTCGCGCGCAATCAGGATTCCCTCCGCGCGGGCGGCTTCGGCATTTGGAGCGCGCGCCATGCGCTCAAGGATCGTATCTGGCACAGAAACGCGCAGCTCGTTTTTCATGAACTCGGCATTGCGTACGCTGGTAAGCGGCCAGATTCCCGCCAGCACCGGAATGCGATGATGATCCACGCGGCGCAGGAACTGCTCCAGCAGCGCCACGTCAAACACCGGTTGCGTCACGGCAAAATCTGCGCCGGCTTCCACTTTGTATTCAAAGCGGCGAACTTCTTCATCAATATTCACCATGCCGGGGTTCGCGCCCACGCCGATCATAAACTTTGTTCCTGAGCCAATCGGATTGCCGCCAACGTCGAGCCCATGATTCAGGTTGCGAACAATATTCACCAGGCCGATCGCATCCACGTCAAACACCGCTGTGGCGTCAGGATAGTTGCCCAGCTTAGGTGGATCGCCGGTGATGCAGATCAGGTTATGCAGTCCTGTGGTGTACGCGCCCAGCAGCTCAGACTGCATGCTCAGCACGTTGCGATCGCGGCAGGTAAAGTGCAGCACCGTTTCTATCCCTGCCTGCTGCTGCACCAGCAGACAGAGCGCCATGTTGCTCATGCGGGCGGAAGCGCGCGGGCTGTCCGGGATATTGATGGCGTCAATACCGGCAGCTTTCAGAAACTTTGCGCCTTCCACTTCCTTGCGGAAGTCGATTCCCTTGGGCGGAACAATCTCTACCAGCGTTACAAACTCACCGGCTGCAAGCTTTTTGCCCAGATTCGATCTCTGTGCCAGAGGCGGCGGCGTGATGCTGGATTCGCGCTTGGCATCAGCGATTACCCGAAAGCCTCCGGGCTTGCCCTTGGCGTCAGACATGCGCAGCGCCGACTTCATTGATTTGGTGTGCTCCGGCGTTGTTCCGCAGCATCCGCCCATAAGGTTCACGCCGGCATTCACAAACTTGCGCGCGTAGCTGGCCATATATTCCGGCGAGCATAGATAAATATTGCGGCCTTCAATGCTGCGCGGGATTCCGGCGTTAGGCTGCGCGGCCAGCGGCTTGTCCGTAAGTCGGCGGATGCGCTCAATCGCTTCCAGCATCGCAACGGGACCAACGCTACAGTTGCAGCCAATCACGTCCACGCCCCAGTCATTCAGTTTCGCGGTAAAAGTCTCGGGGCTGGCGCCATCCAGGCAGTTGCCGTCTTCGTCAATGGTGACTTGCGCCACCAGCGGCTTGTCCGGAGCGACTTCCCGCGCCGCCAGAATGGCCTGGCGCAACTCTTCCAGATAGCCGAAGGTTTCCAACATCAGTATGTCAACGCCGCCCGCCACCAGCGCCGTGATCTGTTCGCGAAATGAAGCGCGGGCTTCTTCACGCGACGTTTTGCCCAGCGGCTCAATGCGCAAGCCTAGCGGCCCAACCGATCCCGCCACCAGAACGTTGGCGGCTTTTTTCAGGTTGAAAGCGTCCGCGGCTTCACGCGCCAGCTCCGCGCCCTTGCGATTTACTTCCTCAACCTTGTCAGCTAACCCATAACGGCCCAGCCGGAAAGAGTTGCCGCCGAAAGTATTGGTTTCAATGATCTCCGCCCCGGCATTCATGTATTCCTGGTGGATTCCGCGGATCAGGTCCGGCTGCGTAAGATTCAGCTCGTCATAACACTTGTTGATGAACACGCCTTTGGCGTAGAGCAGCGTGCCCATCGCGCCGTCACACAGCACAGGACCCTTTTTCAATCGGGATAGAAGATCAATCGCCATTTGCTATCTCAGAATACCTTAGCCCACATGGTTCCCGCCATGCACCCGCAGGGAGTGGCAAGATTTCCTGCATGGAGCGCATTCCGGTGCGTTCTTTGGAAGCCCGGGAGATCCTTGTCCGGCGCAGAGCTGGCGGCAAATGCAGCATAAGCGCGTGGAGTGACGCTCCAGGGGCCTGAAAGTGGCTCTGCTATAATCGCGATTTCAACATCATTTGGCGCGGCTCCCAGAGGAAACGGTCTAATAAAGAATGCGGCGAAACAGTTATCTTTTGCACTTCCTGGTTGCAAGTCTTGCCCTGGCCCTGGCCGGCTGCGGTTCCAGCACCAGCAATAACACGCCCAAGCCCACCGGTTTGAAAAAACGCGTATTGCTTTCAAACACAGCGGCCGGCACCGTGACCGTATTGGACGCACAAAAAGACGTTTTTAGCAGCAAAGTTCTGGGCGTCACTTCTCCTACCAAAATGCTTACGGCCGGCGGGACTACGATCATAATGGACAGCGTGGCCAGCGAGATCACGGTCATTGATAACCCCACTGAAGCCGTAACTTTTGCGGCACCCATTGGCGATCAGCCTTTTGATATCGCCATCAGTCCCGACGGCAAAAATGCCTGGGCGGCCATGCGCAACTTTGGCTTTGTGCAATCGGTGGACACAACCACCGGCGTCGCGCGTCCCGTCCTGCGCATCGGCAATGCCCGCCGCCTGGTGATGAGTCCCAAGGGAACCAAGCTGCTGGTCTTTCCTGATCCGCAAGGGCAGATTGCGCCCAACACCCATACCTTTTTTGTGGTCGATACCGCCACTTCGGCCGTTCAGGTGGTGACTGACGCCGTGAATCTTGACCAGCCGGTCAACGCCGTATTCAACGGCAGTGAGACGCAGGCTTTTATCCTGAACTGCGGCACTGAATGTGGTGGCACCAACGCCAGCGTGACCTTTGCCGACTTTACAAATCCCACGGCCACCTTCGCTCCGGTCCTGCCCATTTCCGTTCCTGGTGCGACCGTGGGGCTCATCAACGGCACGAACCTTTATGTTGCGGGAACGCCGCTGCAGACACCCCCAGTCCCGGGCTGCCAGTTTTCCCGTTGCGGCGTGTTAAGCGTCATTAATACATCTGCGCTCGCAGTTGGGACTTCCATTCCCATCACTGACGGCGACCACGAAAAGATCGCTTTTGCCAACAATCGCGTTTACGTTGGCGCCAGCGGATGCACCGTCGAACCCGGCACGGCTGCCAATACCGTCCGCGGCTGCCTGTCTATCTTCAATACCAGTTCGTCCGCCGCCGTCTTCCCCACAGAATCAGCTTTCCGCCAGAACTTTGATGTTACGGGCCTCCAGCCTATCTCCGGACGCAGCATTATTTATGTGGTCCAGGGCGCGGAACTCGATATCTACGATACCAACACGGATACGCTTGCTCCCGGAGTCACCCAACTCGACGTGGTGGGCAAGGCGTTTGATGTGGTGCAGATCGATCCGTAGCTTCTTTGCTTAGTCCCGAGCGAACCGAGGGAACCCTACTTCAACCAGAATGCCATTTCAAAGCGGTGCAGGCTTTTGCTTTCGATCACCCGATGACGTGCGATCACGGCGATGTCGGCGATTGCACCCCTCCCCCCATCCCTCAATTAGGATTCCAAAAGGCTAACTGGAGTCATCCCAAGGTCATTCCAGATTGGCGTGGATTTGGGCAATGCCACCCCACTTTTGGCGACGGGTTGAGAAGTTCCCTCTTTGTGTTCCTTCGTGTCCTTCGTGGTTAGGTTTGGTTTTTGGCTGATTGCTGAATACTGTTGCTGAATGCTAATTTTCAAAGATCAAAATACTTCCACCCCTTAGGGCTGCCTCATCTTAGCGCCATGCTTTCCAATAATCACGCGCGAACTAGTTCACCAAAGCAGGACATGTCTTTTGCGACCCTCTGCCTGCACTCGGTTCATGTTCGAACGGCCGAGCCAGAAAAGGAGATTTCCTCGATCAATCGATGACTAACCATCGGAAGATCACCCGATTTTTTCGTCCTTCACCACAACTGTGGGATATCGGGCACAAGGCAGCGGACGGCCCGTCATGGTCCGGTGAGGTTCTTTGGTGAAGTCTGCTACCGGCGCACAGCAGCATGGCGAGATTCTTCCACAACGAAACGCAGGCGCTGGATGGCACTTCGTTTATTGAAGCTATTAAGCGTTCGCAAACGAACAAAACGCGTCCGCTGCAGATGATCGCAGATGAGTGCGGATGAGCGATCATTGCGACCCTTTGTTTGCTTCATCCACACACAACACTTTTTAACCCTGTCATCCTGAGCGAACTCCAAGGGAGCGAAGCGAACCGAGGGGGAGTCGAAGGACCCCGAAGGTGCCGGTTGTCACCATGCCGCGTCAGGGAGTTCTACCGATACTCTGTCCCCGGAACCGCATTTCGCGACCCCAGTTTTCGGCCATGTCCTGCCAGCGAGGATTCATCTTTTCGATCAGCGCGATCTTCTTCTGCCGACGCCAGCCCTTTAGCTGTTTCTCGCGACGAATCGCTGTGATAGCGTGATCGTAAGTCTCGTAATAAACCAGGCGATGCACTTTGTACTTCTTGGTGAATCCCTCGATGGAATCCATTTTGTGCTGCAGAATCCGGCGGTCGAAATAACCCGTTATGCCGATATAAAGCGTACCGGTTCGGCTGGTCAGGATGTAAACCCAGAACTGGTAATGGAAACCGTCGCGCACGGCAAAAGATGTTAGCACAGCATGTCTTGGTACAACTTCACCTTTGACCGCTGTCATCCTGAGCGAACTCCGAGGGACCCTGAGCAAAGCGAACGGGGACCGAGGGGGAGTCGAAGGACCCCGAAGTTGCCGGTTGTCACCATGCCGCGTCAGGGGGTTCTACCGAAAACATTCTCGTGAGAACGCATTGATGCGGCATGGCAAAGGATGCTGCACCGAGGTCCTTCGACTTTACCTCGCTCCTCTCGTCGCGAGGTGTCGCTCAGGATGACAGATATAAGTGGCATCGTTAAACACTGGAGATTGAGCAGGACGCACACTTGTGCTACACGACCCCCCTACTTCGGCTCCAGCCTCAACTCATGCTCCTTGCTCGCCTGCACGCCCGCATCTGTAAACGCCAGTGGGTAAGTTTTGTTGTTGTACCAGGCGTCCCAGTGGTCCATGTAATGCGGGCTGAAGGGCTGGCCGGATTCTCCCAAGACGATATTGAAGGTTGACGCGTCAAGGTTGGAGAAATCCACCGTCATGCGTTCAGACGGGCCAAAGCCCCGGCCCACCTGCTTGACGGTGTAGCCTCCGCCGGATTGCGGCCGCGTGCCCGGCCCGGCAACGCTCATGTGGCCATGCAGGATAGGGAGGCCGTTGAACACCGGATGGCTGATTGAGACGGGATAAACTTCGCCGTACTTCCAGGTCTTCAGGTCGGCGGGCGCGTCTTTGAGCGCTTTTTCCACGGCGGCGGTCAGCACGTCATTAAAGTTGTCATAGCCCGGAGGCAGCCAGCGCGCCGGTTGATTGGCGACGATATTCTCCAGCGCCACGGCGGCTTCTGACCATTCGTAGTTGTCGGCGTCATTGCCAAGTTTGGGATCGAGCAGCATCTCCCACAGGAAGCGGCGCGTGCGCACTTCAATGGTCGGCGCGACGGAGTTGGCCAGCATGCGGCCGTCCCAGCCGCGCATGATGTCTGCTGCACTGCGAGTGCGGTCTGTGGCTTTGGAACTGTGGTCGATGGCGTAAACCATTTTGTCGGCAAAGAAGCGGTCGTATTCAGAGGTGATGTCGGTCTGCAGGGCCAGCATGTCCGCCGGAGAAAACTTTTTGTCCGTCTTCAGCACCTTGTAGATGCGCTCCGTGCGATACGGCGGGAACCACTGCGTGGCCAGCTCATATGGATATCCCGCCGGAGTGATCTTGGCATTGGCCGTGGCAATAATCCCCGAAGGCGGATTGTAGAGGCTGGGCAGCTTGTCAAAAGGAAGATAGCCGGTCCAGTCATGCTTGCCGTCAGCGCCGTTCACGGGCACGGTGCCGTCACCCGCGGTGCGGATAGGCACAAAGCCCATCGGCTGATAGCCAATATTGCCGTCAATATCGGCATAGACCACGTTCTGCGAGGGCGTGGCAAACGTGGAGAGCGCTTTGCGGAACTCGTCCCAGTTTTGCGCGGAATCAAGTTCGAAGAGCGGCACGCTGATGGCATGCGGATCATAGACCAGCCAGCCCAGCGCGATCTGCCGCGTTTCTCCGTGCAGCAGCGGCGTGATGATAGGCCCATGCCGCGTGACGGTGACATCAAACGCCACGTCAGGCTTGCCCTTGACGTGGATTACCTGGTGATCGATCTCAGGTTTTTGCCAGCCGGTGGGCGTCTGGTATTCACCGGCGGCGTTGAAGTTTTCAATGAACAGGTCCTGCACGTCAGGATTGAGGTTGGTAAAGCCCCAGGCGATGCGCTGATTGTGTCCCACGGTGATGAAAGGCACGCCGGGCAGGGAAAAGCCTTCAACGTTGAAATCTCCGGAGTGGAGCTGCACCTCATACCACACGCCGGGGACGCGATGCGGCAAGTGCATATCATTCGACAGCAGCGGCTTGCCGGAAACCGTGTGCGCGCCGGAAAGAACCCAGTTGTTCGATCCCGGCAGACACGCTTCGCAGGCGTCGTCATTTAGATGTGGCAGAGATCGCGGCGGAGCGAGCGGCGACAGGTGGCCGGCTTTCCTAAGGATATTCGGCGGCAGGTTTTGTATTGGAGCCGCGTCGCTGCTGGTGCCCGCTTCACTCGCCGGCGGATGGTCATGCCATGAATCGGGCGGATACAAATCGGCCATCAGCTCCGGAGAAAGCTTTGCGCCGACCTTCTCCCGCCAGTATTCGGTTTCATACTGCGGGTTCAGCAACTGGCTCATGCCAATGCCAATGAGCAGTGAGTCCGCCGTCGTCCATGGCCGTGGCTTGTAGCCGAGAAGGGTGAACTCCATTGGGAGTTTTTTACTGTGCTCGTCGATAAAAGTATTTACGCCCTTGATGTACGCCTCAAAGAATGCGCGGTCGCGCGGCGAGAGCTGTTGCGTTACGCGCTCGGCAATCACGCGCAGGCGCATAGTGCGCTGCTGCTTGTCATAGTCTACCCATGTCTGGCGCGGACGCACAGCGGCCGTGGCCCGCGAAACCGGCTGAGGCGGCGCGCTGGACGCGGGAAAAATCTCGGCCATCTCACCGCCCACGGCGCGACGCGTAAGGTCCATCTGCCACAGGCGGTCTTGTGCCGTCACGTAACCCTGCGCGAAGAACAGGTCTTCCAGCTTGGCGGCTGTGATATGCGGCACGCCGTGCGTATCCCGCACTACCGATACGGGTGACTGCAATCCGGCCACGCTGATGCTGCCATCGAGCTGTGGCAGGGCAGAACGCGCGCCGTTGTAAAACCACAGGAACGCCAGAGTCCCGGCAACGATGACGAGCAGGAGAATCCATAAGATGATCCTCAAGGCGACGCCGAAGAAGCCTTTACGCGCGGCAGGAGCAGCAACACTAGTAGCCATGGGCCAAGATTTTACGGGAACAGCAACTCAGACCACAATCTATCGTTGCGCGACGAGTTATAATGAAAATGAAATTCATTTTCATTTAGAATCATTCAGGGATCGACATCAGACATGCTGCAAACACGGATTGACGATCACGCACCCACTTCGCGCGAGTCCATGCGCGAGGCCCAGGAAATCTTTTATAAGCACCTGAAGCGCGTCGGGCTCAAGCATACTGACCAGCGCGATACCATCCTGCGCACCTTTCTTGAAACGCGCGATCATCTCTCCACTGACGAGCTTTTCCGTCTCGTCCGCAAGAAAGACGCCAAGATCGGATTCACCACGGTTTACCGCACGCTCAAACTGCTGGCGGAGTGCGGCCTAGCCAGCGCTGTCCCGTTCCCAGACGGCATGGCGCGTTATGAGCACCAGTTCAATCGCCGCAATCATCACCACATGGTTTGCACGGAGTGTGACGCGTCAGTCGAGTTCTTCTCTCCCGAAGTAAACAAGCTGGAAGAGGAGATCGGCCGCAAATACCACTTTGACGCCACGCGCCACAACTTCCAGATTTATGGCGTCTGCGAGGATTGCCGCAAGAAAAGCCGCCGCGCCGTTCAGGCATAAGGGTTTATCGGAATCTACCCTCTGTTAGATAGGTAATGTTTAACGTGCGACCGCGGCGAGCTGTCGAGTTGCTGGATATAAAAACGATCTTATTTTCATAAAAAACTAAAGCTCATATCTCGAATACTTCTCTTAATGACTTAGAATATTCCTACCCTTTTTGAACAGGTTACTCGCCCGAAGTTGGAGTTGAAAAATGCGGCTTCGTTCGCTCAAAAAAGCGCCGGGCAAGGTTTCAGCCGCGCATCCTGCAGAATCCCTTTTAGGCGGCAACTCGCGCAGCATCGTCGAACAACTGCCGCAAGCCATCTGGGTGGCTGACGCGCAGGGCGCCATCATTCACTGCAACCAGTATTGGCATAAGTTTTCCGGCCTGGACCTTGTGCAGACAGCCGAGAGTGGCTGGTTTTCCATTCTGCATCCTGAGGACCGCCCAAGAGCGCGGGCGGGCTGGCGCAAACTGGTTGTCAGCGGCACGCCGATGCAGGGCGAATATCGCTTCCTCCGCGCGCGCGATGGCGAATACCGCTGGCACCTGGTGCAAGGCGTGTCCATAAAGGAAGGGAACGGGATACATAAGATCGGAACGGCCGTGGACATTCACGCACAGAAATCCACAGAGCTGGAGCTGAGAAAACGGGAAGACCAACTCAATCTGGCCATTGAAGCGGGACGGTTCGGCACCTGGGATTTTTTTCTTGATGGACAGAGATTCAGTACGTCCTATCGCGCACGGGCCATGTTTGGCCGACCGCCGGACGTTGAGCTTACCTATGACGAGTTTGTTGGCATGCTGCATGACGAAGACCGGACCACACTTCGGCAGGCATACAACAGGGCCCTGGAGCCTGGAGGTCTCTCAGAGTTTGAGATCAGCTATCGAATCACGCGCCCAGATGGCGCAGTGCGCTGGATCGCCGCCAGAGGTAAGGGTGTCTTTTCCGGCGTGGGAAGTGAGCGCAAGCCTGAGCGATTGATTGGCACGGTGCAGGACATCACGGAAAGAAAAACGGCGGAAAAAGCGCTGCGCGATTCAGAAGAGAAGTTCCGCACGGCTTTCCACGCCAACCCTGAGGCCATGACGATTACCACCCTGGCGGATGGCGTTTATCTGGATGTGAATGACGCCTTCCTGCGCGTGACCGGTTTTACCCGCGAGGACGTGATGGGGCGCAAGTCTTTCCATGTGGGCTCATGGGTGGAGAAAGAAGACCGGGAGCGGCTGGTGCGGACCTTGAAGAGCAAGGGCCGCGTGGAGTCAATGGAAACCACCTTCCGCAAGAAAAACGGCGACATCTTCTTTGTGCATCTCTCCGCGGAGCTGATTGAAATCGGCAAGCTGCAATGTGTGCTGGCCACAAGCCAGGATGTTACCGAACACAGGCGCGTGGTTGAAGAACTCCGCCTCTCTGAAGAGCAGCACCGTTCCCTCATTGATCGTGCGCCATATGGCATCTGCCGGATCAGCGCGCAGGGCCGCTTCCTGCTGGTGAATCCGGCACTGGCAAGGATGCTTGGGTATGAGAACGCATCTGAGTTGTTGGAACTCGACGTGGCCACGCAGGTTTATGAAGACCCGTCGGAACGTGCGCGCATCATCGCGACGCTGACGCAGGACGTATCTAAAGCGCCGCCCGTTGAAACCCGATGGAAGCGACAGGACGGACGAACCATCACAGTGCGCTTGGCCGGCACTCCCATCCGCGATGGCCAGGGCAGGTTGCTGCACTCTGAAGTATTTGTTGAGCGCGTGGCTGGACAGTGAGTGCGGTCACGTGGCCCGGTGCAAAACCGCCGCGCAAGCCCGGTTCTGTTGCGAAGAATCCCACCCGCTACAATGCTTCTGTGATCACCCTGCGCAACTATCAGCCAAAAGATTTTTCCCGGCTGCTGGAGATTGACCAGTCTTGCTTTGTTGAAGGCATTGCCTATTCCAGAGAGGAGATGCGCTATTTCCTTGCCGTGCCTACGGCCATCACGCTGGTTGGCTTGCAGGATGACGAGATCATGGGCTTTGTGATTGCGGACCGCTTTCGTCCTCGTCGAGCTTCACGGTCGATGGGCAAGATCATCACCATTGACGTTGCGCCTGAAGCGCAGCATAGTGGCGTGGGTACCGTATTAATGTCCGCCGTTGAAGGCGAACTGAAGCAAGCAGGATGTGACTATGTGTCGCTTGAAGTTGCTGTCGATAACGAGGCCGCGCTCAGGTTTTACAAGAAGCATGGATACTCCGTGCTGAAAACCCTGCCACGCTATTATCTTGATTCGATCGACGGCCTGCTGATGGGGAAAAGGCTGTGACCTTTCTGCATGTTAGAATCGCGAGTTTGACAATGACCGTTCATGCCTACTCGTATCCCTCTCCGAATCGCCATTGATAGCGGCGGCACTTTCACTGACTGCGTCTGGCTACAGGATTCCACGCTGCAAATCCTAAAAGTTTTTTCCACGCCCACTGATCCGTCCAGGTCGATTGCCGATGCCGTGAGCAAGATTGCCGGCGATGTGCAGGAGCTTGTTGTGCTGCACGGGACGACCGTGGGCACTAATACGCTTCTACAGCGCAAAGGCGCGCGCGTGGCTTTTGTAACAACCAAGGGATTTGAGGATTCCATCGAGATCGGCCGCCAGCATCGTCCCAAGCTGTACGACTTTTTCTTTGAGAAGGACCCCGCGCTCTCGCCGGCTGAGCTGCGCTTTGGCGTCGATGAACGCATATCAGCCGAAGGCGCAATACTGCGCGCGCCTACCGCCGCCTCGTTAAACGCTCTGGCCGCGCAGATCGCAGCCCAAAAGCCCCAGGCCATCGCTCTCTCGTTGTTGTTTTCATTCGCGAATCCGGAGAATGAAAAATCAGTAGTAGACGCGCTGGCCGGTCTCGATCTTCCGCTCTCCGTCTCTCATCAGATCTTGCCTGAGTTTCGCGAGTATGAACGCGCCAGCACGGTGCTTGTGAATGCGTATTTGCAGCCGGTAATGCAGAGTTATTTGCAAAAACTTCAGGAGCAGGCAGGAAGCAGACGTGACGCGCGCATCTTCGTGATGCAATCCAGCGGCGGCATCACTGCGCTGGCTACTGCGGCGGGGCAGCCGGTACGAACCGTGCTTTCAGGGCCTGCGGGCGGCATTGTGGGCGCGGCCGCCGTGGCCAAGCGCAGCGGATTTGACCGCATCATCACCTTTGATATGGGCGGCACATCTTCTGACGTTGCGCTGATTGACGGCCAGCCCACCACAACCAATGAAGCCGACGTCGCTGGACTTCCTGTGCGCGTGCCGGTGCTCGATATTCACACAGTGGGCGCGGGCGGTGGATCGCTGGCGCGCTTTGATGCCGGTGGCGCTTTGCGTGTGGGCCCTGAATCTGCGGGCGCCGATCCGGGGCCAATCTGTTATGGCAAGGGCGAACGCCCTACCGTGACTGACGCCAACCTTTTGCTTGGCCGCCTGCCTGCCGACCAGTTTCTTGGCGGCGACTTTCAACTCGACCTGCCGCGCACGCAAAAGCTCGTCGCGCAGTGGCTCAGGAAAAATCACAGCAATCTTTCTCCGGAAGAGTTTGCCGCCGGGGTGGTGCGGATCGTCAACGCCAATATGGAAAAAGCGATTCGTGTGGTTTCGATTGAGCGCGGGCATGATCCACGGCAGTTTTCTCTGGTTGCCTTCGGCGGCGCGGGAGCGATGCATGCCTGTGAGCTGGCGCATGCTTTACGGATTCCGCGCGTGATTGTCCCTGCGTATCCCGGCGCGCTCTCAGCGCTGGGGATTTTGATCAGCGACGTGGTGAAAGACCATTCCCGGACAATCCTGCTGCGCGTAGCGCCCGGCGCAGCTTTTTCTACGCGGCTCGATCCCATTTTTGCCGAACTCAAGCGCAACATCGCAGCCGAGCTGAAGAAAGAAGACTGGCAGGGAAGAGCGGTGTTTGAGCCGAGCTGTGACATTCGCTATCGTGGCCAGGGATATGAACTGAACTTGCCATACAGCGCCAACGTGCTCAAGCGGTTCCATGCGGAGCACAAGCGACGCTATGGTTACAGCAGCCCGGAGCGCGATCTGGAGATCGTAACGGTTCGCATGAGGGGGCGCGTGGCTTCGCCGGAAAAACTTTCGTGGCTAAAGATCCGTGAAGAACAGGGCAGGCTTAAAGCTTCCAGTCAGATGGTCCACTTTGCCGGACGGCGCTACATGACCCAGATCATCCCGCGATCTGAAGTCCGGCAGGGCAGGCGTTATCGCGGGCCGGCGATTATCACCGAATACAGCGCGACCACGGTAGTTCCACCCGGCCTGAAATATCAAAAAGACCGGGCAGGAAACCTGTTGATTGAACTGTAACAGCGTTAGCGTCCGCGCGAAGATTTCCTGGCGGCGGTGCGTGTAGTGTGGGTTGGAGTCTGCCGCGTGGGCGTGCCTGACTTCTTCTGCGGATTGCTTTGTTCCGAGGCCTTTTTGGCCCACATCTTTTCCAGCTCGCGCATGTTTTTGGTTTTCATGCCCATAAGAATGCCATAAGCAGGCCGCATATGGCGAGTCACTTTGGTGATACGCCGCGCTTTGCGCTTTTACACCAAACAAAAAGGAGCGCCCCTAAGAACGCCCCTTTTGTTGCAGCAGCTATTGGAGCTACGCCACGTCTTTATCGCGCTCAAGGCGTTCTTCGTCATGCTCGATCTTGGTTTCGTTTAGCTTGTCGGCGGCGTCGCGCACGGCATCTTTGGTTTTGCCGACGGCGTTGCGGGCCTTGCCTTCAGCCTGTTTCGCCAGACCCTCGGCCTGGGCCTTATCGTTGCCGGTCCACTCGCCTACCTGGCGCTCAACGCGACCTGCAACGTCTTCAGCTTTCCCTTTAATGCGTTCCTTATCCATAAAATAAACCCCTTCCCTTGAGTTGGTTGTTCCTGCTATTGATGTCTTACGGGCAGCAAGGCAAACGCGTGCCTGCCGGTCCGTGGTTGCAAATATGTCCGAGGAGTTGCTCGGGTTGAAGTGCCTGCGGCTTGCCTGAACGGGCTTTGCCTGAAAAGGCCTAGACCGCGGCGCGTCTGCCGGTGATCAACTGGAATACCAGCGCGATCACAGCCAGCACCAGAAGTATGTGGATAAATCCACCCATGGTGTAGCTGCTAACCACTCCCAACAGCCAGAGAACAAGCAAAACTACAAATAGAGTCCAAAGCATGTCACCCTCACAAATACGTTTCTCGTCGGTTAACGTTTTCGTAAACCAGCTAACAATCTCGTCAATAGCTTGGAAGCTAATAGGGCTAAGGCGGTTGTAAAAAATCGAGAGCTGCTGGCGTGCGGGATGAGGAAACGGTTTGGCGTCAATGGATTAGCAGAGGGTATGGTAAAAGAGTCGTGGGAGAGCGAAGGAACCCCGATCATTTTGTCATAAAATAGATGCTGGTTACTGCCATGGCTAATCCCACTATCACCATCCCGCTTGATCCCCAGACGGCGCAGGTGTACAACTCTGCGTCCGCAGAAGAGAAGCGCAAAATGCAAGCCCTTCTCAGCCTGTGGCTTCGCGAACTTGCGCGCAGCGAACAACGTTCCTTGCAGCAAATTCTCGACGAGGCAGGAAGCAAGGCGCAGGCTCGGGGACTTACGCCTGAGATGTTGGAGTCCCTGCTGAAAGGCGCATAATTGCGCTGCGTCTTGGATACAAATGTTCTTGTCAGCGCTTTGCTCGTGCCTGGTTCCAAGCCCCGGCAAGCTCTTGATCGGGCTTTTCGAGAGGGAAAAGTCCTGCTTTCATTTGCAACGCTCGCGGAACTCTATGATGTTTTGCATCGAAAACGGTTCCGCCGGTACATTGATGAAGAAGACGCTCGAAGTTTCGTAGCGGCTTGGCACGTGAGTCTGAGTGGATTGATGTGAGTATCTACACCAAGGTCTGCCGTGACCCAAAGGACGATAAGTTTCTTGAGGTCGCAGTGAGCGGTAAGGCAAATTATCTCATCACCGGCGATGCAGATCTGCTGGTTCTTAATCCCTTTCAAGGTATTCGAATTCTTCTTCCGCAGGAGTTCCTGAATTTGGCATCGCCGCTGCCGCGCTAGCGGCCAGTAGCAGGAAGCTGTATTGTTTTATCTGAGATTTGTCATTCGCTTGCGCTCAGGATTTCGGCAGCGGGCTCACCGCTGCGCTGAACGACTCAAATTTGGAGCGAAGCGACAAGCCTCAAGGGCTGATGGCGAGGCCGACCACGCGCCGAGCCCGCCGCAGCAGGAGCGGAACGACTTTTGCTGACAGACGAAGTCACAGCGGTTTGGAGCAAAGCGACAAAAAAATGAAAATCGCCATTCAGGGCGAGCGGGGAGCATTCAGCCATCAGGCGGCTTTGCAGCTTGTGCGCGGCGCTGATGTGCTGGCGTGCGCCACGTCTGTCCAGGTGTTTGACGCGCTGGATTCTCGCCGTGCCGCCGCCGCGGTGATCCCCGTGGAGAATACGCTTGCCGGGCCCGTGGGTGAGCACCTTGATCTGCTGCTTGAGCGCGACGTTTTTATTCATGCGGAAATGCGGCTGCGGATCGCGCACAACCTGATTGCCGCTCCGGGCGTGAAACTAAAAGATATTCGCCAGGTGCTTTCGCATCCGGTGGCGCTGGACCAGTGCCGGAATTTTTTCCGCAAGCATCGCGGGGTGTCCGCCATTCCTTTTTATGACACGGCCGGCAGCGTGAAGCACATCATGGCGCAGGGCCTGCATGACACTGCGGGGATCGCCAGCAGCCAGGCAGCAAAAGAATACGGCGGCAAAGTGCTGATGTCCGGACTGGAGGACAACAAACAGAACTTCACGCGCTTCTTCCTGATCGACAAAAAGAAAAAAGTTGTGGCCGAAGCCAACAAGACCTCTCTGGTGTTCTCGCTCAAGAACGTTTCCGGAGCGCTGTTCAAGGCGTTGAGCGTTTTTGCCCTGCGCGATCTCGATCTGAGCAAGATTGAGTCGCGTCCGGTGCGCGGCAAGCCATGGGAGTATCGTTTTTACGTGGACGTTCTGTGCGGCGAACAACCAGCCATGAAACTGGCTCTAAAACATCTGGAAGAGATTGCGGGTTTCGTCAAGGTTCTGGGAGTGTACCCGGGGGCGAAGTAGGGAAGATGATTTTGACCTTCGTATCCTTTACTGGATTGGCTTCTGACACCGAATAGGAGCGTTTTTGCGGTGTTAGCTGAGTGACATAAATCACAATAAGCCATAGAAAACAATGGTACAATTCGGCTCTTTAGTCGCGCGGCTGCATCTTTTCGAATGGTACAATCATCAAATGTGAGCGTACTTATATCAAGGATAAATTTATGGCGTCTGAAACAAAATCAACTACCAATATTGAGCCTATCGCTGTGACGCCTGATCAGCGCCCAACATTAACTGAGGAACAGCAGAAGAGCATACCGGTCCTGCCGGTCCGTGACACAGTACTGTTCCCGCATGCGGTCCTGCCGTTAACGGTAGGGCGCGAGAGCTCCATTCAACTGATCAATTCGCTGGGTGAAGAGAAGACCATTCTGGTGGTCGCCCAGCGTGAAGCCCGCGTGGATGCACCGCAACCTACTGATTTATATGCCATTGGAACGCTGGCCACCGTGCACAAAGTGGTCAAGATGCCGAACCAGAGCCTGTTTGTTTTTACTGAAGGCCTGACGCGCGGCAAGCTACAGGACTTTACCCAGCTCACGCCTTTCCTGCGCGCCAACGTAGAGCCGATTCCAGACACGGAACCGGAAACCTCGCCGGAGATTGAAGCGCTGCAACGCAACGTGCTGACCTTGTTCCAGCAGATCGTGGCCGGTTCGCCAACGCTTTCAGACGAACTTCAGACCGTGGCCATCAACATTGAAGAGCCGGGCAGGCTGGTGGATTTTGTCGCATCGTCGCTGCCGTTTCTCTCGACCAAAGACAAGCAGGAAATCCTGGAAACGCCGGACGTAAGCCACCGCTTGCAGGCCATCAACCATCATCTGGCGAAAGAGCTGGAAGTGCAGCAACTGCGCAACAAGATCCAGAATGAAGTGCAGGACCAGGTGCAGCAGTCGCAGCGCGAATACTACTTGCGCGAGCAGATGAAGGCCATACAGAAAGAACTGGGCGAGCAGGATGAGACCCAGCGTGACGTGGAAGAGTTGCGCCAGAAGATTGAAGCGGCCGGGATGCCGGAGGAAGTAAAGAAAGAAGCGACCAAGGAACTGAACCGGCTGGCCCGTATGTCTCCGATGGCGGCGGACTATTCCGTGACGCGCAATTACATTGAGTGGCTGGCGGTTTTGCCGTGGGCCAAGTCGAGCGGCGTTGTGGTTGACATCAAGAAAGCCGCCGAAGTGCTGGATGCGGACCATTACGATCTGAAAAAAGTAAAAGACCGCATTCTGGATTATCTCTCCGTGCGCCGGCTCAAGCCGAGCATGAAAGGGCCGATCCTCTGCTTTGTGGGACCTCCGGGCGTGGGCAAGACTTCTCTGGGACGCAGCATTGCGCGCGCGCTGGAGCGGAAATTTGTGCGCCTCTCACTGGGCGGCGTGCATGATGAAGCGGAAATTCGCGGCCATCGCCGTACATACATAGGCGCTCTGCCGGGACAGATCATGCAAGGTCTGCGCCGCGCAGAGACCAACGATCCTGTTTTTGTGCTGGACGAAGTGGACAAGCTGGGGCGCGATTTCCGTGGCGATCCGTCATCGGCGCTGCTGGAAACGCTTGATCCTGAACAGAACTCCACGTTCCGCGACAACTATCTGGACGTGCCGTTTGATTTGTCGAAAGTGCTTTTCATCTGCACGGCCAACATGCTCGATACGATTCCCGAGCCGTTGCGCGATCGCATGGAAATCATCGAGCTGCAGGGTTACACGGAAGACGATAAGGCGCACATCGCCGAGCGCTACCTGGTTCCGAAGCAGATTGAAGAAAACGGCCTGACGCAAGAACAGATTGAAATTCCAGAAGATGCCGTCCGGTTTATCAGCCGGCATTACACGCG
Organism: Terriglobia bacterium; assembly: GCA_020072645.1. NCBI lineage: Bacteria > Pseudomonadati > Acidobacteriota > Terriglobia > Terriglobia bacterium. The sequence goes on from JAIQGK010000004.1 coordinate 214,839, forward strand.
TGAAGCGGGCGTGCGCAACCTGGAGCGCAACATCGGTACCATGTGCCGCAAACAGGCGCGCCGCATTGCTGAAGGCAACACAGAAAAGCTGACGGTAACGCGCGAAGTGGTGCAGGAATTTCTGGGCGGAATCAAGATCCGCATTGATACGGAAATTGCCGAGCGTACCAAGCGTCCCGGCGTGGCGGTGGGATTGGCCTGGACACCCGCGGGCGGCGACATTCTGTTCATCGAAGCCAACAAGATGAAAGGCAAGGGCGGCTTCACTATGACCGGACAGATCGGCCAGGTGATGCAGGAATCCATGCAGGCGGCGCTGACATGGGTGCGGTCGAACGCGGAAAAGCTCGCGATCCCAGAGGAGTTTTTCAAGGACCATGACATTCACATCCACGTGCCTGCGGGCGCCATTCCGAAAGATGGCCCCTCAGCGGGTGTGACGATGGCGACTGCGTTGGTTTCACTCTTGAAAGACACGCCTGTGCGTCCGCTGACCGGGATGACCGGTGAGCTGACTCTGAGCGGGAACGTGTTGCCGATCGGCGGAGTGAAGGAGAAATTTCTGGCGGCGAAGCGCGCTGGGGTGAAAGACATACTCTTCCCGGCGGAGAATCGCATGAACGTTGAAGAAGACCTGACTCCGGAACAGCTTGAGGGCGTGAACCTGCACTTCTGTAGCACGATTGAAGAGGTACTGGAGGTTGCGCTTCCGGGCTCGCGCCTGGAAGAGCGGCAGGACGCGGAAACGCGCGAGCGCGTGTTAAGCAACGCCTAAGCAGTTCCTTTTTGATTTATCCGGGCGGGGAGCAATCCCTGCCCAGTTTTTTTGTGGGCATTTTTCTTTACGTAGTCCCCAATCTAAGGTGAGCTTCCGGCCAGCAGCAGCACAGCTACGAGCATCCAATGCAGCATATAACCACCATTCCGAGGGACCCATGTTGAAGGCTACAAATTCCGGAAGCAACTCTGCTTTTTCAGAGTGGCTGAAATTGCCGATGTGGATCTCTTTCAGCTTGTCGCTCCTTTTGCTTCTCGCGCTTGCCGGAGTTTCTTGCGTCGCGCAATCTGCAAGTAGCAGCATCAGCGCTTACGCTGACGCTATCAAGCAATCCACGATCTCCGAGCGCATCGCTGCCATGGATCGATATGTGGCGATGGCTGGCAGCAGCAAATTGAAAACGGACGCGCTGGAGTTTCTTGTCTGGGACAATCTTCGGTTAGGACATCAGTCACAGAGTGCGCAGCGGGCCAAAGAATTGCTGGCTATCTCACCCGGCAATCCGATTGCGGTGGCAGTACTCAATCAGGACATGTCGTCCGCATCGCGCGATAAAACCGCGACGGCGAACCGGCTGGCACAATTGAATTCCGCCATGAGCAGCCTTGATCAGTTGGGCAAGCCTGAAGGCATGCTGGATAGAAATTTTCAGGTGCTCAAGCAGCAGGTCGCCATCATGCTGAATGGCGCGGTTGGCCTGAGTTATCTGGCGATAGAAGATTACCCGCAGGCGCGCATGGCGTTGGAGCAGGCCGTAGCCAGTGATCCGAATAATGCGCAGTTAGTTTATGGCATGGGACTGGCCCTGTTGAATGGCAAAAACCGCGATCAATATCGCGGCTACTGGTATCTGGCGCGCGCAGCAAATCTAACCGCAGGAACGCCGCAGGGGCAGGAGATCAACAATTACGCATGGCAAGCGTATGTAAAAGACGGCGGAAAAGCTGAGGGCTGGCAGCGTTATCAGGCCAGCGCTGCTGCGTTGGACGCGCCACCCAACCCCGACACAGGAAAGCCGCAGCCCGCAGCTAGCGTCGTCGCTTCCAGCCGCACCAATTCGCGATCGACGGGAAATTCTGCAGCGTCCGCGAATAGCGCAAGCGCGGCAAAGCGAACAGAGACGACCGAAGCGTCCAATCGAGGGAGTTCTTCGAAAAAGAAAAAAACGCCTTTTGGTTTTGAAGATACGCTGCATGAGCCGCCTTCACGTGAACCTGTCGTATCGGCAAATGCTCCTGCAAACCGGCCTAAAGTGATTGCTGCGCCCTCTGAAGCCGTGTCACTGGGCATACTGATTGAGACTTCGCTGCTGACCAGCCAGAACAGGCGGGCGATTATTGCCACGTTGAAAGACATCGTAAGGAATCTGCGGGTCAATGATGAAGCCTGCATCCTGGTCTTTAGTGACCAGCTTGACTTTGAGCAGGACCTTACGGCCGACGACGCGCTTCTTGAAGAAGCGCTTGGCCAGATACGTCCCAAGCAGGGCAAGGCGCTGCTCTCTGGAGTGGCTTTTGCCGCGGGACACTTGAAGCGTATTGGCAAGAACAGTAACCGAGTCCTGCTGGTGATTTCCGATGGACGCAGCGGGCAGGCCACGTCAGATACCCTCACGTTCCGCAGCCAGGTAAGCGGTGTGCGCATTGACTGTATTGGGCTGAATGCTGGTGGCGCATCCGAGCGTGCGTTGCTGGAGCAGGTTGCGGCGTATTCCGGCGGCAAAGCGTCTTTCGCGTCTGATTCAGGCGAATTCCGCACCGCGGCGCTGCAAATGACTCGTAACATGGGAATCGCTGTACCGTAATAAGCGTCACAATGAAGTCCATGAAAGCTCGCATGCGCTTCATCACGGGCGCAAAAAATTCCGGAGCAGTGCGTGAAACCACTCCGGATGAAGTTCGTAAACTGTGCAATAGCCTTAATGGCTTATACGAGATTAGACGCACAAAAATCGCCTCTGTATTCAACCTAGCCATTGGCTTTTAGAGCCTCGGCCTCCTGCCGCTCAAAGCGTGCCATAATCCGTAGAATGCCAGACCCACCGACCATCACTGCTTCGAGTTCCAGCTTGCACGTGACCACATACCGGTAACTATCACTGTCGTTGAATCGAATTTGAAGTAAAACATTGCTCACATTCTGTGAGCGCATCACATCAAATAGTGCCTCTCCCGTAAATAACGTGCCTCCTGGGTTTTGGATGGAGACTTCGCACAATTTTGATCCATCCTCTTTACTTAAGCGTGTAAAGTGTGGAACAAATTTTATTCTGAATTGGTTAATCTGAACGTCAGGAATCGAAATGTCGTAAGCCGGCTCTCCATCATTGGCAATGATTAAACCGACTGCGAAGCTCTTTTCGTTTTCTCGATCATAAGAGACCGGCCTGATCTTTGGGCATTTAGTTGGCAATTCGTGTTTCTCGGCGGCCCGATCACAAGCAGCGAGCAATGCTTTCAGAGCAGCGTCTAATTCAGCACGGAGTTCCGGTTGGCCGTCTTCATGATCTCGCTTTGCAACAAACATGCGGTCAAGCACGTTTTGAAGATCTAACACAGCGGTGCGGACTTCAGGATATCGAACAAATCTGCCAGGAGCGCGACGAAATTCATCAAACCAAGGCACCAACGCCGTTCCATCCAAAGGTCTATAACTGCTGAGTTCCTCGACAAGCTGGCCAGCCAATTCCTCTAAAGCAAAAAATCGATCAGGCTCCTTAGCTGTCAGGATGCTTGGCTGCTCCTGACTTTCCTGCTGACGCGTGAACTCACGATTGAGTTCTTCAATTTCTGCCATTAGATCGTGAGGAAAAAAATCAGTCTCAATGTTTGCTTTTCTCAGTGCCCTTTGACCACGGCCGCTGATCCTAGGATTCGGATCAAGAGTCCCGATTACAACCCGAGCCACTTTTCGATCAATCAACCGAATGGCACACGGGATCTTTGGGTCATTTCTGCTGGTGCAAGGTTCCAAGGTGGTATAAACAGTCGCGCCAGCAAGAGACTGATCCGCAAGCTTTTTCTCTAAGGCTATGAATTCCGCATGACAGCCAAAGATCTCTCCTCTGTGTGCTCTTGCTAACACTCTCCCGTCTTTAACAACAACAGCGCCGACTTTTGGATGAAAGCGACCGTCCTCCGCTCTGCTCTTGCGAGCTTCATCGATCGCCATCTTCATAAATTGTCGATCGTCATTCGTGCGAGGGTTAAGTTGAAAAAATGCTTCTTCGATACCACTTTCTGTGGGCTCACCGAACACAATTTCGGCATCACTGAATACAGTTCTACCTCTCAATGACCGACCTGTATTCGGATTGGCTTTGCCAAATCTATTGTTGTATTCGTCAAGATCGAAATGGCTGACGATGTTATCAGAATGGTCTAACAAATAAATTGATAAAGATTTGGCATCTTCAGGAATGTCAACCTCAATGCTCCCTGACTTGAGCGGAATAGATTGAGATCGATCCTTACTCTCAATATGAGAAATTCGAAGCTCAATTTGTTCCGGTGGCACTTTCAGTTCGACTTCGAGATAGAGCTTCTTTTGTTGCCAATCTGCACTCAAAATGCGAGCTCGCGAATCAGGGAAAATGGTAACAATAGTGTCTTTGGTCGGCAGATCAGCACTGGGCAAATTATAAGTGTCCTGATTGAAAATCCAGTCATTAATGGCATGATCCGGTCCCTGATAGGGACTTGCTCCGCGTCGGACTAAATCTCCTTGCGGAACATAAAGCTCTTTCCAAGTTTCGTCACGATCTCTCCTGCTTTTCAAGTCATAGCCAGTCCATAAATCTCTTCCCGCAGGATAGATACGCTGGCTAAATTCTGACCTGCTGAAGGTTGCCTTAATCCGATGACCCTCGATCTCGGCCTGCCCAGACAGGAGCCTTGACAAGAGACTTACGGCCTCCCATTGTTCGCGGCACCAATGTTCGACAAAAACGAACTTCCTGTCTCCCTGTCGATATGTTTCCGGAGCACGTGACGCAACATGCTGATCACGGAAAATCACAGCACCGGTCAAAAGCTGTTCTGCGCCGTCGCCTAAGAATGCGAGCCTAAATTGTGCACCTGCATATGGCTTGGTCGTGCGAAGGTGCTCAGAAATGGCGTTTATTGTGTCTCGGGGAGAGTTAAAGTCCATAGTCTTTGCTGTGTTCAAGCCCAATTTTATTAGATTCTAGACCGCAATAAGGAATCTACACCCGCAAAAAAGAAGCAGTTCCCCAGCAAAAAGTTGTCGAGCACGCCAGGCTGAGTTTCCGCTATTCTTATTTCATGCGTGTTAAGGTGCTGCTGTTCGGGCAGCTCAAAGACATTGTTGGCCGGCAGGAAGAGTCTCTCGATCTGGATTCAGGGGCCCGGCTCTCAGCCGTGATGGACCATTATTCCGGTCTCTATCCCAAATTCCAAGGTCTCACCAAGTCGATTGCGTGCTCCATCAACCAGGAATATGCGCAGGGCGAGGCGCTGCTTAAAGAAGGCGACGAGGTTGGCCTGCTGCCTCCGGTAAGCGGCGGGAAATCCAAAGCGGCGGAACTCCAGTCCGCGCATTGCGCCATTGTGCGCAAACCCATTGATATTCAGGCGATTAGAAAGAACCTGGAGCGTCCGGAAGACGGGTCAGCATTATTTTTTGATGGAATTGTGCGCAATAATACGCGCGGCCGGCGTACTTTGTTTTTGGATTATGAAGCCTACGAATCCATGGCTTTAAATGAGATGGAAAAGCTGGCCCAGGCGGCACTTGAGCAATTTAAAGTGCGCGACGTTTGCCTGATCCATCGGCTGGGCAGACTGGAGATTGGGGAAACCAGCGTGCTGATCGGCGTTGCTTCTGCGCATCGAGTGGCCGCTTTTGAGGCCTGCCGATGGCTGATTGATACGTTAAAAAAGACCGTCCCGATCTGGAAAAAGGAGTATTTCGAGGATGGCGCGGTCTGGGCCGATGGTGAACCTTTTCCTGAACAAATTAGGGTAAATAAATAACTCTTTACCGCCGTTTGCATCTAAGTTTGCCAGAATACCCGCTTGATAACTATGAATCGGACTCGCGCTTTGTCGCCGTGGTTCAGTCTGGCTTGCCTGTTGGTCGGCCTGCTCTGTGTGTGGGGCCTGCATGCCGTGGCCCAGGACCCGCAGCAGGGAGACCGCATCCCTCCGGGATCACAATCGCAAAAAGATCAATCCACCTACCGCGTGAACGTGCGGCTGGTAAACGTTTTTACCACTGTGACCGATTCCCGTGGTGCTCCGGTGGCCGACCTCACAAAAGACGATTTCCAACTGTTTGAAGATGGCATTCCGCAGACGATCAAAGTGTTTGAGAAAGAGTCCGCTATTCCGCTGAGCATCGCGCTGGCGATTGACACCAGCCCCAGCACCATGCGCGACTTTAAGCTGGAAACTACCTCGGCGCGCAGGTTTGTCCATTCCATCTTGCGGAATGAAGATCGCCTCTCAGTTTTTGAAGTGACGGAAAACATTGACCAGATAACGCGTTTCACTTCTGACCTGAGGACGATTGAACATGGCATTGACAGTTTAAAAACAGGGCCGGGGACATCCATCTACGACGCAATTTTTCTCTGCTCAGAGTCGCTGCTGGACCGCGAAGGCCGCAAAGTTTTGGTCCTGATTACAGACGGCGGCGATACGACCAGCAAGGCCGACTACAACACCGCATTGCGGCGGGCGCAGCAAGCGGAGGCAATTGTCTATAGCATTATTGTGGTGCCGGTGGAAGCCGATGCCGGGCGCAACCTGGGCGGCGAGCACGCGCTCATACAGATTTCAAAAGATACCGGCGGAAAATATTATTACGCTGAAGGCCAGCAGCAGCTTGATGAAGCCTTCCGCAAAATCAGTGACGAATTGCGCACGCAATACCTGCTGGCTTTTTATCCCACCCGCAAGATTTCAGATTCGCCCTTCCGTAAAATCAAGGTGGAGCTTACCAAAAAAGATCCTGAAGGGCAGGCGTATCAAGTGCGCCATCGTGCGGGATATTACACAGCGCCAGCGAGATAGTAGCTAGCAACCAGTAGTCGGCCAAATTTATACCGCAAAGGACGCGAAGGTCGCAAAGGAATATTGGGTTGAATTTTTTGGTGCGCTTACCGACCCTCGAAGTTAACATGCGCAAAGTTCCAGCATTCATCCGATGGCTTACCACAAAGGTCGCAAAGAACACGAAGGAGCAGGGAACGGCCCTTCGCTCCTTCGCGACCGTTGCGTCCTTTGCGGTTAAGTCTTTAGTTGCTGATTGCGGGCCGCTGCCGGTTGAGTCCGTTAGTAACTGCTTTTTCTGCGACTGCTGGCGACTTTTTGCGCTAGAATATCGGCATGTCTTTCCGTGCAGCCGCCCCAGCCTTTACCAAAAAGACCACCAAAACTCCGCCTCCGGATGATACGGGAATGGAGTCCTCTTACCTGAAAGCTCTGGGTGAGAAACAGACGCCGGTGACCGTGAAACTGGTCTGCGGAGAAGCGTTGCACGGCTGGATTGAATACTACGACGTAGGCATGGTACGCCTTACCCGCGAAGGCTCGCCCAATTTGTTTATCTTCAAGCACGAAATTATGTACATTGCGGAAGATACCGGGCGCCGCGCGCGCTGATGTCCCCTAAAGAAGACTACATTCATCCCATGCAGGAACTGGCCCGTGAGGTCGGTGCTCTGCTCATGTCATTTTTCGGCAAAGTTTCCATCGAATACAAGGGCGATGCCGATCTGGTTACGAAGGCGGATCGGGCTTCAGAGCAACTGATTGTCGAGCGAATTCGCAAGCAGTGGCCTGAGCATGACCTGATTGGGGAAGAAGGCAGCCGCCGCGAAACCGGCAGCGACTTCCGCTGGCACATTGACCCGCTCGACGGCACAACGAACTTCGCCCATGGCTATCCGGTGTTTTGCGTTTCCATGGCGCTGGAGTACAAAGGCGATAGAATCGCGGGAGTAGTTTACGATCCTTCACGCGATGAGATGTTTGCCGCGGTAAAAGATGGCGGCTCATTTCTGAATGGCCGCGCGATTCACGTCTCTTCCGTCGCAAAGTTAAAAGAAAGTCTTGTGGCTACCGGCTTTCCCAGCCACAAACGGCATAAGAACCCGAACATCCACTTTTATCACCAGATCACGTTGCGATCTCATGGTGTACGTCGCGCGGGCTCCGCGGCGCTTGACCTTTGTTACCTGGCGTGCGGACGCTATGACGCTTACTGGGAGTTCAATCTCAACTCATGGGACACCGCCGCGGGCGTTCTGCTGGTGCAAGAGGCGGGCGGCACTGTCACGAACTTTACCGGCGGGCCATTTAATATCGATAGCCGCGAAGTACTGGGCAGCAACACTTTGCTACATGCCGAACTGCTGCAAGAATTTCAGGCGATCATCGCCGGACGCGTGGAAGGCCTGCCATCGGTAGCGGAATCGTTTCAGTCAAAGTAGCGATTAGCTCAAGAAATCTCACTTGAGTTTTTTAGCAATCGACTTGGTAATCATCTCAAGTTCGAGCATGATGTCATCTTCCAGGTTGAGCCCGGCGGCGCGCATGGCGCCCAGCGGATCACGCTGGAACAAGGCCGCGTTTTTTGGTGAATCGCCGATCCATTTCTGTAGGTCCTGCTCAACCTTGCTCAAGTGATCAAGAAGGCGGTCGGGTTCAGCTGCGTGCGGCTTGCGTCGGCGCAAATTAAACACCTCAACTAGCATGATGGATCAATACTACCCGCGTGCGAGCAAGAATTGTTCACCTCGCAGTTTACTATTTGAGCAACTTAGGCAAAGTTGTTTACCCTTTCGAAAGAGAAAGCCAGCCAGATCCGGCAAAAAATAAGGTTTCCGCAGAAAATCGTGCAGGCAATGCAGTTATTTGAGCAGCCGGCGATCACAGCACAGGATCTTTAATCTGAGCGCCTCGGCAAGAACCACGTCTTGAGGAGTCTATTGCTCTCTTGCCGATCCGCATTTCATGAATCCGCTTCTTTGCAAGATCAAACATCTTATAGCGCCCATAAATTTTTTTCGATTTCCCTCTATGCTCCGCAGTCGCTACAGTGTCTTTCAAGCTAATTCCTTCATGGCCGTGGAGCTGAACAACACTATGTCAAAGTTCCTGCGCTGTTTGTTGGCTTTGTTTTTCTTGTGCTCGCCCCTGGTTCTGCCGGCGCAATCTGCTGGGCTCACGCACGCGGACACCCAAAGCGACCGCATCGCCAAACTGGAGCAACAAATCGCAGACTCCAAAGGCTCCGCCGACAACGCATGGATGCTCATGAGCTCTGCACTCGTCCTGTTGATGACCGGCCCAGGGCTTGCGCTTTTTTATGGCGGCCTAGTGCGCAAGAAAAATGTTCTGGCCACCATGATGCAAAGCTTTGCCCTGATGGCCGTTGTGACCGTTGTTTGGGCCATCGTCGGGTATAGTCTGTCTTTCGGCGAAGGCAACAGTTTCATCGGCGGACTGCATAATCTCTTTCTCCATGGCGTAGGCGCGCAGCCTGATCCCGACTACGCTGCAACCATTCCGGCGCAAACTTTCATGATCTACCAGCTCATGTTTGCCATCATCACGCCCGCGCTCATCACCGGAGCTTTTGCAGAGCGGATGAAGTTCAGCGCCATGGTGGTTTTTATGGTGCTGTGGTCGGCCATTGTTTATAGCCCGATGGCGCACATGGTCTGGGGCAAAGGCGGTTTGCTCAACGCCGCGCTGGGTGGGCGCTTCCCGATGCTCGACTTCGCCGGCGGCACCGTTGTCCACGTCACCTCTGGAGTTTCCGCACTGGTCTGCGCGTTGTATCTTGGCCATCGCATCGGTTATCCGCGGCAGGCCATGCCGCCGCACAGCATGGTGCTGAGTTTTATTGGCGCGTGTCTGCTCTGGGTGGGATGGTTCGGCTTCAACGCCGGCAGCGCACTCAGCGCGGGCAGCCTGGCCACCAGCGCTTTTGTGGCGACGCACTTTGCCGCTGCCACTGCCGTCATTGGATGGGTAGCTGCCGAGTGGCTGCGCAACGGCAAGCCCAGCGCTCTTGGCGCGATCTCCGGCGCAGTCGCGGGTTTGGTAGCCATCACGCCTGCAGCAGGCTTTGTTACGCCGATGGCAGCTCTTGGCATTGGCGCGATCGCCGGAGTCTTCTGTTACCTGATGGTCGCACACGTAAAAGCTCGCTTCGGCTATGACGATTCACTCGACGCTTTCGGCATTCACGGCGCAGGCGGAACTCTGGGCGCGCTGCTCACGGGCGTCTTCGCCAGCAGCGCCGTGAATCCCATCTTCAAAGATTCCGGCGGACGCGTGCTTGCCTCCGGCGCGCTGGAAGGGAACACACATCAGTTCGCCAATCAAGCAATCGGCGTTGGGATTGCCGCTGCGTTGGCGGTGGTGGGAACGCTGGCCATCTTGAAAGTGGTCGATGCCGTCATCGGTTTGCGTGTGCCTGAGCATCATGAGATTCAGGGTCTCGATCTATCTCAGCATGGAGAAGAGGGTTATGACTGGGAGCATCCGGCGCCGGTGGCTGCGGCAGCTTTCTCACAGGTAGCGACCCATGGCTCCGGAATGGCGCGTGATATCTCCCGCATCGACCCGCACGCAGCTATGGGCGATTAGTTTGGAGAACCGCCAGTCGCCAGTTGCTAGGTTTTCAAAGACCATTAACTTCTCCCGCCTGAGCGGATTGTTCTAACTTCTGCTCGCCGCCCCAACCATCTGCGGAGACATCGCCGTAAAAGCCTGATCCATGATGCGGATCGCCTCATCCACATCTCCTTTGGAAATGTTCAGCGGCGGCGACGTGCGAATCACGTTTCCAAACAGGCCGCCTTTGCCCACAATCAAACCGCCTTTGCGGCACTGCTCCATGAACTGACTGGTGGCTTCCGGCGCAGGTTCTTTGGTCGTGCGATTTTTTACCAGCTCAATCGCCTGCAACAGTCCCATGCCGCGCACATCGCCAATAAGATCGTGCTTCTCTTTCAGAGCCTCAAGCCCGTCACGGTAGTAGCGGCCAACCGTGTCAGCATTGTCCATCAGGCGATCTTCTTCAATCACTTCAATCGTCGCTTTGGCCGCCACTGACGTCACCGGATTTCCGCCGAAAGTCGAAATGTGCAGCCCCTTGAAACTGGCGGCAATATCCGGACGAGTCGCCGTCAATCCCACCGGTGAGCCGTTCGCAAGGCCTTTTGCGGCAGTGATAATGTCCGGCGTAACTTCCCATTGTTCGATTCCAAACCAGCGTTTGCCGGTGCGTCCCCAGCCGGTCTGCACTTCGTCGGAGATAAACACTCCGCCATAATCCTTCACGATCTTAAAAACGATTTTGAAATATTCCTTCGGCGGCGTAATGAATCCGCCCACGCCCTGGATGGGCTCGGCCAGAAATCCGGCAATCTGTCCAGAAGTCGAAGTCTGGATCACCGCTTCAACGTCCTTCGCGCAAGCCACCTCACAGCTTGGGTAAGTCTTGCCCAGCGGGCAGCGATAGCAATACGCGTTCATGGCATGCACCACGCCCGGCGCGGGCACCGGCAGCGATTTCCGCCAGGTGTTGTGCGCCGTCAGCGACTGCGTTAGCTGTGAGCGTCCACTGTAGCCGTGCCGCAGCGCCACAATCTCAAATCGCCCGGTAAACATGCGCGCCAGTTGCACCGCGTATTCATTGGCTTCACTGCCGCTATTGGTGAAGAAACTCTGGCTAATCTCACCCGGAGTGATCTGGGCAATCTTTTCCGCCAGCGCCACCACCGCTTCATTAGGGAAGACCGTCGACGCATGCTGCAGCCGGTCTACCTGCGCCTTCATCTTGCCGGTCACGCGCGGGTTGGCATGCCCTACGGAAATCGTCACAATCCCGCCAAAGAAGTCCAGGTACTTGTTTCCGTCCACGTCCCACAGGTGCTGCATGCTGGCGCGGTCCGTCACCAGCGGGTCAGAGTAATACGTAGAGACGGAAGGGAAGAGATACTGCTTGTGCTTTTTGAGGATCTCGTCTTTGGTCATGGTGGCTCCAAATGTGAAGGTTGCTGAGGAAATTGTAATCCTTCGGAACGTACAGGATGAAAAATAGAGCAGCAGGGTCACGGGGTGGAGCAGGCCTTTAGGCCTGCGGTAAGATCAGGTACTTAGACGGCTTCAGCCGCTGAGGTGCTTTTTGACAATTCCTCATCTAGGGACAACCAGCGAGCCCACGTACTTTGTTACCGCAAATGTGGTCATAGGACGTATGGTGTAACCGATGTCTGCTTTAGCTACTTCTCCGCCGGTCGCCAAAGCACAGCACGTAAAGGGAGCAATCGAGTTCAACATAGCGCAACCGCCGTGGCCTCTGTCCATCCGCGCGAAAACGGCGCCTGGACGGGGCCCGGTTGGGATTCCGTTGGGCTGACCTCGGTTAAATCCTTTTGGAATGCTAGATTAGGCATGGGTGGGCTCGCGAGATTGGGTGATCGGAACACCTGAAGACGCTGAAGTTCTAGCCGAGGCGCGGAGACACGGAGAAAAGGAACGGTCGGAACGTCCAAATGAGGACGCCAACATTTTCAGGGGGCAGTGGCTCACGGAGGCGGCATTTTGGCGCGGAGTGATGTATCCTCTTAAGAGCACAATTTAAAGAGTCCCAATTAAGCATCCACTTAACTTTGGCACGGAGGAAAAGCTTGGCAGAAGTCCGATTACAGGAAGGCGAGCCGCTGGAAAATGCGCTGCGCCGGTTTAAACGTAAAGTCCAGACAGAGGACATTATTAAGGAAGTAAAGCGCCACTCGTATTATCTGAAGCCGGGCGAGAAGAAGCGCGTGAAACAGGCCCTAGCGCGCAAGCGGGCAAAGAAAAAGATCCGCAAAGACCGCGACTCCCGTTCTGACCGCGACTAGCGTTTCTCCGCCCGCCTTGAATGCGCGGCATAGCTCGATCCCGAAATACATTGACGCCTTTACTCGGCCCTTCGCGAACCCAAAAAGCGAAGGGCACGGGCGCGTTTGTGCGCACCACACTTCTCAATCCGCGAATCATTCTGGGCGAATAATCTGGCCAGTCTTCCAAATATAATGAGCCCATGACACCTGCCGCCAAAGATCGGGTGACCAATAATCGGACGAATGATCGAGTGAAAGACCGGGACGTAGAGCGCCAGATCGAGGAACTGCGCGAGACGATCCGCCATCACGAACATCTTTATTACGTCCTGGACGCGCCTGAACTTCCCGACGCCGAATTTGATCGGCTGATGCAGGAGTTGAAGCAGCTGGAAGCGGCGCACCCAGAGTTGATTACCACTGACTCGCCTAGTCAGCGCGTGGGCGGCAAACCGGCGGAAGGCTTTCCCAAGGTCGTCCATTCGCGTCCCATGCTTTCACTGGATAATGCCTACAACGAGCAGGAACTGCGCGACTGGGACCGCCGTGTGCGCGAGTCAGCGGGCAGTGAAAAGCTGGAATATGTTTGCGAGTTCAAGCTGGATGGCATGTCACTGGCGCTTACGTATCAGAGCGGCCAGCTGCTCAAGGGAGCGACGCGCGGCGATGGCACCGTGGGAGAAGACGTGACATCGAATGTGAGGACCATGCGGTCAGTTCCGCTTTCTGTGCCTGCCGGTGTTTTAAAAAAAGCTGGAGTCCCTGCGGACTTTGAGGTTCGCGGCGAAGTGATTATGCCGTTGCTGGCTTTTGAGCGCATGAATGAGGACCGAGAGCGGCAGGAGCTAAGCAAGTTTGCCAACCCGCGCAATGCCGCTGCCGGGACCATCCGCGTGCTGGAGCCAAACATTGTGGCCCAGCGGCGGCTGGATTTTTACTCTTACTTCCTCTTGGTGGATGGCAAGTTGTACCCCGAGCATCATGATGATTCGCTGAAAGCGCTTCAGGCGCTGGGATTCAAGGTGAATGCAAATCATCGGTTGGCGCGCGATATTGATCAGGTTCTGGAATTTATTGCCAAGTGCGAGCAGTTGCGGGACAAGTTACCTTATGAAATTGACGGTGTTGTCATCAAGGTAAACTCCACGCGAACGCAGCAGCGGCTTGGCTTCACCGGTAAAGCTCCTCGCTGGGCCATTGCATACAAATATGCCGCGCGCAGCGGTACCAGCCGGATTGAAGACATTCTTGTTCAGGTGGGCCGCACGGGCAAGCTGACGCCGGTGGCCGCGCTTAAGCCTGTTTCGATTGGCGGCACAACGGTAACACGCGCAACGCTCCACAACCAGGATGAGATCGACCGTCTGGAAGTGAAGATCGGCGACTGGGTGGTGATTGAGCGCGGCGGCGACGTGATTCCAAAGGTTGTGAAAGTTATTTCTGATAAAGAGCACCCGCGCGGCCACAAGATATTCCACATGCCGGAGCGATGCCCGGAATGCGGCGGCCACGTGGTTCGCGTGGAAGGCGAAGCCGATCATCGCTGCGTGAACACGGCGTGCCCCGCCAAGCTGCGTGAAAGTATTCTGCATTTTGCGGCGCGCTCTGTGATGAATATTGAGGGCATGGGTGAATCCATGGTCAACCAGCTTTCAAGCCGTGGTCTGGTGAAAGACCTGGCGGATGTCTATGAGTTGAACCAGGAGAAATTGCTGAGCCTTGAACGCGTAGGAGAAAAATCAGCGGCGAACCTGCTTCGAGAAATTGAGCAATCCCGCAAGCTGCCGCTGGAACGCGTGATCTATGGCCTGGGAATCCGCTTTGTGGGGGAACGCACGGCCAAGTTTCTTGCGGAACATTTCGGCTCGATGGATGCTCTGATGAATGCGTCCGCAGAATCATTGCAGGAAGTGGATGAAGTTGGCCCGCGCATTGCCAATAGCATTCAGGAATTTTTTGCCGAGCCTCGCAATCGCGACCTGGTAAAACGGCTGGGCAAGTATCTGAACTTCAAAGGTGAAAAAAAACAGCGCGGCACTGCGCTGGCGGGGAAAACGTTTGTGATCACCGGCACGCTGGCAAATTATTCGCGCGAGGCTGCAAAGAAGTTGGTGGAAGATGCGGGAGGAAAAGTTTCGAGCGCCGTGAGTAAAAAGACGGATTACGTGATCGCCGGAGAAGATCCCGGCTCCAAGCTGGATAAGGCGCGCGAGCTGGGAGTGCAGATCATCGACGAAAAAGAGATGGAGCAGTTGGCAAAAGCGAAGTAGGTCCGCTTATCTTTACTCGCAGAGCGTCAGGTAAAATCGTGCACGTTGTCCGAAGCCCGCTGAATCGCGGGAGAAGGCTGGAATGAGCAAAAAAGCGTTGATCACCGGAGTGACGGGACAGGATGGCGCATACCTATCAAAGCTCCTTTTGGAAAAAGGTTACAAGGTGTACGGCCTTTTGGCCCGGCGATCTTCTGACACGCAATGGCGTCTGCGGCATCTGGGCATTGAGAATGAAGTGGATTTGATGGAGGGCGATTTAACTGATTTGTCGTCGCTCACGCGGCTGCTTGCCGCGATTTCCGCTGATGAAGTTTATAACCTTGGCGCACAGAGCTTTGTGGCGACATCGTGGATGCAGCCTGTCTTGACGGGGATGACGACTGGGATTGGCGCGGTGAATCTGCTTGAGGCAATCCGGCTCACCGATCCTGCGATTCGCTTTTACCAGGCTTCAAGCAGTGAGATGTTCGGCAAGATACAGGAGCCGGTCCAGTCGGAGCGCACACCTTTTTATCCGCGAAGTCCCTACGGCGTGGCAAAGCTCTATGCCCACTGGATGACCGTCAACTATCGTGAGAGCTTCAAGACGTTTGCCTGCAGCGGCATTTTGTTTAATCACGAATCTCCTTTGCGCGGGATCGAATTTGTCACCCGCAAAATCAGCGACGGGGTGGCAAGGATCAAGCTCGGATTGCAGAGCGAGCTACGGCTGGGAAACATGGAAGCAAAGCGTGACTGGGGCTACGCGGCTGACTACGTTGAAGCCATGTGGATGATGCTCCAGCAAGAGACGGCCGACGACTACGTGGTTGCCACGGGCCGCTGCACCAGTGTTCGCGACTTTTGCCGGCTGGCCTTCCGGCATGTGGATCTCGACTACGAGAAATATGTTGTGACTGACAAGAAATTTGAGCGGCCGGCCGAGGTGGACGTTCTGGTAGGCAATGCCGCAAAAGCCAGAGCGGTATTGGGATGGAAGCCCAAAACAAGTCTGGAAGAACTGGTTGCCATGATGGTGGATGCAGATTTAGCAAGGGTGGGGGCTGAAGCTCAACTCGCTTCTTCGAGCAGCGCGCGTTAGGAAGGGTATCGCCTCGCCGTGCTGGAAGATGGTAGGCCCGGCCCGATTCGAACGGGCGACCCTCTGCTTAGAAGGCAGATGCTCTATCCAACTGAGCTACGGGCCCGTGCGTTTATTTTATCAGCGTAAGGGAAATATCGAGCGCCAAATTATGCAGTCCCGCAGAAGGGGAATCTGACGCGTACATCTCTTTGGATATCGGTTGCAAAATGACCTGGGAAGTTTCAGTGCAGAATCCTCACCGAACTTCCTCATCGATTCGTCGCTCTATTCGATTGTTACTTCTTGAATCCTGTAATTTCTCGGTCTTATTTTTATTGATCTTTACAATCTCCTGGGCCGCAAACCCCTCTGCCGACTATGCTTCCATTGCGCGAATGCTAGGCAAAGCACAAGATTTTGCGATATAGTTCTGATCATTGACGCCTATCGTTTAACCCAACTGTTGACCCCGGAGATGCGTTGCAGGCGCGCCGGCTGGCTTAGTTTGCGTGAGCGTCATGTTTCGGAGACTTGCATCTCAAGATGAAATTTTTGCGCTATTCATTAGTTCTAATTTCTTTCTTCATTTGCGTTGGCCTTGGTTTCGCGCAAAGCCCGTCAGCTTCGCCCACGCCCCCTGACCGTTTTGATCGTCCGTCTAGCGGCATCCATATCACGAACATCCCAAGTTCACAGCCACCGCTGCAGCAACAACAACCATTTGAGGATCGCATCGAGGAATCGGCACAGGAACGGATGCAAAGAGAATCGGCGAGAGTTCCTGAATTTGTAGCGCCTCCCCCGGAGCCTGACATCGAATTCCAGGATTTTGTAACCAGTTCGCTTGGTTACCACCTCAACATATTCGGCCAAAGCCTCTTCCACAATGTTCCGTCCACTTTTGCGCCGGTGGACCGCATTCCAGTCACGCCAGATTATCTGATCGGGCCCGGCGACGAATTGCTGGTGCGCGCCTGGGGTCAGATTGACGTTAACTATCGTGCCGTGGTGGACCGCACCGGCGCAATCTACCTGCCCAAAGTGGGCCCTATCAGCGTGGCGGGTGTGCGCTATGACCAGCTGAATGCATATATGAAGGCGGCAATCAGCCGCGTGTTCAAGAACTTTGATCTTGATGTCACGATGGGGCGCCTGCGCGCTGTCCAGGTATTTGTGGTTGGCCAAGTGCGGCGTCCGGGCTCTTACACAGTCAGCTCGTTAAGCACGCTGGTGAATGCGCTGTTCGCGTCCGGAGGCCCATCCAAGCGCGGCTCTATGCGGCACATCGTGCTGAAGCGCCAGGGCAAAGACGTGACCGACTTCGATCTTTACAACCTGATCGCTTTTGGCGACAAGAGCAAGGACGTGCAATTGCTTTCTGGCGATGTAATCTGGGTGCCGCCTGTAGGCCGCCTGGTTGCACTGGCCGGCAGCGTCAACGTGCCGGGGATTTACGAATTGAAAGAGCATGAGACGCTGGGCGAAGTCCTTGGCTATGCCGACGGTTTTACCACTACCGCTTCCGGGCAGAAAACGTTTGTTAACCGCATTGACGATCGCAAGGTCCGCCATACCGCTGAGCTGGATCTTTCAAGCACTGGATTAAAGACGGAGCTGCGGGATGGCGACATCGTACGGGTCCTTCATATTTCGCCACGATTTGACAATGCCGTTACCTTGCGTGGCAACGTGGCTGTGCCGGGCCGTTACCCGTGGCGGCAGGGAATGCGCGTCAAGGACCTGATTCCCAGCCGCGATGCGCTGGTCACGCAAGAATTCTGGAAGCGCCAGAATAAGCTCGCCGTTGATCTGGAAAGCCTAACGTTCAAGTCGCGCGAAGAGGTTGAGCAGGACCAACAGCGCGACCAGGAGAACCGCGACAAAAACGCTCCGGCGAACCAGCCCGAAGCCCAGAATCCGCCGCCTTCCACTCCAGCAGGACGAAATCAAGCCACACCACCCGATCAACGCACGCAGCAACAACGCGACGAGGACCTGGCATTGCGAGTTGGACGCACAGAAGCGCAGCGCATCAAGCAGGAAGAGCTTAAGAATGAAGTAAAGCGTTCCGCGGCTGAAATTAATTGGGAATATGCGGTCATTCTAAGAATGGATCCGCAGGACCTCAGTACTCATCTGGTGCCTTTTAACCTGGGCAAAGCCATTGCCGGTGACGAAAGAGAAAATGTAATTCTTGAGCCCGGCGACGTGATTACAATCTTTTCGCAGAACGATATGCAGGTCCCGGCGGGACAGCAGACCAAATTTGTTCGGTTGGAAGGCGAGTTTGTCACAGCCGGCGTTTATCAAGTCCAACCCGGCGAAACGTTGCGTCACCTGATCGCGCGAGTTGGCGGCCTTACGCCGCAGGCTTATTTATACGGCGCCGAATTCATGCGTGAGTCCACCCGGGAAGACCAGCAGAAACGGCTGGACGAGTACATCAACGACCTGGAGCAATCGATTGAGAGAACCGCAGGTGCGCAAAGGAGTCTGAGCGGGGACGAAGCAGTGGCGGAAAGACAAACTCTTGAAGGCCAGCGTCGGTTGCTGGACAAACTCCGCCAGATGAGAGCGACTGGACGCATCGTACTTGAACTTAAACCTACAGCCGATGATGTGAGCAAATTACCGGACCTCCCGCTTGAGGATGGTGACCGATTGCTGGTCCCATTCAAGCCGGCCACGGTGAACGTGATTGGCTCGGTCTACAACAGCAACTCTTTTATCTTCAAACCGAACAAGACCGTCAGCGATTACATGCGTCTTTCCGGCGGTCCTACAAAAAACGGCGACAAGGGCAGGTCGTTTGTAATCCGCGCAGACGGCACAACCGTGAGCAAGCATGGTCACAATGGGCTGCTGGTAAATAGTTTTGAACAGGCACGACTGATGCCGGGCGATACGATTGTGGTGCCGGAAAAACTGGACAAAGGCGCAACGCTGAGAGGCTTTAAGGATTGGACCCAGATCATCAGCACGTTTGTGATTGGAGCGGCAGCGGCCAAAGTGCTCTTCCCGTAACAACGACAAATGACAAGATCACAGCAATCGATTCTGGTGACGGGCGGGGCTGGTTTTATCGGCTCCAATTTCATATTGCATTGGCTGGCGCAGGAAGGTTCGCGCGTGGTGAACCTTGATAAGCTCACATACGCTGGGAATCCCGCCAACCTGGCTGAGCTTAGCGACGACAATCGTTACGTGTTCGCGCGTGGCGACATCAATGATGCGGAGCTGGTAAGCGATTTACTGCAACGCCACAAGCCGGTTGCAATCGTTCATTTTGCAGCGGAAAGCCATGTGGACCGTTCCATCCACAATGCTCAGGAATTTATCCGTACCAACATTGAGGGAACGTTCCAATTGCTTCAGGCCGCGCGCCAGTATTGGAACGGTCTCGCTGAAACGGAGAAGCAGAATTTTCGTTTTCTGCACGTTTCAACCGATGAAGTATATGGATCGCTTGGACCCACCGATCCGGCCTTTACGGAAAAGACGCCATTTGCTCCCAACAGCCCGTATGCGGCTTCAAAAGCTTCTGCCGATCATCTGGTGAGAGCGTTTCATCACACGTATCGACTGCCCACGCTGACCACCAACTGCTCAAACAATTATGGCCCTTACCAGTTTCCGGAAAAACTGATTCCGCTGATGATCCACAATGCGACGATGGGAAAGCCTTTGCCGGTTTATGGCGACGGGTTGAATGTCCGCGATTGGCTTTATGTTAAAGACCATTGCGAAGCGATTCGCCAGGTGCTAAGCAAGGGCCGCGTAGGCGAGTGTTACAACATCGGCGGCAACAGTGAGAAGAGCAATATCGAGGTGATCCGGGAGATTTGTGCGGTCCTTTCTGAGCTAAAGCCCGGCGGCGGATATGAATCATTGGTCACATATGTCAAAGACCGGCCCGGCCACGATCGGCGATACGCAATGGACTGCACCAAAATCCGCAGCGAACTGGGATGGACACCGAGCGAAAGTTTTTCCAGCGGATTGCGCAAGACAGTCGAGTGGTATTTGGCGCATGAAGAATGGGTCGCATCCGTGACTTCAGGCGCATACAGGGAATGGATCAATCTTCACTATCACACCGCACCGTGAAGGCCGGCATAGTTATGGATCAGGGCATGAATCAGGAACGTAAGGGCATTATTCTGGCGGGCGGCTCGGGAAGCCGGTTGCATCCGGTAACCCAGGCTGTTTCCAAGCAACTGCTGCCCATTTATGACAAGCCGATGATCTACTATCCGATCAGTGTGTTGATGCTGGCCCGGATCAGAAACATTCTTATCATTTCCACTCCTGCAGATACGCCGCGCTTTGAGCAGCTCCTGGGGGATGGCCGCCGATGGGGACTCAATTTAAGTTATGCCGTGCAGCCCGCGCCGGAAGGTCTGGCGCAGGCATTCATCATTGGCAAGCAGTTTCTTGCGGGAAGCGCGAGCGCGCTGATTTTGGGCGATAACATTTTTTATGGGCAGGATCTGTCAAATTGCCTGCGGAGCGCTTCAGCCCGGACTGAAGGCGCGACAGTCTTTGCTTATCCGGTCAACGACCCAGAGCGCTACGGCGTGATTGAGTTTGATCGAGCGGGCAAGGCATTAAGCATTGAGGAAAAACCCAAAGCACCCAAGTCCCGCTACGCCGTGACGGGGCTGTACTTTTACGATCCTGAGGTCGTGGAAGTTGCGGCGCAGTTGAAACCTTCAGCGCGTGGCGAACTGGAGATTACGGACGTGAACCGCTGGTATCTTGAGCGTGGCCGCCTTGCGGCAGAAATCTTTGGCCGCGGTATGGCATGGCTCGATACAGGCACACACGACTCTCTGCTTGAAGCTTCTTCCTTTATTCAAACCATTGAAAAGCGCCAGGGACTGAAAGTTTCCTGTCCGGAAGAGATAGCATTCAAGCTTGGGTTCATCAGCGCCGCGGAGCTTGAGGCCCTGGCGCAGGCGCACAGCTCCAATGGATACGGACAATATCTTCGCGGGCTGCTGGAGAGGCCTGCTTTCTAGCCTAATTTGACGTTCGAAAAAATCAATCGAGCAGCACTCACCATGGACATTGTCTTTGCAGGATGAATCGAGCTGATCTAAAAATCGTGATTGTTGGCCGTAACGGTCAACTTGCACGGGAAGCAAACCAGCGATTTCAAGGGCTGGGCCAGATGATTTGTTTGGGACGGCCCGAGTTCGATCTGTTGGACGTAAATAGCGTGCGGGAAGAGATTCGCAAGATAAAACCGACGGTAATAGTCAATACCGCAGCTTATACGGCGGTTGACCAGGCAGAATCTGAGCCTGAAGCCGCAATGAAAATAAATTCCGAAGCGCCGGCAGCGATGGCGGATGAAGCAAAGCGGTTAGACGCATTATTTATTACCTACTCCACTGACTATGTTTTCGACGGAAAGAGCGCCACGCCCTACAGCGAGACCAATCCGACAGCGCCGCTCAACGTGTATGGCGCGAGCAAGTTGAGTGGCGAGCGGGCTGTGGAAGCCGTGGGCGGAAATCATCTGATATTTCGCACGTCATGGGTGTATGGCGCGCGCGGCAAGAATTTTCTAAAGACCATTCTCAAGCTGGCTGCGGAACGACCGGAATTGAGAATTGTGGATGATCAAGTGGGCGCGCCGACCTGGAGCCGTGATCTGGCCGACGCAACAAGGAAGATTATCGAAAAGCTGGTGGCGCGATCCTCTTCAGCCAGGACTTCTATAGGCGAGGCGTTGGGTGATCGCCGCGGCATCTATCACATGACTGCCAGTGGAAGCGTCTCATGGTGCGGGTTTGCAGCCGCGATCCTGGAAGAGATGGGGAAGCATGGTTTATCGAGGGGCACTTTGGCGAAACTTGTGCCCATACCGAGCAGCGAGTATCCAACGCCTGCCGTGAGACCGCATAATTCACGCCTGTGTAATGAGAAGCTGAAGAATGCTTTTGGCGTGACGCTGCCAGCGTGGAGGGAATCCCTTGCAGCCGTAATGAATGAGCTTGGTTGATTAAGGTTACGCTTGAAGTGCGAGTGTCCAGTTTTCAGCCATAATTCACTGGTCAATCCAGAGCACCAGCAATGGTACGATTAGACATTCGGAAGCCTGGAAAGCAGTAATTGCTCGACGAGAAACAGGAGTAGGACTAAAGATGTGTGGCATCGCAGGATTTTGGCAGACTAAACGGCAAGCGGAAATTCCTGCCGAAATTTTGCTCCGAATGGGTACCGCGCTCAAGCACCGTGGTCCAGATGACTCTGGTGTGTTCTATGACGATTCCACTGGTGTAGGGCTTGTCCATCGACGCTTGTCAATTCTTGATCTTTCACCCGCCGGCCATCAGCCGATGACCTCGCATTCAGGCCGTTACGTAATCATCTTCAACGGCGAAGTTTATAACTTTGAAGAAATAAGAAAAGAGCTTGTCCCTGGCCATGCCTGGCGAGGCCACTCCGATACTGAAGTGATGCTGGAGGCGTTTGAGCGCTGGGGCGTGGAAGGAGCTGTGCAGCGGTTTGTCGGCATGTTTGCTTTTGCTCTTTGGGACCGTAAGGAGCGGAAGCTTTATCTTGTTCGCGACCGACTGCAGCAATTTGACTTCAGCCGTGAAATATTGCGGCAACAGCGGCTGGTAAAGATGGCATCATTTCCGTCTCCGTTGACGATCGCTGTCCCGGACGCGCGGCTGAAATGGCTAACGCGTACATTGACGAGCTGGAAAAACTTACCAGAACGCTGGCCATTACTGACGCCGGCAAGCGGCGCATCTTCTTTGAGCGCGAAGTAAAAGACGCCAATGACGAGCTGGCCGCCGCTGAATCGCAACTCAAGCAAACTGAAGAGAGCACCGGCATTATCCAGCTTGATAGCCAGGCCAAAGTAATGCTGCAGGCTTATGCCGACCTTCGTGCCCAGGTCGCCATGAAGCAGGTTGAACTTCAGTCAATGCGCTCTTTTGCCACTCCAGAAAACCCTGATCTCATCCGCGTGCAGCAGGAACTGGCCGCTCTGCAGACCCAGCTTTCGCGTTTTGAACGCGGACAGGGAACTCATTCTCCCACTGACCTGGCGCTGGAAAAAGTGCCCGGCGCCGGACTTGAATACGTCCGCAAGTTGCGCGAAGTAAAGTACCGTGAGACCTTGTTTGAGCTTTTGGCCAAGCAATATGAAGCCGCCCGCATTGACGAAGCCCGCGACGCCTCCGTTATCCAGGTCATGGACAAGGCCATCCCGCCGGAAAAGCGGTCCTGGCCCAAGCGCGGGCTCTTTGTTATGGCCGTCACGTTATTTGCGCTATTGCTCGGCATTCTGCTGGCCTACCTCACTGAAGGTGACGAGGGAACAATTGGCCCTCGCGCTGGGCGTCCCGGTCCATTGCCTGGGATTGAGGCGCAATGCGCCGAACCCTTTTCGCGTCCTCTCCATCCTGCCGCTGGCCCGGCGCATTAGTCCCCAGCTTGTCCAGGGATGGATGTATCACGGCAACCTGATGGCCAGCATGGCCGCGCTGGCCTGGCGGAAAAATGCCGTGCGCCAGAAGCCGCCGGTGCTCTGGAACATCCGGCAGACCGTTTACGATCTGCGCCGTGAGCGATGGCTGACCGCGAGACTCATTCGCCTGGGCGCGCGTCTTTCCGCCGGCCCCGCTGCCATCATTTACAACAGCCAAACCAGCGCTAGCCAGCATGAGAGTCTAGGCTATCGCGCGGAAAAACGAGTGATCATTCCCAATGGCTTTGACTGCCAACTCCTGCGTCCGGATGAAGCTGCGCGGAAGGCAGTTCGGGCAGAACTGGTCATCACCGACGATATTGTTTTGGTCGGCTTGGTAGCTCGCTACCATCCTATGAAGGACCATGTAGGTTTCCTCAAGGCTGCTGCCATGGTAGTTCGATCTCATCCGCAAACTAGGTTCGTGCTGGATGGGAGCGGCATTAGCTGTAAGCAACCAGAGTTAGCGGAAGCAATCCAGCAAAATGAACTTCAAGCCCACGTTATCCTGCTGGGTGAGCGATCTGACATTCCACGCTTGAACAATGCATTCGATATCGGTTGTTCCGCCTCCGCCTGGGGAGAAGGTTTTTCCAACTCCATTGGTGAGGCCATGGCCTGCGGCGTTCCGTGTGCGGTAACAGACGTGGGCGATAGTGCGTACATTGTGGCCGATAGCGGTTTTGTTGCTCCGCCGCGTGCACCTGAAGCTCTTGCCCATGCTATTGTACGCCTGATTAACGTGGGTAGATCGGGCCGCCAGCAGCTAGGAGCCAAGGCGCGGCAACGAATTGAAACCGAATTCAGCCTTCCGGCCATTGTCCAAAGGTATGAGGATCTTTACCTGACCCACTTCCAAAAATAATTTTCGTCTTAGCATCAAAATGCCGCCTCAGGCGATGCACCTAATTCGCTACGGAACACTCTTTGTTCATCCTAGGAGAAATAAGTCCGCAAACTTGTTCAATCCATCTGGTAAAGTACTTATTCATCTCCACTCCCAAAGAGAGGCTACTGGTGCAAATTGCTGTCATCGGTTCTGGTTATGTAGGGCTTGTTGCTGCGGCTTGCTTTGCCGAACTTGGCCACAAGGTTGTGTGTGTGGACAACAATGTAGAGAGGATCGCCGCCCTGAACGCCGGGGAAGTCTTAATCCATGAGGAATTTTTGCCTGAAGTGCTGGGACGCAACCATGGCCGGCGGCTGACATTCTCTTGTGATTCGGCTGAAGCCATCCGCGGGGCCACCGCCATTGTGATTGCGGTGGGAACGCCACAGGGGGCCGACGGGCAGGCAGATCTCTCCTATGTGGAATCCGTGGCCCATGAGATCGCGCAGCGGTCGAATGGCTACAAGCTGATCGTCGAAAAGAGTACCGTACCCGTCTATACCAATGCGTGGATACAGAAGTTAATGCTGCAAAACGGCTGCGCCATTGAAGATTTTGATGTTGTCTCCAATCCTGAATTTTTGCGTGAGGGAACTGCTGTAACTGATTTCCTTTATCCAGACCGGATTGTGGTTGGCGCGGACAGCGATCGGGCCAGAAAACTCATGCGGGAAATTTACGCACCGCTGCTCAACGGAAGCTATTCCCGTGAGTCCGGAGCTGTTCCCGGTCCGGATAGCGTTGAGGAGATGGAGTATCTGGAAACCTCGACGCAAAGCGCGGAACTCATCAAGCACGCTTCGAATGCTTTTCTAGCCATGAAAATCTCTTTCATCAACATGGTAGCCAATGTGTCAGAGCGTGTCGGGGCTGATATTGAAGAAGTTCGCCGCGGAATCGGAAGCGATAAACGTATCGGCCAGAAATTTCTGAGGGCCGGAATAGGTTATGGCGGTTCCTGCTTTCCCAAAGACGTCGCTGCATTTCAATCTGTAGCGCGTGCGTGCGGCAGCCGCTGGAGCCTGCTGGAAGAAGTATCGCGTATAAACCAGGAGCAAATTGACCGGTTTTTGCAGAAAGTTCGTAAAGCAGTGGGAACACTCAAAGGCAAGCGCATTGCCGCCCTGGGGCTGGCATTCAAAGGCGGTACGGATGACATACGGGAATCACCGGCAATCAATGTCATCCAGGGCCTGCTGGCGGAAGGCTGCAAAATAATCTGTTTTGACCCTGCGGCAATGGGAAAAGCAAAAGAAGTTCTGGGAAAGACCGTAACTTACGCCAGGGACGCTTATGCCGCGGCGGACAATGCTGACGCGCTGCTTATCTTGACGGAATGGAAGGAGTTTGCGGCGTTGGACCTTAAGCGTATGAGTAGATTGCTGGCTGTTCCCCTGGTTCTGGATGGAAGAAATTTATATTCTCCTGAAACGATGT
This sequence comes from Terriglobia bacterium, assembly GCA_020072645.1. Lineage (NCBI taxonomy): Bacteria > Pseudomonadati > Acidobacteriota > Terriglobia > Terriglobia bacterium. The sequence goes on from JAIQGK010000004.1 coordinate 240,640, forward strand.
CACAGGCTGGGATCACTTATTACAGTGTGGGACGGTCAAACCGCAAGAACCACTCCGTGGATTTTGCCATGCAGGATGGAGCACTCCAGTTGCGGCCAATTTCCGGAGATTAAAAAAACTTATATAGAAAACTATTGGCAATAGCGGTATATTGTTTTACTTTGATATATCAAAAATGGGAAACGTTAACATTTCTTAATTATCCGTTTGTCTCAGTTCACTTGTACGATGGACGACACCCCGATAATAAAAACAGCTTTAGGAGAAGGCAATGAGGGTTCTTATAACCGGTGGTGCGGGTTTTATTGTGAAGATGCACCAAAATAATGTCACCCCTTAACTGCAACGAAAAAATGTCACCCTTAAAGGATGGTGACCTTGAGCCAGAAGGAGTTGCAGAGAATGCGAGTGATTGAAAAAGCAGTGGACGGGCGGCTGAGCGTACGTGAAGCCGCCGGTCTACTGCAGCGCAGTGAACGCCAGGTGCAGCGCCTCAAGCGCCGTTACCGGCCCGACTCCGCCGACTGGGTGCGGCATGGCAATCGTGGTAAACCCAGAACCTGGGCCCTGGATCAATCCCTGCGTCAGCGCGTGTTGGAATTAGCTACGGGCAAGTATGCCGGCTTCAATGACTCTCATTTGCGGCAAAAGTTGGTCGAGAACGAAGGCCTTACCTTGAGCCGAGAGAGCGTACGTCGCGTTTTACGCAAGGCCAAACGCCCCTCTCCCCAGAGCGTCGTCCACGTCAGTATCGCTCCCGTCGTCCGCGCCAGCCCCGTTTCGGACTGGCGCTGATTGAAGCGGCCGCCAAGCGCGCAATTGTTGCCACTGACGTGCCGGGATGCAGAGATATTGTCCGGCATGGAACCAATGGGCTTCTGGTGCCGCCTAGAAATCCTGCCGCGCTGGCCGACGCCATTACGCAGTTATTGAATGACGCAGCATTGCGCGCTGAAATGGGCCGCCGCGGGCGCGAAATAGTGGTGAACGAGTTCTCTGAGGAAAAGTGATTCAGCAAACGCTGGCCCTATACCGCCAGATGCTCAGTGGCGGCACGGCAACGGTGAATGCCGATAACCCGGTCCGCGAACTTTGAGCTACGCCTGTCGGCAATACCAGATACACTTTTCCTCATATTTATCATGAAATTTAATTTCTTAGTGCATCGCATTTTACCGGGCTTGCTCCTTCTGGCTGTGGCTTCCGACGAAAGGTGCGTTCCTGCCATGGCAAGATGAACAAACGGCAGTCCATGCGCCTGATTTACCTTCCGCCGACCCAAAAACCGAGGCAGAGGCAGAGCAGGGAACAAGTTCATCTTCAAATTCCTCATCATTGCCGGCAGCGCAATCTCAGCTGCCAGGCGAAAGCAAGAAAAAAACCGAAACAAAAAAGCAGGCAGAGCGCACACAAGGAACATCGTTCAAGAGAATGTTCCTGAATGTTCCTGGCGACCAAAAAGCCATCTGGACGAGCCCACTCCATATCCGCGCGATAGATTCTTTTTGGTTGTTGCCTCTGGGCGGGGTAACCGCAGGCCTGATTGGCAGCGACGAGCACAGCATGGCGCGGGCGCGCTCGAACGCGGATGCCATTAGGCTGGGGAAAAATGTTTCTGATATTACGTTGGTTGGCATGGCTTCTGTTCCCGCGCTGATGTATGCGTGGGGCGGACTCCACGGTTATCCCCGTGCAAAAGAAACGGGGCTGCTTTCCGGTGAAGCCCTGATCAACAGCTACATCGTAGATGAGGCGCTTAAACTTGCTTTCGCGCGCGAGCGCCCAACCACGGTTGACGGACAGGGCAGGTTCTACCAGACGTTAAGTGATCCATCGTTCCCGTCCGGCCACTCAATCCTGGGTTGGACGATGGCTTCAGTGATTGCCCATGAATATCCTGGGTGGCTTTCGCAGTCTCTTGCCTATAGCGGCGCTACAGCTATCAGCGTTAGCCGCGTCGCTGGTCGCAAGCACTTTCCTGCCGACGTGGTAGTTAGTGGCGCTATGGGGTGGCTCATCGGGCGCCAAGTTTATCGCGCGCACCATGATCCAGATATCGATGACGCTGAATACGGTTCGTTTGAATCCGATACGCAAGAAGACCGCCGGTCACGCATGGGATCGGTCTTTGTCCCTCTGGATAGCTGGATTTATCCTGAGTTAAAGCGCCTTGCCGCGATGGGATATGTCCGCACGCAATTCCTTGGTCTTGAGCCCTGGACGCGTGAAGAATGCCTGCGGCAGATACAAGAAGCGGAATACTTTGCGCAGGACCCCTCCACGCCTCACTGGATAGCGCGGACAGTTGAACTGCTCAAATCAGAATTCATCCAGGACGGGCAACACTTTTACAGCGCGAGCCTCGATTCTGTTTATGGCCGTTACCAGAATATTTCTGGTGTGCCATTGCGCGACAGCTATCATTTCGGGCAAACCCTCTGGAATGATTTTGGCAGGCCTTACGATCAAGGCAGCAGCATTGTTACAGGCGCTTCCGGTAGCGCTGTAGCCGGAAGATTTTTCTTCTATGCTCGCGGCGAGTATCAGCACGCTCCGGGGCGCGGGCCTTTGACCCAGGCGCAGAGCAACCTGATTGCCTCGCTGGACCAGAATCCGGTGTTGCCGCTCTCGCCGGTTTCCGCCATCAATCGTTTCTATCCTGTCGATATCTATGCTGGAGTTCAACTGGGTAAATTCGCATTTTCATTCGGAAAAGAAAGCATGTGGTTGGGTCCGGGCGAAAGTGGCCCGCTGATGCTGAGCAACAACGCTGATCCCATGTATGGTTTGCACCTGACACAGACCACCCCGATTCAACTGCCCTGGATCTTCCATTATCTGGGCCAGATCAGCACTGAATTCCAATTCACAAAATTATCCGGCCACCAGTTCCCGGCGCGACCGTTCTTTAATCTCCAAAAAGTCAGTTTTCACCCCACAGAAAATCTTGAGCTTGGATTCACACGTGCTTCAATCTGGGCTGGAGTGGGCCATCCTTTTACAGCACAGGCATTGGCCAGGAACTTTGGATCGTTTGGCGATAGCGGCCTTCCAGCCAAAGATCCCAATGATCCGGGAGATCGCAAATCGGGATTCGATTTCTCTTACAAAATCCCCGGACTGAGAAATTGGTTAAATTTATATAGTGACTTTTATAGCGACGATGATCCTTCACCATTGGCCAGCCCGCGCCGCGGCGCAATGAGTCCTGGATTATATCTCTCGCATTTTCCGGGACTGTCCCGGCTCGACCTTCGCGTTGAGTCCGCGTCAACGCAGCTCATGGGGGTGGACCATGGCGGGACATTCCTGTACTACAGCGTCGAATATCACGATTCCAACACCAACAAGGGAGTCTTGTTCGGAAATGCGACAGGACGCGACGGCCGCAGCTATCAGGGCTGGAGCACATATCATCTTTCAGCCGGGACGAGCATCCAGCTAAGCTATCGAGAAGTGAAAGCCAGTTCGTTGTTCCTGCCGGGCGGTGGAACACAGAGTGACGCCAGCACGCACTTGCTGTGGAGAGTCCGCCCCGATCTCCAACTCGACGCATTCGTGCAATACGAGCGCTGGTTAATTCCCGCCCTCAGGCCCACGGCGGAGCACAACGTGACTGGCCAGTTGCAACTCACGTTCAATCCCAAGTGGCGCATTCATGCCGACTGAGCAGTTGCGCCTAGCCGCAGGTCTGATCCCCAACCAAAAGCCTTTACGGTCGCGCCATGTTTTGCAGGAACGCCGGCAGCGGCATAGCTCCATTCTTGCCATTTGAGGGAATGGTCATATATATATCCTGGGCTTGCCCGGGATTGTTGGGATCCGGCAAAGGATACCCGTTGCTATCCACCGGATGACCATTTGGCACCATGAGCGACGGATGATCAAACGGCGCTACCTGGTTCAATGTGCGCGCATCCAACAATCCGTTGCGCATGAAGTCAACCAGGTCGGTCTTCTCCTGCTGCGTAAGACCCAGCACCTGGATGTTGGGATCCATCAGACAGTTGATAAGGCTGGTGGTCGCGGGGCAGTTTGGCTCGTCGGAAGCCAGCGGAAAATCTCCGCCACGATCATAGAACTCTACTACCTGTTCCAGAGTGAGTTGTCCTCCATTATGAAAATACGGTGCAGTCAGGGCGACATTGCGCAGCCCCGGAGTCTTCACGTCGGCATAAGCCGCGATAGGGTCGTAACAGCCCAGCGGTGACGGCGGAATTCCGTCGCCGGGGCGTCCGGGAATAATGGGCGCGGTACCGCCGGCACAAACGCTGATCTGGGCAGTTGCTGCGTCAGAGAGAGGCAGACCGGAACTGGGAATGCCATCAACGTCAGACAATCCGATATCTTCGTGTCCTGACCGCGCGCCAATGTGGTAGAACCCGGAATCGTAAACCCGGATCGTGAGATCGCCCATGATCATGCGCTCCATGGGCGACTGGCTCACGTGGGTGACGGAAGCGTTCGTCAGTTCAGATCCTCCGTGGCACAGGATGCAGCGGCCTTTGGTTTCAAAAACCAGCAAGCCACGAAGCTGTGGCGTTGTCATGGGCGTGGTTCCAACACTGTAAGCAACTTTGGTCGGGAAGCCGGTGGGCGGCGGCAGCTCAAAAAATATTTGTCCCTGGCCTGTGGAGTAGTTGATGAAGCCTGACACTATGCCGACGCCGGTGATGCCGCCACTTCCATTATCAAAAGCGAAAACGTTCTGGTCGCTCTTGTCCAGGGCGGGATTGAAGGCCTGCACTGACACGCTGTAGGGAACCACATTCTTGGTCAGAGTGAAGCTGAATGAGTTGGTAACGTTATCAGCCGGAATGTTAAACACGCTCTGCTGGGCCAGATACTGGTCCAGCGGCGTCTGGTCCGCGCGCAGAGTGCTCTCATAGGCCTGTATGGCTATACCCCAGAACAACGAGAAGTTATATTCCATCTGGGAATAATCTGACGTGCCTGCCGGACAAGTCTGGGCAGGCTTTGCTGTTGGGTTGATCAGGGTTTCTGAGCCGTCTCCGGCCACGCAGATGTGCCAGACGGATTGCCACCACTGCGGCTGGAAAGCGCTCTTAATCAACGCAGGATAGCTGATGTTGATGCCGCGCTTGGGCGACTTACTGTTCTTGCCCAGGACGCTGTCGTTGGAATCAACCAGTTGGGCGGCCAGCGGACCGCCTGTGGCTGACAACGGATTTAGAGACATCAGCTTTCTCCCGAGTAACGGGAAATTGCGCCCAGCGGCGGACATTTCAAAATTGCTGAGCGCCGGTCCAAGGGCTTGGGAACACAATGCCGAGTTATTCAAACGAACCAGCCCCGCCGTTGGCACGGAGGTAGTGGTGGAGGCGGAGAAAAAATGCGACGAAGCGTCCCGCTCGCCAAAAGGATTTGCGCCGTTGCAAATGTTGCGCGCGCGTCCATCCCAGAAATTGCGGAAATTAAATACTGCATTGACTACGCTCGGAGAGTTGCGTGGCTCAACTTTTCTGGTGTTGATGAGCTGCCCTGGATGGCTGGGGTCAGGATAAGAAAAGTTAGCGTCGGGAGTGGATGTGCTGTTGTCAACGCTGGTGCCCAAAGTTACTGAGTTGAAGTTCCTGGCGAATACACCCTGCGAGGAGATCACGTCATGATGGTTTGCGCCGGTATTGTAAGGAACCGTGTCGAGATCACTCGTGGGTTTATACAATGGGAAATCGCCATCGTGGTAGCCGCCAAAGCCTGCGCCCGGAGTCCCGGCATGCATTTGGTAATTCGGATAGTACTCACTTCCCATCAAGACGCCCATCGTGAATATGTTGAAATTAGGTGAGCTGGGGTCCTTGTCCCTCAGCCCGGGATCAATCTGGTTAAAGGTGCGGCTGTCAGCGCCCGCATTGAAGTGGCAGGAAGCACACGCCTGCACGCCGTCGCTGCCCACTTGCTGTTCCCAGAAGAGAGCTTTGCCCAGAGCGATAGCGGAGGTTTGATTGGCCACGTAAGTACTCAAGCCGTTCACGGAAGGATTAGGTACGGCAGAGAGCGGCTTGATTGGAAGTTCCGGGAGCGCCTTCTTGGGGGAAGAGGGAGCCATCTGCGCCCGCACAATGGTGAATGAAAAGAGCACCGCACCGGCCAGCATTAATATCAGCAAAAAAATTCTATAACTGCGTTTCATAGTCTTATTCATAACCTTCTCCCCAAGGGGACATCCCCAGGCTCACATCCACGTCAGCGAGCACGTCGACATGTAAAACAAGTTCATGGCTGGCAGCCCTGGCTTGCGCTTGCGCGTGCTGATTCAAGGCTGCCAGCCGCTAATTTCCTACTTAATTCTGGTTATAGCCGAGCTTGCCGATCCGCCATTCCCAGATGTGACCGTCACAAGATTCGGCGGCGCGATACCGACGAACGTAACCGTGTAATTGCCCGCGCCCGCATTCGTCATCAATGCTGCGTAGGGTTGGCCGGTGGACGTATTAATAATGTCAAGCGTGGCCAGCATGCAGCCGGGCAGCACGTTGGTTACAGTGCAACCTGTTGGACTAGCGAGCACCACGTTGGTAGTTGCATTTACATCGAGCCGCGCTTTGCTGGTCCGATAAACGGCGCTGGTGATGGTGACAACATCCGATTGTTTAACGTTGGTGACTTTCAGGGTGAAAGTGGAAGTGGCTGTGCCAATCACAACTCCATTGAGCAGCTGTGTCGCTACCAGAGTAATGTCCATGTTCCCCGAGCTGAAGGGCGTAAACGTCGCTAGCGAGCAGTTGAACGTCACGCATTGCAATGCCGCTTGCGGCTTCAGCGTCCATACAAAGTTTGTGGCGCCGGATTCAACAGACGCTCCGGCATCCAGAGTTACGGGATTTCCCACCGTGGCAGGAGACGAGATGCCATCCGGTGTCACGGTGAAATTGGCGTTCAGTGCAGGCGCCGTGCCGGGGGTACAACTGGTCGCCGGCGCAACCAGATCGGGCCACGGAGAAAGTTGGCCAGTCATGTAGGTCGGGTTGCCGCTCAGTGGCCCAGAACCATTTACCAGCCACGGAAAATCCAAAAAGTTGAACGTCACAACAGGACCGCCAACGATCAATGTTTCAGGGAAAATAAACGTGAAATCAGGCGCGTTGTATTGTCCATAGGCAATCCCGTTGGCGGAAATCGTGGGACTTGCCAGAGGCACGCCGTTTGGATCGGTGGTGCTGGCGCTGAGATAACCGGCATAACCGGATAACCGGACGCGCACCAGGCTTACCGGCGGCAGAAAGGCCCCGCCCGCGGGAACGAATTTAAAGCGCCCTTTCTTTGCGCCGATCGGCGGACCTTGATCAACAGAAAACGCCAGACTCCAGGGCGCTGAGAGCCGGTCCGTCAAGGTGCCATTGCAGTCCTGATCCAGAGCCAGAATGTCCAGAGGGCGAGAGGGGTCTGTCATGAAACCTTCCACTCTCACTCTTGAAGTTGCTTCCTGGGGAAAGTTCGGATTAGGAACGCCGCCAGTGCCCTGCAGCAAAACGTCAATCGCGATATAGGCAGGATTGGATCCCGGCGAAGTGTATACGCCCACGTTGCCGATTACCTGATAGGCGGCAATGATGTAATTATTTTGGGAAGCGGTCAGATCGAGCACGCAGGCGGAGCTGGTGCCGGGCCCGGTTCCTGCCGCGCATGGAGGCATCAGCACTCCTGCATACGTGACAAAGTCACCTACTTCAAAAGGCATCTGTTCCCAGGGATCGGTCACGCCACTCGGCGGTGTAGTAATGGGATTGGAGCGGGCCGCCGCCATGGTGAAAGTGAGAGCAAAAGCTCCTGACGTATCCAGCGGACGGTTGCGCTGGGGACAACGGTCATCTTCAGTAGAAAGAATCGAAGAGCCGGGAATGATCGGGTGCGGTGCAGCAGTGCCCGGCGCTACGCGAGGAATGCACATGGGATAACCGGTCACGCTGCGAATCGTTGGATTGGATTGATCGACCGTGAAGCGTATGTCCGGGCTTTGGCCCATGGAAAAGCGGCCTACATTTCTGCTGGGAACGGCTGGATTTGTGAGGCCTGCAATCGGCGGGTCATTGAGCATTACCGCCCTGCCGTTTACGACCATGATTCCGTTCGCGTAGTCGATTGCAGTGATGAATCCCGAAGAGGAGTTCAGCGACTGTTGCGATAGGAAGATGAGGCCCGCGATGTAACACGGCGATGTTAAGGGAAGGCCCGTGCTGGGATCGGTGTGCGCTCCGCAGACGGCACTGGCTACGATGTTGCCCTGAACGTGGGCCTCCCACGTGCCGGGCATGCAACCAACGCCCACGCCGACGGGCGGCAAGCAATCGGCAAGCGCCAGGCCGGAAGCCGTGCCAAACTTGCTTACCGTTGCGGGCGCCTGAGCAAAGACCTGTCCCCAACTCAACGTAGCCGCCGGCATTTGCACAATGCTATTGGCCGGCACGATGATCACATGATCGTTGACTTTAATTGTGCCGCCGGAGAGGAGGTCTCCCGCCGTGCCTATGGGGCGATCAATGGTGGCCGCCTGAATAAAGCCAACTGTATCAAAGCCGGCCGACTCAGTTGTAAGGGCGCCACTTTGCGGCACTGCGGGTATGTTTGCCACGAATAAAAGCAGCGAGATACAAACGAAGCCGGCGATGGCCAACATCGTTTTTTTACTAGTGCATGAATACATGGGAAGCTCCTTGGCGGACGCGCCTCAAACTCGTGTTGGCTTACAGGAACGGTGCCGGCGTGGCTGGTGAGTGGGGATTGAACCAGCTTTTCCGCCGGCACTTCTCAACAATTCATCTTGGTTGCTCTGGCATGGGTGCCTCGGTTGTCGGCGCTGCAACAGCTGATTGCTTTTCCATATAGCCGATCAGCAGCTCCGTGGTCGCAGCATCGAAATGCAGGTTTGGCATGCGCACATCTTTGTATTTTTTCAACAAGGCATTGGCCAGCGGATCGCCATTGTCCAGCAGTTCCTCCGGCACCTGGACGATTTTCCGGAGCCACTGGGGATCGCGGATCTTCGTTAGGCCCTTCAGGTCCGGACCAATGGATTCTCCGCCACCAATGGTGTGGCAGGCCGCGCATTGCGTGAAGAAGACATATTTGCCATGATCGTCGTATTTGACAGCAGGCGCATCGGCATAGCTCTTGCCCGATGTCATCTTTTTGGTGCTGGTCCAGCTATTCATCCAGTCACCAATCATGATGGCCAGGAAGCGCGGGTTATCCAGGGCATTGTTGCGCAGCCACTGTCCGGTAGCTTCATTGCCCAGCAGCAGATGAGCCGAGTGGCCATCGCGGTCACCCGGAATGGGGTCTTGAAACCCAAGCTTCTTGTTGATGAGCGTGATGTCTTCTTTCTTGCCAGTAAGGAAGAGCCAGCCGGGGCCGGCGTGGTATGTGTCGGCATATTCCTTCATGGCCGCCGGAGTGTCGCGTTTAGGATCAATGCTGATGGAATAAAAAAAGATATCTTTGCCCACGCGGTCGCCGAGCATCTTCTGCACCTGGGCCAGGCGCGCGGTTTCCAGAGGACAGATGTCTATGCAGTGGGTATAGAACTGTTCAATGGCCACGGTCTTGCCCTTGAGCAGATCGTCATAAAAATGCAGCTTGCGGCCAAATTGGTCAGTTAGTTCAACGTTAGGAAAATAATTGGCTCCCCAGTGGTTTTCATAGGCGGCCGCCGGGGCGGGGCCAAAAGAAATAAGAATTGTGGACGCAAAAATCATGGCGGCCACGCCGGCAAGACTTGCCCAACTCTTCGGTCGCATCGTACTGCTCCTTTCACGGTTCATTCGGACTCTTGAAGAACCCGGCGGGCCGTCCCACGCTGCCAGTCACTTTTGTGCGGGAAGTGAAGGGCAACGCAGACGGTCTGCCGGATTTCCTGTTACGCCTTAGCCAGCGGCTCTTCAGGCCGTCGGAAGGATTTCATCCGGCGGTATGAAGGTGACACCCTGCGGCGTGCAGATGGGCGTCGGGAGCGGAGACAGGAACGGAGTTCCCAATCCCTTGGTCTCCCAGCGCAGCAGCATGGCGTTGTCCTCATGGACTGTGTTGTGGCAGTGCTCCATGAACATGCCGCCCCAATCGCGGAACTGCATGGTAATGGTTACGCTGCCGCTTGGACGCAGACGATATACGTCCTTGCGGCCCTTTTCCCACGCCGGCACGTTCGCAGCGCTGCCGTTGCGGGCCAGGACCTGGCCTTCTTCAAAGTGGATGTGAATGGGATGGTCCCATCCGCCGCCACCATTGCGCAGTTCCCAGACCTCGCGCGTGCCATATTGCGGCAACGCCGAGATGCGGCCGAAGCACGCATCCTGCGTGCTCCCCTGCTGGTCCGTTTTGATGCCCCAAGGGCCTGACTGCCCGCCAGCGCCGGTGAGGTAGCACGTATCCGGGTTGGACAGGTTCTGGTTTGCTCCGCTGTTGAACTCAAACACGCGAGTGCGCGACACTGGGATGTTCGAGAGGTCGGGGTTGGGAATCAAGACGTTGGGTACTACACTCTTGTCGGCAGTCTTTGGATTCCGCACAATACGGAACTCCAGGAACTTGCCGATGCAGGGATCGTTGGATTTGCCCGCGAGTGCGTCCGCAATGGACAGGTCCGCGGAAGGCTTCTTGCCGTCCTGGTGTTCGCAGAGGTTCACGAGCCAGAATTTGTCGCCGACTTTGGCCTTATTGGCGGTAAAGTCGATGACGATGTCGTACCTTTCGGCGATGCCCTGCTCATCCAGTTGGGTGAGCACCACAGGGTTTGGCAATAGATTGCCGTCGTTGGCGATCTGTGTGATCGGCACGGCGGTGCCGTTGGCATCTACGCAGCAGATTTTGAAGAACCGCGACACGCTGGCGTTCAGGATGCGGAAGCGGTACTTGCGGTGCTCCACTTCGAAATACGGCTTGTAAAACAGGTTCACGGTCATCGCATCGCCCAGGAAGCCGTCGAAGTCGAAGATGTCAAAGTACATTTGTCCGGTGGCGTCAAAGGCTTTGTCGGCCACCATCAGGTTCACGTCATACTCCAGGTTTCCGAAGTCCTTGAGGCTGCCGGAAGGCAAGCGCAGGTTCACGCCGTCATTGATCAACTCATTGCCGCGGTCCAGGCCGCTATAGATGTTGAACATGGCAGCATTGCCCTTGTACACGTTCTGTGAAGTGAAGCTGAACATGTGGTCATGGAACCAGTGCGTGCTCATGGTCTCGCGCCAGTCACCCGGGATATTGGTCAGGCCGCCGCTGCCGTCGGGAGTGCTGGCCCTGCGGTCAGTTGCGCCGGTGTTGATTGAGGTGAAGCCAGCCAGCTTGATCGGCCAGTGATAGTCATAGAACTGGTTGGGGAAGAAGAACGCGCCGGTAAAGCCGTCATTCTCCGCGCCGTGATGTCCGTTGTGCTCATGAGTGCTGATCGTATTGCGGCCAAAGCCGTTGTTCTGGGTGACATCCGCGGGCAGCCTGTTGAAATGACGGAAGAGGATCGGCTCGCTGTACTTGCCCAGGACCAGCTTGGGTGGAATGGTTCCGTTGAAAGTCCACACTGAGTTGACGTTCTGGACGGGCATAAGCGGGTGGAACTTCAATGGAATCGGGTTGGCTGGGTTGATGCCGGAATTGAAGTCGGACGTGACTTGAGGATTGTAAACAGTATTTGCTTTGGCACCTTCCTGCGTTGCAACGTAGGCAACTGCCGGGGGGAACTGGTTAAACGACTGGTGCGCCCAGGTGTCTCCCGGAGGACGACCTTCAATTGGGCCAGTTCCGCCACCTAATAGCGGGTCAACGGGCTGCTGTGTCTGGTTGGATGAAGCCTGCGCCAGTGGATTCAGCGCCGTGGGCGCGAGCCGCGGCAGAACATCAAAGCGCCCCATGGCCTGAGTGAAAGGCTGCGCGCCAAACAGCGGGCTGGGGTTTGCGCCAGTGGGAATGCTGCCATAGGCGCTGCTGACGAATGGGTTGAGGCCGTGGATTGGCGCTAAAAGGCCGCCGGTTGTGATGAGACCCCATTTTATGAGGTCGCGCCGGGTAACCTGCCCCTGAGAATGTGCTTTCACGATCTCTGCGCGGTTCCTGCGCGCGTTCTCTGCCTCTCGAACCCTGGCTTTGGACGCATTTTCCGGAAGGAAAAATCCATCTTCTCTATAATTCATGGTGGCTGCTCTCCGTCTTTTGCAGAGCTTGTCTGCTTGAATGTGCCGGCTGCGATTTCTCGCCGCCCGCCTGTGTCTTTCATCACCCACCCGGAAGGGATTGCCAAGTCTGTTTCTCATCAGCTCGGCTGGGGTTATTGGGTTAAATGCGTGTGCTGCCGGAAGCAGGTAAACCTGAAACGCGCTGGTTGCCGTTTTCAGATAATTGACTGTGAATCAGGACTTGGTGCTTGCTGCACTGGATACTGCTGAAAAATTCTTTGTTCGCGACAGGGCCCGATGTCGGCTGCCATTTTCGGCACATCTCCAATTTTCTAAACTTGGGGCTTCTTCCAGGAAAGTTAGCTTGGTTGAGACTCGGGCGTGAATCAACTTGAATTTCCCCGGAAGAAGAGCCTGCTGCAAATTCAAAAATCGAACCTGCAGAGTAGCTGCACATTACCAACGTGAGATTGTCGCTGTCTGTGACGGCGGTCACTGGATTAGAGTGATTTAATGATTTTGTCGCTCGACTATCCAGGCAGACGAAATCAATTTTCTCTTCGCGGAGCCGGCACGCGTTAGCATCGAACAAACTTGCATCTGCAGGGCGTGTGCTATGTGCGTTTTCCGGAATGAGAACTCTACGTTTCATCGGGAATCTCTCTCTGCGGGGTAGTTGTCAGCCTTGATGAATCAGGACTGCCGAGCCGTTTAGCTCGGCAATCCTGGTTAGGTGTTGGGTTATTGAATTTTGGTAAGTGCAAAGCCTCCGCTATCGCCATTCAGGTTGGACTTTACGTCCAGCGACTTGGTCGGACAGGGAGTCGTGTTACCAGCGGGATTGCCGCAGGCGGGCTCTGGTACTCCGTTCAGGGTGATGGTGTAAGCGCCCGCGCCGTTATTGGTAAAGAGATTGCCTGCTCCACCTGCTGCGGGATCTGGGTTATAGGTGGTCCCAGTAGTCGTCACATAGGACTGCAGGAACAAGTTCACGTTTGGACTGACCACTGAGGAATTCGCGGTAATGATCAGCCGCTTGTTGTTGACGCGGTATTGCGCCGACGTGGGCGTGATGAGATCGGGCAGCGGCGTGACTGTGACCGACGTGAATTCCGGCGCTGAAACCAGGTTGGCCGTATTTGTTGCCGTAATCGTGAGATTAACCACGGACGTAGTTACCTGGCCAAGAGGAAGTACAGGAGCGTTGAAAGTTATGGTTGCACTCGTTCCCGGCGGGTTCGGTCCCTGGGTCACGGTGAAGTTATTCAGGGCAGGCACGCCCGCCTGAGTGGCAGCAAAGAACAGCGGAACCGCAGCTGGTACATTGGGATCAGATCCGGTAACGGCCAAGTTGCCTGCCGCGCCAGAGAACAGTGTGAGCGGCGCTACATGGTTAACCGTGGGAGCGGATGCCCCATTCACGGCGACGATAGTGCCGGAGACGCCGGTTCCACCGCAGGTTGTAACTGTCAGCGTCAGGCCAACATTCGTTAATGTTCCGACTGTGGGCGCTGTGTAAACCGGATTCGCTATGTTTGGATTGGAGAAAGTTCCCGCTGCTGCGGTCCACAGGAACGTTACGGGTGTATCGGCAGTAACGGCGCTGCCGTTCAGAGTAATCGATCCACCAGAGGAATCAGTATAAGGTCCGCCGGTTACAGCCACGGGCGCCACGGTGCAGGGCGGTGGTGGTGGCGGAGTGCTGCTGGGCCATGGATCAAGTACTTTCACCAGCGTACCCGCTGAGGACGTATAGCCACCTGCCGCCAGGAATGGGATGCTGTTGAAGTTGTTTTCTACTACCGGTTTTCCCGGCAGGTTTTCCGGGAAGCGGTAGTCTGCCATGGGAGCGTGATACTGTCCGGCGATGATGCCATTGGCATACGTGGTTTGTGGTCCACCCGGTGTCCATGCGCCTTCCACTACCGCGCGCACTTCGCGCGTGGGTGGCAGGTAGCTGTTGCTTGGTGGAGGAGTGCAATCCTTGAAATTGGATGGGGTTGGCACGGTCAAACCGCAGGGTGGGCGATAGCGCCACCGTCCCGTAGCTGCGCCTATGGTGGGGCCGGGATCCACGCCGATGGTGCCCCAGTCGCGGTCGCTCGGGGCGCCGGTTGATGGATTCAGATCGATGCCGTACAAATGGACGACCCGGCTTGTATCAGTGCTGAAGCCTTCGAAGCGGGTCATGATCGCCGCTTCATTGGCGCCTATCACCGTCAATCCGCCAGTGCCGATAAAGGAAACGTCAATCGCCACATAAGCTGGACTGGTTCCCGCCCAGGTGTAAATGCCAACGTTGTTAACGATGGTATGTGCGGAAATATAAGTGTTTGCGATTCCAGGCCACGGGCCGGCGGTCGGGGTAGCGGGAGTGGCATCCTGCACCAGCGTTCCCGCGAACGTCACATAGTCGCCAACTTCAAACGGGGCTTGTATCGTGGGATCGGGTGGCACGCCAGGAAGCGTTACCGGATTGTTCATCGTGTAGAGCGTTAGAAAGACCGGTGGATTGCCGGCAACGGAGATGGGCCGCTGAGTCAGCGGACATAGTGGATCGTCCGGATTTCCTGGAATTTGTGGATCGGCCAGAACGCGGGGTATGCACATAGGAAAGCCTGAAACGCTTCTTACCGTTGGATTATCCTGGTCCACCATGAAGCGCTTGTCAGGGGTTACCGCACGGCCGTAACGGCCTGTACCGGTAAGGCCTACTGCTGGATCGTTGAGCCGAATACGAGTGCCGGCCGCGCAATTGCCGATGGCGCCACCGACACGAATTTCGCCCGTGGCGTAGTTAATGCAGTTGATGAACCCCTGGCCATTATTCAGGGCCTGTTGTGAAATCCAAATCAGTCCGGCAATGTAAACATCAGCGCCACCCGGGCCGCCTATTACGCGGTTGCCGACAATGCGCGCCTCATAAGTTGTGAGGGGCGCAGGAACGTCGGCCAGCGCCATGCCGGTTGCCACGCCTGTGTATGGAGCGGGGGCTTGTGCGAAAAGCTCCTGCCACGTCAGCGCATTTGCTGGCAGGATTACTATGGTTTCCGACGGTACCGTGACCACATGGCCATTAACGGTGATAACGCCGCCTTGGTGCGCGCCAGTTCCGGCGCCTGTTCCCGGTCCGCCCAGCGTAGCCGACTGGATGAACCCTGTAATGTCAAACTGCGACGATGATGGAACCGGTAACTGCGCGCCAGCGACACTTGCCATAACCAGAAGGCTGAAAAGCAGGACGGTGGCAAAACGGAAAGGTGTATTTCTTGTGTAACTTTTCATATCTCACTCCAGTCGACTCGTATCTTGGCCCGTTTGAAATTCACGTTTGTAAGCTGGCTCCAGGAATACCTTTTGCTGGCATTCACGCAGCTAGCTCATACGTGGCCGGAATACAGGACATCAAGACTTGAGCAGCATGGCTCACAGTTGAAATGCGGGCCATCCGGTGATGTTGGCATTTTGGGGTGGTTCAATCCCTGATTAAGGAGGGTCGAAGGGGTTGTTTCCTGAATTTTCAGGTTCTGACGGCGGTAATAAACAGTGGTTCAGTTGGGATAGAGATAGGCGGCGATCTTAAGATTCAATTAATCCGATTCGTATGGCGTAACGGACCAACCCCGCGGTGTCATGGATGTTGAGTTTATCCATCAGATTGGAACGGTGTGATTCAGCAGTCTTGACGCTGATTCCCAGCAGCGAAGCAATTTCCTTGGTGGTTTTTCCCTCCGCAACCAGTTGCAGCACCTGTCGCTCACGGTCACTGATGGGATTGCCCGGCACCGGCGCGTTCTGCAAAAACGCCTGGACAATCGTGCGGGAGATGCTCTGCGTCAAAAACATCTCGCCCCGGCAAACGGCGCGCAATGCCTGCACCAACTCGCTTGCGGCCTTTGTTTTAAGCACGTATCCGGTCACCCCTGCGCGCAAGCTCTCCAGAATCAGGTGATCTTCCGTATGCATGGTGAGCAGCACAACTTTGGTGCGCGGATTGGATTTCATGATCTCGCGCGCGGCGTCCACTCCGTTCAGCAGCGGCATGGACAAATCCAGGATCGCAACTTCTGGATGGTTCGCGTCACATAGCTTCAATGCATCGTGGCCATCAGAAGCCTCGCCAACCACTTGAAACCCTTCCCGCTCCAGGAGCACACGTAGCCCTTGACGGACTATCTCATGATCGTCAGCCAGCACCACTCGAACTGCCATCTACGCACACCTCTTATGCGACCGGAACGAACTAGATAAAAATGGGGTCTCCGCCTCGCTTTACACCTGGGATAAGCTGCTTTGCAGCTTACACCCAAGCGCAAGAATCCTCTCATCAAAACCTTTTAAATCTCTAGGCTTGACCACAACCAACCCTGCTGATTGAACGATTGGAATGAATGGTTTCAGCCGCGAATCAGCACAAAGTAGCGCCCAGCCACCGCTAATTAGGTTTGCTACACATTAGAATCTCTAATGTGTTTCTAATCACTTTCTAATACTTGAAGCGCCAAATCAGCGTTATATTAAGGGTATAGCTCTGGGGCGCGCAGCCTTTCGTTCCAAGTGTTCCTGGCTGCCTGAGAAACGAAAACATCAAGGCCTCAGACGACGGACGACTATCTCTTCCTCTCAATAGTCGAAACACTCAATCAATCACCCCCTTTGGAGGGAGCTGCTGCATGGGCCAGGATCGGAGTGCCACTGGGCCCGTGGCATCGAAATTAGTATTGGCCGTATTGTTCATCAGCCTGACCGGCACGCTTATCTGCTGGCGGCTGGCGGTAGGTAATGAGCGCGCCCATATTCAAAGGATGACTCATCTCGCCGCTTCTGCGGTCGCAGCCGATCTCCGCTCTGACATGGACGCACGGCTGCTGGGGCAGGTTCGGCTCGCGAAGATGTGGGAGTTCGATGAGCCCAACTACGATCAATGGATGGCTTTCGCCGGACTCTATGTTGAGCATCATCCCGGCTGCCTCGCCATTGAATGGCTTGATCCCAAATATCAGGAACGCTGGATCGTCAGATCCCCTGGAGAAACTTCTCCTCTCCCCGGCAACGGCACGCGTGAAAGTTTGCTGCAAAGCGCGTTGCGATCCAAAGAGCCGGCGCTCTCAAATTTGCTGAAGTCGCCCGGCGGCCGGAAGCAATGGCTCAATGTTGTGCCGATCTACCAAAAAGGACAGTTTCGGGGATTCGTCCTCGCATCTTTTGACGCCCAGCGTTCTCTCGACACTATGTTTGAGGACATCAAAGGCCTGAATTTTTCCGTCGCCATTGAAGAAAACGGCATGGAGGCGTTTCGTCTGGATGGCAGTACAACCAGGAACGAACAAGAATGGCCGCAAACCATCGATGTTCCTCTCCAGGGCCGGACATGGCGTTTGAAGGTCTGGTCCAAGCCGGAAGCAATGGGGGAAATGCGCTCCAACCTGCCAATGGTGACTTTGTTGGCTGGCCTGAGCGCCTGCCTGCTGCTGGTAGTGATTGCGCAAATGGTGGAAAAGCTAAGAGCGGAGATCGGGGAACGCAAGCGCTTTGAGGCTTCATTGCGTGCGTCGCAAGCCCGGTTCGCCGGCATTCTGGCGATCTCTGCTGAAGCCATCATCTCGGCTGATGCGGACATGCGCATCACGCTGTATAACCAGTCCGCCGAAAATATTTTTGGGTTTTCCGCCAGGGAGGCGTTGGGACAGCCCCTCGATATATTGATCCCCGGGCACTTCCACACGGCCCACGCGCGGCACGTGGCAGAATTTTCAGAATCGGCAAAGCAGAGCTTGCACATGTCAAAACGCCGGCGGGTGTTTGGTCTGAGAAAAGACGGAACAGAGTTTCCCATGACGGCTTCAGTGTCACGGCTCGACCTTGGCGAGGAAAAAATTTTCACCATCATTTGCAGCGACATAACCCAGGAGGTACGCGCCGCCGAGGAACTCCGCAAGGCGCATGACGAGTTGGAACTCCGTGTTCGAGAGAGGACCGCTGACCTGGAGCAAAGCAATCTGTTACTGCAAAACGAGATCATCGAGCGCAAGGAAGCCGAGCAACAGGTGGAGGACCTTTCCCGGCGCATGATGCGCGTCCAGGAAGAGGAACGCCGGAATCTGGCCCGTGAACTCCATGATGGCGCCACTCAGAACATGGTTGCACTCACACTGAATATGGCCCCTATTCTGGATTCGATTGATGTCGCTCCCGCCACCCGTTCCGTGATTGAAGAATGCATGCGGCTGATCGACGAAAGCACCAGCGAACTGCGCACAATTTCTTATCTACTGCACCCACCGCTTCTTGAGGAACTGGGCTTGAGCCGGACTCTCCGCGGTTATGTGGAGGGCTTCAGTAGACGCAGTGGTGTGGCCGTCTCCCTGACCACACAGGGTGAATTGGACAGGCTGGGCTTTGACGTGGAGTTGGCGGTCTTTCGCATTGTGCAGGAGTCGCTCTCCAACGTCCATCGCCACTCCCATAGCTCAACCGCCAATATCCTGCTGATTCGCCAAGGCTCGTCTTTGAATCTGGAGATCGCAGACCAGGGCAGGGGAATGCCGCCGGGCAAGGACAAAGCGGGGGTTGGCATTGGCAGCATACGGGAGCGTGTACGCCTCTTGAAAGGCACCGTGAATATCAGCTCTGATGCCTCGGGTACTATCATCTCAATCAGCCTGCCCGTGCCCGAGGACCAAGCAGCTTCTTCCGGCGCGGTTGCCTAGTTAGGGTCTTCCGGAGTTTCCTTTTTCAAAATCAGGAATCTACCTGATGCGCCCGCTTCAATTTTCCACTAGAAGTGGAGTGCGACATTAGAAATTCTAAAGTTTCGCGCTCCTACACGCCACGGGCAGTGTATCGACACGCATGACTTTATCGTCCCATGCAGGGCGGACTGTACGGGATGCTGACTGGAGCCAAAGATGACAGCTGATGTCAGTCACATTCGCACCATGATAGTGGACGATTCGCCCAGGTTCATTCGTACCGTATGCTGTTTTCTCGCGCAGTGTAAGGCAGTTGAAGTGGTTGCCACCGCGAATGGCGCCAGCGAGGCGCTCCGGGCTGTAGAAAGGCTAAGGCCTGACCTCGTTCTGATGGATTTCCATATGCCATTGGTGAACGGTCTTAAAGCCATGGAACTGATTCGCCGCCGTTCTCCGTCAACGCGTGTTGTTATTATCACCGGATATGACTCGGCAGAGCTGCGCGAAGCATCGCTGGAAAGCGGCGCTCTGGCTTTCATCCCCAAGTTGTATGTAAGCCGGGAACTGCCGCATCTGCTTGCTGAAATTGCTGCCAGCTTGGCTGCCAACCAAGTTCACTGAAATCAAGGCTGTTTCAATGCTGAAGAAAGGCTGCGGTTCTAGGGGCGAGATCTCCTCGCAGCAGCGCGATTCGGCATGGGACACACCAGTACAGGAAGGCCGCAGATCATTTCCAATAAGTGACGGCCTGCGGCAATCTTTTCTGCCAGCATGTTGTCCTGGCGCAGCCCTTGGGCCTGTATCAAGATATAGTTTGCGTGGTGACTCACTTTAATGCGCTTGATCTGGCCATCACGCTCGTCGTCCAAAGCATTGGCCAGGCGCAGAATCCCGGCCAGCAGCATGATGATCTTCCGCTGTGCGGTGGGGATATCCCGCAACCGTGCGGCTTGAGGAAGGGCGCCGCGATGATAGCGTGCTACGCTGGCCATGGTCATCACTTCCAGTCGCGTCCATCCCACGATGCGATCAAGACTACTGACCATCTGCTGAGTGCTTTTGTGATGATTCTTTTCGCCGGCAAACCTGCCAACTTCATGCACCATGGCGGCGGCTTTCAGCAGCTCGCGTGAATTTTTGTCGGCGCCCTTCAACAGCCCCAGGTGCGCCAGGCTGTCATGAATTTGAATGGCGAACCGGGTAACGCGGCGGTTATGCTGCAAATCGCTATCCATGAAAGAGGACCAGGCTTGCAGCCTTTTAAGCGACGCCTCTCGCGCAGCTTTCCCTTGAGGCAGCGCGGACCGCCAAACGCGCCACAAGGAGCTTTCTCCAACCATAACCTCGGAATAAAGATTGGCTCGTTGCAGGCGCTCCGCCGCCACAGCTTCTTCCCATCGTTGCAGCGCCGCAGGCGCGGCGGAAGCGCATACTGACAAGACCGTCTCGCGTACTACATCCAGATCATGGATTTCACCCAGCAGGTCCTGGATGTGTTTAAGCCCGGCTTTCCATTCGTGGTGCAGCTGTGGCAAAAAGTTTTCCACCACGTAACGAAACTTCTTTAGTCCGATACGCAGCTTATGAAACGCTATGTCATTGCCCGACTTCAGCGCAGCAGCTTCCAATCTTCGCGCAGCAATCAATTTCTCCAGGGCAAGCACCTGAAACACGTGCGATCCCAGCGGCAGGCGTCGAGCACGCTGGCCCAGTTGGCGAGTCCAACTCTGCCATTGTTTTCGATCAAAGACATCAATCGCGGATTTAGCCTGTTCTTGTAAAGATGCTTCCTGCCTGCGCAGATGGTCTAGAAGTTGTCGTGTGATCGGATCGTCAGCCTGGCCGAGCTTCTGTGTCCATTCCGTAATGACGTGGCAGTCACGCAACGCACCCAGGTTGTCAAATAGCGCCGTAGCCTGCCGGCGCATCCTCTTCCAGTCTTTGTGCGGGTCGATGGCGCGGAACCCGTCTGCCATGGAACGGCATCTGCGGAGAGCAACGCGAAGATCGTGGACTGCTTCGCTATCGAAGCCGTCTGCAGCTTTGTCCGCTTCCTTTGGGACCTGGTTCATCCAATGGACCAGGCCAGAGTCTTTGCGAATTGGACGTTTGGCAGTCACAGCAAAGCTCTTTATCGCACAACATTAGGTTAACAGTTTGGCTTTGCTCTGCGCCAACAGATATCCGGACCAGGCACCGGAAAGAGCAGGTCAGGAAGCGCGGCAAGTTGCTTATCGCGCGGAAGCCAGCCGTCTCCGTCCCTGTATGCGAACCAGAAATTCGGTCTGCTTTCTGCTTTTCACCGTGAGTTGGTCTAGCGCACCGTCAATCATTCTCGCGATTTGCTTCGAGTACGGCGAGGGGCGACCTTCTGCAAGGCGCTTTCTGGCCTGGTGAGCGGAAAACCAGGTTGGATTGCGATCGCTTTCCTGCGGATCCTCCGTGCTGTGGACCTCCAGAAGGAATGCTGCGATGCGAACTTCCCGCGTGAGGGAATCGTGCCCTAGTGTGCGCTTGGTGTCCAGATAATGTCCGAAATGACTGTTTTCAATCCTGCCTTTAACGCCCGCTTCCTCCCAGGCCTCGCGCGAGGCGCTTTCACTGGGTGACAGGCTGGGACACAGCCGGCCTTTGGGAAAAGTCCATTTGCCTGAGCTGGTATTTACGAGCAGGAATTCCACAGATGGGCCGTTCAGCCGATAACACACGGCTGCCACTTGCACCGGCAGCTCCGTACCCATCGCAAGCCGCGCCAAACCAGCAAAAAATTGCGCCACTAAGCCCTCCTTGATGCGGCGGTGCGGCGGCCTCTAAACAGGGCTGCACAACGTCCGCTGCAGTCACCTTATGGTAATAGGATGGCGCAAATCAATAACTTTGGTAATACTCCCTGCACTTTTCACCAGAGTTTAACCTTCTGTACACAAATTGAGGCTTGCAAAGGGCACCAACGCGAATCTTCTTTGATCGGGAGGTTGGACCGGCGGAACAGGCAGGGGAAGTGTTTGAGGGGGCATAATTCTCTCGCTGGCAGAAGAGGTAGGAAGCCAAGGTCAAAACGGCTGCTCCCAACTTAGATCGTCTCTCATCGGGCGCCACACATACCTTGTGGAGTTTCTGCCATCGTGCTTCTGCTATCCAATTTTCCGTCAAGCCCGAAGATTTACGCAGCATCGTCCCGTGATCAGAAGCGAACTCCTGTTGTGACAGGAATGACACGAGTAATGAATGTGCTGCTGGGTATGTAGTGATAACGTGCCTCGAAGTATAAGCGGTATCGTGGGGTGTCACCGACCTTAATGGTGAAGCCAACTCCGGCATTGCCGCCAAAAACCGCGTCAGAAAAACCCGTATGGGTTGTTGCCACCACCACGGTCCCGGATGAACAGGTAAAACCCCACCATGTCCAGGCGGAAGTACACGTGGTTCCGGCAGGCGGAGTAACGGTTTTGCTGAAGCTTGCGTTACGGTAATAAACCCCTCCGCCGGCGATCAGATAAGCCCCAACCCGCTTGCCGCGCGCTTCCAGTTTGTAGTTGCCGGTGAGCGAAAAAAGATTGCTGTGGCCATTTAAATCCGTGGATTGCAGAGCTGTCCGCAACGGTCCCAGGGCGGCATCCGTGGGATACAGCCAGTTCCACATGAATTCGCCAACAAATGCGTTATAACGATTGAAGTTATATCCAGCGCCAGCAACTACGCCAGTGCCGAACGTGACAAACTCAGAGGTGCTGCCTGCAGGTACCGTGACGGGGAAGCCAAGGTTCGTGTTGAGTTTGCTGTTCTCATCATATTCATGCTGGCCAAACAAAGGCGTGGTGCATAAGAAAGTTATTAGACTGGCTGCCAGCAACAACCTGTAGGAGCTGCGCATAAACCTTAACCCTCCACGTTTTCCTGTCGCCGCGATCCCGATTTTCCTGGTTTTTGCAGAAGCCGCCAATCTAGTGCACATCAACACTGCTTTGCTGTGATATAGGTCACTGCTCTAGCGCAGTCTCTGCTTGCCTTTACCGGTGTAATCGGAAGTTATATCGGGAAAGCAATTCTGCTGGAGTGCGAGAATTTAGCGAGATCAACAGTACTGGGTTGAGATCGATGAAATCTTTTTGCACGGTCTCGATTCGGTGGACGTATTGGGATGTGCGCCATCTATCCCACAAGCAAGCGTGCATGCAGTATGCAGTTGCGTGATATACCATTGGAACTGATGACAAAGAGATTGCTGCTCGCAGGCGCATTGTGGTGCGTGATCATTAACAGCTTTTCGCAACGGGTGTGCGGGCAGGGAACTCAGCCTCAATCGTCGAACTCTCAACAGGCACCGCAGGCAGCGGATCAAGACAGTCATCCAAAATCCGCTCCTCTGCCTCCATCGGATGCAAAAAAGGGAACTGCTTCCAGCGCGACCACCAATCAGAGCAGCACCGTAGGGGATCCAGCATCTTTCAGGCCGCTCAATGTAAAAGACAAGCTGCGTTACTTCGCCGTCGAGTCATTTCGGCCGGGTATTTATCCGGTGGCTGCGTTTTACGACGGATTAACCATGGCGAATCCGCCAAAGGCTTATCCGCCGGAATGGCGACAGGGTTTCCCCGGCTTTGCCCGCAACTATGGCGACTTTATGGCAAGCTGGGCGTCTGTGCAGGGTGGAAAATTTGTGGCTGCGTCAATTCTGCATGAAGACCCGCGATATTTTATCTCGACAAACAAGAATTTTTTTGCGCGAGTCGCCAATGCGGTCCGCTATGCTGTGATTGATCGCAGTGACTCCGGGCATCCACGGCTGGCTGTGGCGAATGTGGCTGGCGCGTTTGCCGGCGGCTTTGTCGGCAATGCCTATTTGCCGGATCCGTATGCTAACGCTTCGCACGGATTCACCCGCAGCGCGCTCGCATTGACCGGTTTTGTCACCAGCAATCTGGCCGACGAGTTTCACCCGGAAATTCACAGACTTGCCAGAAAATTCCATCTGCCGTTTTAGCAGTTAGGTAGCTCTGCTGATCTCCGATCTTCCCGAATGCTTCCACTTCCTGTTAAGCTACTTCCTTCCTGAATGCCGGTCTCTCTCGCCAACTCCGGAGTGGTTTACGACGCGCTGAAGAAATGCGGCATCGGCCTTGTCTCTGCTCTGCCTGAGACGTGGCTGGTGCACCTGATTCGCATGGCTGAAGACGATCCCAAAATGATCCTGGTACGTCTTGCCAAGGAAGAAGAAGGCGTGGGAATTTCCGCGGGCGCACACTTTGCGGGCGTGAAGTCCGCCATGCTGATGCAGAACCACGGCTTCCTTGCCAGCATTAACGGAATTGTTTCTTTCGCGCAGCTCTACCGCATTCCGTTGCTGATGCTCATCAGCTATCGCGGCCACTTTGGCGAGCGCGATCCCTGGCAGACGCAGGGCGGCGGTGTGACGGAGCCTCTGCTGCGTGCATTGGGCATTCCATATTCATTTTTAGATGATCCCGCAAAAGTAGAAAAGCGCATTGCTGAAGCCCAGACTTGGGCCTATGCCAGTTTGCATCCCGCTGCGTTGCTGCTCACGCGTGAACTCATGTGGGAGGAGCCCGCATGATGCAGCGCCTTGAATGCCTGCGCGCGATCTATGACCAACTGGAAAACTGTTTGGTTGTTACCATCATGGGCGCTGTCGCATGTGAGCTGCAGTCGCTGGGTCACAAGCCGAACTTTTTCTACCTGCAACATGCCATGGGACTTGGATCGTCCACCGGCTTGGGCCTTGCGCTCTGTCTTCCTCAACAGAAAGTCGTGGTCTTTGATGGCGATGGCTCCATCCTGATGAACCTTGGCGGATACACGACGCTGGCGCGTTATCGCCCCAGGAATCTGGTGCATGTTGTTTTTGACAATGAGAGCCTGCTCTCTGTCGGCGGCTTTCCCACCGCTACTTCTACCGGCAGCGACCTTGAAGGCGTGGCTCGCGCATCCGGCATCGCGCGCACCAAGACCGTTAGCACAATCGAAGAGTTCAAGCATGCTTTTGACGAAGCGTTAAGAACCAATGATCTTACTTCCATGGTGGCAAAAGTCGAGGCGGTGGGGCCAAAAGGATACGTGACGGAATTGGCGTTGCTGGAAAACCGGTTTCAGTTCAAGCGGTATATCGAGAAGCTCACCACGGAGGCACGGAGACACGGAGAAAGCAAAAGCTAACGAATTGCTCATCGCTCCTAATTGACCAGACGCGAAATGTTTTTATTTTGCTCTTCAGTTTTCAAAAAGCTATTCTCTGTGTCTCCGTGCCTCCGTGGTGGATTTTAGTTTTGCAAGAGGAGTCACATATGGCAAACGTCCTTGCTGAACTCGTTACCCAACTCAACAGCGGCGCTCTGCGTGTGGTTGATCTCACTCAGCCGCTTAGTCCGCAGACGCCGCTGCTGCCGCTGCCGTCGCAATGGCCGAATACGCCGGCATTCAAGATATGGGAGCTTTCGCATTATGACGATCGCGGTCCCGCCTGGTATTGGAACGGATTTGAAACCGGCGAACATACGGGAACGCATTTTGACGCTCCCATCCACTGGGTGAGCGGCAAAGACCTGCCGGAAAACAGCGTGGATACGATAAATCCTAAAAAGTTTGTTGGCCCGGCCTGCGTGATTGACGTGACTGCCGACGTAAAGAGCAATCCTGACTTTCTGCTAACGGTGGAACGCGTGCAGCAATGGGAAAGAAAATATGGGCGTATTCCGTCCGGCGCGTGGATGCTGCTGCGCACCGACTGGTCCGCTCGCACTGACCCCAAGCAATACATCAACCTGCAGGATGACGGCCCCCACACTCCCGGATTTGTGAAAGAATGCTCAGACTTTCTGGCCAAAGAGCGAGACGTTCTGGGCGTGGGCGTTGAGACGGTCGGAACGGACGCTGGCCGCGCCGCGACATTCGATCCACCGTTTCCTAATCATTACGTGATGCACGGTAGTGGCAAATTTGGGCTGGCCGGGTTGTGCAACCTTGATCAATTGCCGCCAACCGGAGCAGTCGTGATTGCTGCGCCGCTGAAGATTGTGAATGGATCGGGCAGTCCGTTAAGGGCGATTGCGATCGTTAGCAGCTAGCAATTTAGCAAATAGCAATTGGCTTAGGCTCTTAAGATCGTGGCATCCGCGTATTCCCGACAGAAATCCATTTTGCTTTCAAAAATGAATATTGCGGGGACACGAACTGCCACTTCACCAGGACAAAGGCTAATTGCTAATTGCCAATTGCCAATTGCCAATTACTAATTGCTGGACCTACAGCGTCGCCCTCTTCACCACAGCAGCCAGCGCGCGATTGCGTTCGAATTCGCCCTGGATGGAGTTCGCAGCTTTGATGTAGCTTTCGCGCAAGGCACCATCCAATGAATAGGAGTGCGCCACCGTTGAGAGTACACGCGCCTTCTCATAGTCAGACGTGATACGGCCGACTGCATTGAGGACTTTGCCAACTGAATCGTTGTTCAGCTTGTTGTGTTCCATCAGCGCGATCAGGCAGCGCGAGCGCTCATAATCGCTCGACATGGAGTCCGTTACGCCAAGATAGATATTCATCTGGCTTTCATCAAATTTGTTGGCCTTGAGCAGCGTGGTGAGCACACGCGACTTCTCATAGTCATTTCCGGCTTTTGCCATGTTCTGCATGGCTTTAGTCATGGACGCGCTGCTCAAGCTGTTGTTCTGCATCAATTCCAGCAGGCTGCGCGAACGCTCATAGTCAGATTTCATGGAATCGACCACTTTCAGGTAGTTCGCCATTTGCGCTTCATCAAATTTGCCCTGTTTCGCCAGCCCCAGCAGCAGGCGTGACTTCTCATAGTCAGAGCCAATACTGGTAGTTGCGTCCATGATTCGGTTGGTCTGGTCCGCAGTCAATTTGTATTTCTGCATTGGAGCCAGAAGGTCGCGCGATTTTTCATAGTCGGAATGAATAGACGATACGAGCTTCAGGTAGAAATCGAGCTGCGATTGATCAAAGGCCTTCTGGTCGAGCAGCGACAGCAGAATGCGCGACTTTTCGTAATCACTCTTGATGCTGCCGGCTGAGTTCAGCGCCATGCTGACGTTTTCCTTCGAAATGTTGGGCCGGTGCAGTAGTTCAATCAACACACGTGAATGCTCATAGTCACTCTTGAGGTGGTTGGCCGCGGTAAGGAAGGCCGTGCGTGAAGCTTCGTCAGGCAGGTCATATTGCTTGCTCACCGTCATCAAAACGCGGGCCATTTCGTAATCCGAACTGATCTGTTCGCCAGCCTGCTTGATCACGCGCTGCACCACCGGTGAAGGCAGCTTGGGTTGCTCCAGAAGCTTGCGGAAGTAGATGCCACGAACGTAGTCAGATTGCAGATTGCTGATTTCGTCCAGCACAGCGTTTGGCCCGCCCTTGGCCAGCAGTGCGGGGACGCGCGCATCGGCGGCAAAGCCGGTGCTGCGTTCCAATGCCAGAAGGAATTGTGCGAACCAGGTCTTGGCTTCACCTTCAAACGGTTGCTGCTTGCCATTGACCTTGTAAACATATTGCAGGCCATTGGCGGATGGCGTGACTTTTACCTGCTTCAGCGTGTCATCCTGGCGCAGATTTACTTCAAACAGGCCGCCGGGAGAAATGCTCTGAATGTCTGTGGCTTCCGCATTGAATTTCACTTCGCCTTCAGCGTGAAGATCAAGACTGCAGTTGCCGCCGGACCAATTGGCTGTCCAATGCTTATAGCCGTTGTTAGACTCCATGCTCATGTTGTGGAGCTTGGCGCGCGTTCCGCAAACACTGATATCTCCGCCCGGAACTGCAGGCACGGCTGGTACGGCTGGCACTGCCGGAACACCGGGGACTGCGGGAACAGCAGGTGCAGGGGCCGCCGGTGCACTACCGCTTTGGTACGCAGGCAATGCAGGCGGCTCCGGTGCTTCAGGAGCTTCGGCGGCCTCGGGCGCTTCAGGGGCCTCAGGAGCTTCAGGAGCCTCGGCTATTTCAGCTGGTTCAGCGGGCTCGGAATCGCTGCCAAAAGAAGGCCTGGCTTCCGGCGCTTGTGATCCGTTGCCCGGCGTGGCTGCGGAGGGATAGTTCGCTCGGGGTGCGCTGGCTGGAGTCGTGGCAGGACTCGGCTTGGCTTTGCCATTCTTGGCGGAAGGCGTAGTGCTTTGCGATGCAGGCCGCATGGCCGAAAGAGGCAATACAATGCAAAGCGTCAATATACCCAGAGCTAGAGCGGCCCTGCGGGAAACTGATCCACGCGGCAAAGCCGGATTGAGAACCGCTAGAACGCGCCCTTCCAATTGTGATTTGCGTGCCATGGCCAGCGCCGCTGCCAGTTCAGGTTCGCGCAATCCGGAAACAATATCCAGCAACTCATGTGCGTAGTCTGAGGCTTTGGTCCCCGCCGCGAGCACATGATCGTCACAGGCGCGTTCGCGCTCCGCGCGCATCGCGCGCACCATGAGCCACACCAGTGGATGGAACCAATACAACGATGCTGCCAGATTCGCCAGCGCCTGCGTGAATGCGTCCAGCCGTTTGATGTGCGCCAGTTCGTGGTTGAGAATGGCGGAGCGCCGCGTCGGAGACCACTCCGGGTAATCGAGCGAGAGCACGATGCGTGGGAACAGGATACCCGTGGTTATCGGCACTTCAATTTCGCCGCTTACCAGCAAAGCAACGTGGCGATCAATTCTCAGTTCAGCGCAAACCGCGCGTACCTGCGCGTTCCAGCCTGAATCAGTAAGCACCGCAGCGCGACGTACCAGAGCTGCCAGACGCATGGCGTTCAAACGCCAACGTGCCAGGAAAAACAAGGCACCGGCGATCCACAGGCCAAGGAGCAGCCTGGGCAGAAAAGAGGGGATAGACTCTGTTATGGATGTGGCGGGCCGAGTTTTCTCAAATGAACCTGTACTCGCGGATGTCGGGAAATTGGAAACGGCCATCGTGTCGGCAGAGGCGGTTCGTTTTGGCTGGTGTCCTGCACGGTGAGACTCAGGGTTGACTCGCGAACGGACAGCCGCAGTAGGCGAAGGTGTCGATGCGAGTGGCTCTGCAACCGCTGCCGGAGCATTGTGTTCCGTCATCGGTGAAGTCGGGATAACGGGCTGCTGGCCAGAGAGATTTTGCGTCGAAGGCCGTCTGTTGGGATATTGAGGCAGCCCCTTTATATGCCATGTGGGCACCACCATCACGGAGAAGGGAAGCAGTAGCAGAGCGGCCAGCGCAAACGTCCGCACCATGTGCTGCGTCGCGGCAGAGCGTTTTTTCAGGATCAGTGCCGCGCACCAGGCAATCGCCAGCAGGAGCGTTGACTTCACCACTGTATCCAAAATGATTGCGGATGATGAAAGAGAGTGCATGCTTATCGTCCCTCCTGCTGCGCCTTTTTGATTAACTGAGAAAGGTATTGTTTGTCCTTGGTGGAAAGCGTGCTGTCAGACATTTCCAGCAGCGCGGCCACGGCCTGCTCAGGAGAGCCGCCAAAAAATGTTTTCACCATGTGCTTCAGAGCGTTGGCGCGGACCTGGCGCGTATCGTCGGCGGGCAGGTAGACATACTTCAGTCCTTCCTGCTCATGCCGCAGGT
Source organism: Terriglobia bacterium (assembly GCA_020072645.1). Taxonomy (NCBI): domain Bacteria; kingdom Pseudomonadati; phylum Acidobacteriota; class Terriglobia; species Terriglobia bacterium. The sequence continues at coordinate 270,020 of JAIQGK010000004.1, forward strand.
ATCCTTTATCTTCCAGCAGGCCCAGCATGCCGCGCACGGCGGAATAGCTGGGTGGATCCGTCAGGTCGGCCAGGACTTCAGTCACTGATGCGCGACCCCGCCGGTAGATCACGTCCATAATCTGGCGTTCGCGCCGCCCAAGTTGAAGATGTTTCTCGTTGCTCATGGTTCTCCTGATTCGAATGCCGCTTCGCATGTGCTAGTGCACTAGCACATGCTAATACATTAGCAGGAGTTGTCAAGAGGCAAAACGGATATAGACGAAGTCACAAGCGCCTGGTTGTGGGACAAGATGACCGTACTTCGGGACGACTAGCTCGAAGCAGCCGGAGAGACAAGCTGCCGATCCAGTTAAAATGAGTCCGTCTTGCCAACTTCTCTTGATTTCGACCGCCTCTGCGTGGTGCTAGTCTCCACGCGCAATCCCCTTAATATCGGGGCTGCGGCGCGGGCCATGAGCAACCTGGGTTTTCTGCGCTTGCGCGTAGTGAATCCCTACGAAGCCTCGTTTAGAGAAGCCCGCTCCGCTGTGGGAGCAGCGCCGCTGCTGGCAAAAGCGGAACAATACTCGAACGTGGCGGAAGCGGTGGCTGACTGTTCGCTGGTGATCGGAACCACAGCGGCGGGAAATCGCGAACTGCACCATCCGCTACGGCTGCTGCAAGAGGCTGCGCCGGTGATTCGCAAGAGGCTCCGAGCAGGAGGCCGCGTGGCGTTGTTGTTCGGATCGGAAAAGCGCGGGCTGTCCAATGACGATTTCAGCCATTGCCACTGGCTGTTGCATATCCCCACGCGTGAAGAGCATACGTCGATGAATCTTGGGCAGGCGGTAGCGGTGTGTCTTTACGAACTGGCACGCAGTTCTAAGACCGGGAAGTACCCTGACAAGAAACCAATATTCAAGACAGAGAAGCTCAAGGTCGCGACGGCGGCCGAACTCGAACGCATTACGGCAGCGCTGATTGAAGCGCTACGAGCCAGCGGCTACCTGGGCGAGCGCTCCGTTGCGGCGAAGGAAGAAAAAATCCGCCGGATGGTCCGACGCCTGGAACTCTCTTCAGCCGATGCCGAACTCTGGCTGGGCATGCTGCGCCAGATGCTCTGGAAGATGAAGCCGCCCGGGCGATAGAAGGTAGACCTCCTAATCTATACAAAATTGTGTTGGGGCCGGGCGCAGCATGAGATAACATGAGGCCTTCAATATTGAATTATCTATGAGGCTTCCCCCAACCACGTCCGAGTTGCTTGCTCTGCAGGAAGCAACGAATGCTGAATTGCGCGTGCGTCTCAGTGGGGTTTTCCAGCGTTATCGCAAGCTGGCATTCATCGGTCGGAACGACAATCTCTTTACCGAACACTGGACACCCGAAGTTGCCGCAGCCGGCTATGACTTTGATGGATTTGAAATCAAGGCTGCAAATATTGTTTTGCACGGCGTTGAGAATGCCTGCGGTTTTATTTACCGCATCAACATCACCCTGCCACTGGAAATAATTGACGACGCGAATGCCATTGAAGCTTATTTCCAGCGCCAAATAGACGAGAGCAAGGCTGAAGCAGAACTTACCACAGCAACGTCTGAACCCGCCAATCCTACAGCTCTCTAATTAGCTTCATGATCTGAAGATAGGGTAGTGGCTGGCAACCGCCATCATCAGCAGCATGGGAAACGACAAAATGAAATTTGCCTGCGCTGCCAGATGGGCGATGCGCGCAAGCTTCGCTGCTTCCGGCGGCATAGGTGTGCCGTCCGCCGCGCTGACCTCAGTCCAGCGGATGATTTTTTTCTGCATGCGCCAAACGATTCCCCAGACGTTCAATAGCATGAACCAGCCCAGCCCGCCGCCAATGCCAATAGCCAGTAGTCGATTGCTTTCCCATCCGTGAGCGTTAAGCGCCAAGTAAAGCCACGCGGCAGCTATCACCACAACCGCTATCAGGGTTCCAAACACCGGCTTCTTCTTTAATGCTTCGGCCGGCGACATAAGAAGACCCATTTCAATCGCGAATGCTACAGTCCATATGCCGAAGAAGGTTCCAATAGCTCCGCCGCCGCTGGCCTGCGCGTTGCGCGCGTCGGCAGTTACGATCATCATCCAGTACCAGATGCCGGCCAGCACCGTTACTACTGAACTCCAGCGGAACCACCACAGCGCCCGAGGCATCAGCAGGGGCACAACTTTTATGCGTGTGGGAGCGTCCAGTGCGGGAAGAAACTTGGCGTTGATGAGAACAAAGAAATACAGCAGCCCAACCCATGTAATGCCTGCGGCAAAATGGATCCAACGCAGCAGGAGCTGGATGTGCGGCGTAGAGCCTTCAGGAAAAACGATCTGCGGAGAATGAAACATCATCAGCGCCAACGCTTGCATATGGCCTCCCATGTGTTGTGAACTGGTCATCATGGTAGCTGATCCTTCATTTATTGCTCCGATATTTCTGGCAAGAGCGCCACGTTGACAACTGAAGTTATTTCGATAATAATAGAAATATGGAAATTAAATTGGCATCGGCCAGTGACCAGAAGGTATCGCGCTATGCAGAGATGTTTTCCGCTATGGGCGCGGAGCCGAGGCTGCGTATCCTTCGGTTGCTGCTGGCGGCTCATCCCGGAGGGATGGTGGTAAATGAGATTGGCGAGGAATTGGAAATCGCAAACTCAACGCTTTCTCACCATCTGGATAAGTTAAAGAATGAAGACCTGGTGGAAGTGCGGCGGGAAGGGACTTTCCTGCGTTATTCGGCAAACACCAAAGCGCTGGCTGAACTGCTGGGCTTTTTGTATGCCGAGTGCTGCACCCGCAACAAAGCAGTAGAGCCGCAGCGTATTACATGCTGCAAATAATCCGTATTCATAGATTTGAGGAGAAGCAAAATGAGCGCACAAGATATCAAGGAAGTCGTAAAAGAGCGCTACGGCGCGGCTGCCCGGCGCGTGACCACAGGTGAAGGAAGCTCCTGCTGCGGCGCGTCCGCACAGTGCGGCACAGACATCGATCCCATCACGCGCGATCTGTATGACGCTTCGCAAACCGGAATTTTGCCCGAAGAGGCGGTAAAAGCTTCTCTGGGATGTGGCAATCCAACGGCGCTGGCTGAACTCAAGCCGGGCGAGACGGTGCTGGACCTAGGGTCGGGCGGCGGGATTGACGTTTTGCTTTCCGCACGCCGAGTTGGGCCAACCGGCAAAGCTTACGGCCTGGACATGACTGATGACATGCTGGCGCTGGCGCGTGAGAACCAAAAGAAATCAGGCGTTACGAACGTTGAATTCCTGCGCGGCGAAATTGAAAACATTCCGCTGCCGGCAGATTCCGTGGATGTAATCATCTCCAACTGCGTCATCAATCTTTCTGCCGACAAGGATCGCGTGCTCAGCGAGGCCTTCCGTGTGCTTAAACCGGGTGGCCGCCTGGCGGTTTCCGACGTTGTGGTGCACGGCGACGTACCGGAGGAGATCCAGCAGAGCTTGCTGCTGTGGGTCGGCTGCATTGCCGGGGCGCTGCGTGATGAAGACTACGTGAGCAAATTGAAAGCTGTGGGCTTTGAGTGCGTCAGCATCGAACCCACGCGCGTTTACCAGATTGAAGATGCAAGAGCTTTTCTGACCGGGCAGGGAATGGACGTTGACGCAATCGCGCCGCTGGTAGAAGGCAAGTTTATGAGCGCCTTCATCCGTGCCAGCAAACCGCCGTTCGGGACGGTACTGAAACAAAGCCTGGGACTGAATGTCTTGAAGTGCTGCTAAGCCGGGAAGCGAACGCCGCTGAACGATCCTTAAAATTCAAGCCCTGTGACAAAACGGCTGGGCGCATGGCGCAACAGCCTGTGCCAACTTGTCACAGGGCTTTTGTTTACCAATGACGGTCCCTTTATTTTCATCAACTTACGCGCATCCTCGTTTGGTCTCGGTCTTGCAATAAGAATAGGCAGACGGTAGCTGACTAAGAGCGACGCGCACTGTGCTTGGGTCGGTAGGTGAAGAGTGGCGCTGACGCTGGTAGCAAATGAGCTTTGCGGAGGAGAAGTATGGTGGGTGAGATAAAAGGACATCGGCTGTGGCGTTTTCCGGGGAAGGTGCCTCCAAGCCTTTTCTTACGTCCGGATGTCCTTTTATCTCTTTTTTCCGAGTTACTTTACGGCCCGCTTCCAAAAGCAATCACGTGGGCATGCCGCCTGTAATATTTTTCAACTTAAAAATCTTTAGCCTGATTTGACCAGGTCTTCCTGAGCGGATGCGCCTCGGTGTTGAACACCACTTTATTCAGGTCCATGGTTTCGCGCGGCGCGAACAGCAAATAAAGGTACTTGAGCGTCTCTGCCAGAAAATAACTTTCCATGCTGTCTCGTTTGGCCTTGGTTTCCACGCTGCTCAGCGCGGCATATCCGGCGTCCGTCTTACAGAAGCGGACCAGACTCAGCAGAAAAGTGGATCCCATCTCCTGGTAGCGATCATCTTTGGTATAAAAAGCCAGATAATAGGCGGACTCGATAATCTCCGGACGCAGCTGATATCCCGGAGCTACGACCTTCATGGTGCTGTAGTCCAGCGTCTCTGGCTCAATCCCAAAAGTCGTCCACATCTTGTAGGACGATTCCTGCAATTTGCGCGCGCGATCCAGATCGCCAGAACGCGCCAGCGCTGCGGGAAAGAACGCATCGAGTGCGCCATACTGCGTGGAAATGCGCTTGCCGGTGTTCATGTCCGCCTGTCCGTACCAGAGGCCGTTGCGAGTGTTATCAGCCAGATACTTGTTTACGGCCTTCACGCTGTTCTCCCACATCTTTTTGCAATCCTTATCACCAAACAACAGCCATGACTTGAGCAGGTACTCGTAATAGGAATCAATGCCTCCGCTGATGTGGCTGGTGGCGTCTATCCACTGACCGGTTTCAACGTTGATGGTAGAACCCACCAAGCCGATCTTGGATCGCCTGCTGTACAACGCGACCACGGCACTTTTCGCCTTGTCGTAATAAATCGGCTTGCCGGTAAGTTTGCTGAGCGTGCCGAACTCCAGCAGCAGCGTGCCGATTTCCGCGGGATTGCTCTCTATGCCGCGCGTTTTGCCCGTCTTAAGATTTATGAACATGTAAGGCATGCCGGTGGGAGAATTAAAGACCGGCAGAAGCCGATTCCCCAGATTGTCGGCCAGGTCCAGCAGCCGATGATCGCCTGTCATCTGGTAGCTGCTTAGCAATCCGCCCAGAAGGCGGATGGTGATTTCAAAATTCTTGACTTCAATGTCCTGATCAAAGGAGAGGTTTGTCGCGATAAATTCCCGCGTCTTGTCCGCTTCATCGGTCAATCCCATGATCAACATCGTGTCCAGGGCATCGACGGGCGTCATGAGCAAAGATTTGCTGTGCCAGTCATGATGGCCTTTGCTGAGCGGCGTGAGCTCATCGTGTCCCCAGGCATATTGCTTGTAGGCATTCCATGCGTAGAGAAACTCAGACCGAACTTGCAGCGCCATGGGGCCGGGCGCGGGGACGACAGATTTTTGCGCGACGGCGACGGCTGGCGGAATAAGAGTGCCAAGCAGGGTGAAGGTGCATAACCATCTGCGCATGACGCGAAAGTCTCCCTGCCAAATTCGATTGAAATCGCATCCATGATAGCGCAGAGGTGAGCCTGCGGGGTTATGCATTCTTAAACCCAGCGGAGAGGCGTTTAGCTGTGATGGTCTGGTGCGTCAGCATCCCGCTCGATCCGCGCGATGAAGCAGCCCGCCTCAGTGTTGCGAATGTGAATGTAACGAACGCCACTGGTTTGCAGGAGCCGCTCTACCGAGCTTTCAATCTCATCTGCCGACGGACGTTCACGGACGATGATCCAGCGGTTTTCGCCGTAGGCTTCCAGAGTCAGAGGGAGACATCGCAGTTCTTCGGGAAAGGCCCGCTGATCGTCATAGCCAGGGCACGATTTTGCATGAATTTTGCATGAATAAAGACAGGACCCGGTGACGGGTAGCTGTCCAGACTCTCAAACGGGTTGTAAGTGAACAGAATGCGGTCTTCTTCGCCAGTCCGAAACTGTTTTAGACACAGGCGGCAAGGGCCGTAGCCAGTGGCAAGCTCTTTATGGGCAGGGTGTCCGTATTGTGGAGACTTCAGTGTGCTGCGGACCTGCTCTGCAATTTTAGAGTCGATAGGTACAACGCGAAATCCAGCCAAGGTTTCCTCCTAGAGTCGGCGCTGATGTCGCCGTGATTAAGAGGTTAGAGCCAAGGCTGGATCTCGCACACTCCGCAGCTTGCGTTCAAATTATTTATTGATGTCCTGCTTGGCCTCCAGGCGCTTTACCAGACCCTCAAGCGTCGGCTTTGCCGGACCAGGAGCAGCGGCCAGGGCAAGTTTCATTTCTTTGGTTGCGCCGTCATAATCGCCCTTGGCCGCTGCCAGCCGTGCTGCTTCTGTTCGAACCAACCAGTGATTGGGGTCTTTCTTGATGTTGTTGCGGAAGATCACAAATGCCTCATCCTGTTTGCCAGCCAGTTGCAACTGGCGGCCGTAGCCATGCAGTTGCGTGATGCTCGCGATCCCCAGGGCCTTGTTGCGCGCGACGGTTGCTTCTTCCTTGCGGTTCAGCGCATCAAGAATCTGCGACTTGTTCATCAGATTGTCAAAGCGCTCTTCCACCCCGATTGATCGATCTTCATACTTGAGCGCTTCTTCCAGATTGTATTTGTTGGTCAGCAAGTAAGTGGCGGCGTCGTTCCAGCCGTCCCAGGTGTACTGGGCCAGCCCGCGGAGTTGCGAATGCAGGTTCTGCGCCACAATCTCATTGGTGTTGACCTCTATCTTGAACGGCACAGCAAGTTTTTCCCAGCGCATGGTCACCACTGCGGAATCAGGAGTGACCTCGTCAAAGTCATAACCAAGGGCTTCACGCATTTCGGCAGCCTGCGGCTTCACTGTCACGCGAAGGGCATCCTCAGACTGGTTATAGGTAAAGCTGCCCCATGAGGTCGCGGCCTTGGAAAAGATGATGGTCCATTCGTTCTCCGTGGGAAGCATGTGCAGGCCATAAATGCCCTTGGCCAGCGGCTTGCCCTCCACGGTTACTGGATCGGTGAATTCGATCGTTGTGTTTTCATTGGCGCCGGCACGCCACACCTGACCGTACGGCACAAGTCCGCCCCATACTTTTCTGCCTTTCACCAGCGGGCGATGGTAATTGATGGTGATGTCCGTGATACCTACTCGCTGGATGACCTTTGCATGCTGGCTGTCACGCGGCAAATCGAGTACAGCGGATTGCGCGTGGCCCAAAGTTGCGGCGAAAACAATGGCGATGAATACTGGGGTAAGCGCGAAGTTCCTGCGCATGTTAGTGCCTCCAGGGGGATCAATTTTACTGAACGAGGAATGACCGAAGTTTAGACGCGAAGCCCGCGCGGTTGTTAGCGCAGGCTTCGTCAGAGCGGATGGTTAATTTTCCAGTTGAGCGTCCATGGTGATCTTTGCATTCAGCAGCTTGGAGATGGGGCAGCCCTCTTTGGCGTTTTTGGCCGCTTCTTCAAACTTGGCTTTATCCGCGCCGGGAATCTTCACTTTTACCTGCAGGTGGGACGAGGTGACCGCGAAGCCGGAGTCGAGCTTTTCCAGCGTGACGGTGGCTGTGGTGTCTATGGACTGCGCCGTCATTCCGGCGTTGCCGAGCTGCGCTGAAAGGGCCATGCTGAAGCAGCCGGCGTGGGCCGCGGCAATCAGTTCTTCAGGGTTGGTGCCTGGCTGCGATTCAAAACGGGTGGCAAAAGAATATGGCGTGTTCTTTAAAACTCCGCTGGGGGATGTGAGCGTGCCCTTGCCATCTTTCAGGCCGCCGCTCCAGTGTGCGCTTGCATTGCGTTGCATGAGTTATTTTGCTCCTCAAATGAGATAGAAGAATTGTATACGGATGGCGCCGATTGGTGAGACGAAGCAGGAAACACCCACCACGGAGACACGGAGTAAAGCGAAGACGAAAAGTCCTGATAGGCAGCGATATATCCTCCAAATTGTACAATGATCGGCGCTAGTGCAAGAGGACGATCCATGTTCGAAAGATATACAGAAAAGGCGCGGCGTGTAATCTTTTTCGCCCGGTATGAGGCCAGCCAGTTCGGCAGCCCTTATATAGAGACCGAGCACCTGCTGCTGGGCTTGTTGCGTGAAGATAAGGCCTTGGCGCATCGTTTTCTGCCTGCAAAGACTGAGGACATCTACCGAACCATTGAAGCGGCCACGATCAAACGAGAAAAGGTTTCCACGTCAGTGGATTTACCTCTTAGCGAGGAAGGGAAGCGCGTTCTTGGTCATGCCGCGGAAGAGGCTGAGCGGCTTTCCCACAAACATATCGGGACGGAGCACCTTCTGCTGGGACTGCTGCGCGGAGAAACGTCCTTTGCCGCACGGATCCTGAATGAGAATGGTGTTCGACTCCCGGCTGTGCGGGAAGAACTCTCCCGAGTAATGGAAGATGCGCAGCCTATTGCGCCCAAAGCATTCGTATTGCTTTCAGAATTCAGCGAGTACATGACGCGAATCGCACGCGAACAACGCTATTCAGCACTTGTCGGAAGAGAGAAGGAGTTCGAGCAGATGGTCCATATTCTTGGCCGCTCGAACAAGAATAATGTCGTCCTTGTGGGCGAACCCGGAGTAGGGAAAAAGACGATGGTGGAAGAGTTGGCCCAGCGGGTGGCAGACAATAAGGCAACGGCGTTTCTACAGGACAAGCTGTTTGTCTCAATTGATCTGGCGATGGTTGTTACTGCGGCCCAGCATAGCCGGCGCTCCACAGAGTTTCTGAAAGCGATTACAGCGGAAATGGTCAAGGCCGAGAAGGACACTCAGTTCTTTTTCGACGAACTGCACGCCTTGCTCGCTGCAGGTCCGGAAGGTGGCGCTAACGAAATTACTTTGCTGCTCAAGCCTGTGCTGCTGAGCGGAAAAGTCAGATGCATTGCATCCGCCACGGCGGCTGAGCATCACGCGGCGCTCGAGCAAGCTCCATGGCTGAACGAGCGATTTCTTGCCGTAAAGGTGGAACCGCCGACCGAAGAGACAGCTCGCAAAATCCTGCAAGTCGAGAAAGATCGGTTTGAAAAATTTCACTCCGTACAATTTACCGACGAAGCGATTACCGCAGCCGTGGTCCTTTCCAACCGCCTCATTGCAAATCATTCTCTGCCCGACAAGGCCATTGACCTAATTGACGATGCCGGCGCTTACGTGAAGATGAAGCAGGAGAAAGCCGTACTGCCGGAAGAAGTAAAGGAGGCGAGAAAGCGGCTTAAATTTATTGCCGCCCGTCATGAGAATGCAGTAGACAACCATGAATTTGAAAAGGCACGTTTTTATGCTAACGAAGAGCGGACGCAGCGTGAGGTCCTGGCGCAGTTGCACCTGAAACATAATATTCCGGAGAGGCAGATCGTCGTGAAGGAGGACGTTGAGGAAGCCCTGGCGCGGTGGACCGGAATGCCCATAGAAGCTGTGCGGGAGGTCTCCCGCAGTATGGAAATCGCAAGCCAGAAGCCGAAGACATTGCCTAAGAAGAAGCCAAAGAAAAAAACCTAAGACAGCCGCCTTAGCGCTTCACAGTACTGGAAGCGAGTTCAAGGGCGACGTCCCCGTCGCGCAATGTTGCCTTCACATCCGCCAGATTGCCAATGATGGCATGGGCGGCTTGCAGTTGATCTGCCGGATAAGTGGTTTGCAGCGCAATAGCTTTCATCCCGGCAGATCGTGCCGAGGCAATCCCTGCCGGAGAATCTTCAAACACCAGGCACTCCGCCGGCACAAATCCGAGCAATGCCGCGCCTTTAAGGAAAGGCTCGGGCGAAGGTTTACCATGGATGACGTCATTGGCGGTGATCATATGGCGGGGAACCGGAATGCCGGCATAGCCAAGACGCGCAACCGCCAATGGTCGCGTTGCCGAAGTGACGATGGCAAAGCGGTCAGGAGGCAGGTGGGTAAGCAGTTCCGCCGCGCCGGGCAGGGCCGTTACGCCTTCTTTGTCATCGATTTCCATTTGTTCCACGACAATATTTTCTTTTTCGGCGTCCAATTGCGGAGCCACCGCGCGGATGGTTTCAACGCTGCGCCGACCATGTGCCAAAGACGCGACGCGTTCTGGATCGAACCCATGTTTGGCCGCCCATGTCCGCCACACGCGTTCTACAGACGGAGTGGAATCCATCAACACGCCGTCCATATCAAAGAGAATTGCTTTGGCGGAGAAGATCATTTTCCAGAATAACAGCTAGAGCCGTGATGGCCAGTGGATAGTCTTAACAAAACAAAACGAATGCCCGAGCAAAAGGCATGAAACCAGCTTGATACCATCGGATTCTGGACATAGTTTGCCGCTGGTAGGATAATCGGCCATAGTTGCTGATAGATTGAGGGATGGATAGATTTGGCATTTAGGCTCGTCCAGCCTTCACGTATTGGAGAGAGACTTGAAAAAACTATCGTTTCTTGTAATGACATTCGCACTGATTTTTCTGCTGGGAAGCCCCGCGCTGGCACAGCAATTTGACCTTTCGGCCGGCGTTTCCGGGTTGACCGGCCCATCCAGCACTCCCGATTTACAAACCATCGGCGGAGGGGCCTACCCGACTTTTGGTCTGGATTTTCTGTTCTACCACAACCTGGGAGTCGGATTTAACGCGGCTTTCCGCGCCAACCAGAACCTATACCAGGGACAGTTACCGTTCCGGCCCTTTTTCTATGACGTGGATGCGGTGTATGCACCGCCGCTGGGCAAGCGCGCGCAGTTGGAATTTTCGGCCGGAATCGGGGCCGAGAGTGTCCGTTTTTACACGCCGACTTTCCAGTGCTCGTTCACCGGCTGTACGAATTTTGTGAGCAGCAATCATTTCCTGGGACAATTTGGCGCGGGCTTCAGGCTGTACGTGACCCCCAAAATTTTCATCCGGCCTGAAGCGCATCTGTATGAAGTACATAACAATGTTGAGTTCAGCGGTGCGCGCGCTACCCGCTTTGGTGTATCGATCGGCTATTCGTTTAAGAACCAGGAATAAGTCCGCAAAGCATTGCATTCAGGAAGGCCCATCTGGCGAGGATGGGCCTTTCGTACGATGCAGTATCTTCCAACCGGACAACTGGCCTACCGCTCATCCCTCTTATCTTTTCTCGGTGTCCAACGATACGGATGCAAAAATCATCCAAGTTGCTGGAGTTGAAAATGGCGACCCGGATTTTGTTCGTCGACGACGAGGCGGGGATACGCAATACACTAAAGCCAATACTTGAACAGCATGGGTTTGAAGTGACTGCGGCGGCAACCGTTCCTGAAGCACTGGAACACATGAACCATGCGACTTTTGATGTGCTGCTTTCCGATTTGAACATAGGGCAGCCGGGAGACGGCTTTACCGTGGTGAGCGCCATGCGCCGCGTCCAGCCGAAAGCCGCAACCTTTATACTTACCGGCTATCCGGATTTTGATACTGCGCTACAAGCCATTCGCAGCCAGGTGGACGATTACCTGCTCAAGCCTACTGACGTTCCGACACTGATTCATACAATACAGAGCCGGCTGGAGAACCGCCGCCATGTCCCGCCAGACAGGCCGATCAAGCGAGTTTCAGATCTTATGGAAGAAAGCCTTGCGGAAATAACCAAAGAATGGCTGAGGCTGGTGAAAGCACATCACGAAATAGGGGCCATACGGATCAGTGACAAGGACCGGGTTGATCACTTGCCCCTGCTCATTGATGAAATGGCAAAGCGGGTAGATCAAGATTCTGAGATTACAACAGAGCGGGCAAAATTGGCAGCGGTAGACCACGGGAAACAGCGCGCACTTCAGGGGTACAGCATCCCGCTGGTTGTGATTGAAATGCGATTGCTGCAGCATGTGCTCTCTGCGGTGTTGCAACACAATCTCATTCGCATGGACTTAAGCACGGTGATCGGCGACATGATGCTGGTGGGCGAAAGCCTGCAAGAACAACTGGAATTCTCCATTCGAGGATTTCAGCAAGGCGCGCGCGAAGCTGCTTAACTTCACAGGCTATTTCTTTGCCGGAGCGATTTTTGGTTGCGGGATTACCGGGACGTGTCCGCGTTTGTAAATCATCATCGTGCGGGTGAATTCGATCACTACGCTACCATCCTGCTTGTAGCCAATTGTTTTTACCTTAACGATACCCACGTTAGGGCGTGACTTAGATTCGCGTTTTTCCAGAACTTCACTGCGGGAATAAACCGTGTCACCTTCAAAGAGTGGATTGGGCAGGCGCACTTCATCCCAGCCCAGATTTGCCATGGCGTTTTGTGAAACGTCGGCCACGGACTGTCCGGTAACCAGCGCCAGAGTGAACGTGGAATCGACCAGCGGCTTGCCATATTCGGTTTGCGCACTGTACGCCGCGTCAAAGTGAATGGGATTTGTATTCTGCGTGAGCAGCGTGAACCAGATATTATCGGCGGCAATCACAGTTCGTCCCAGTGGATGCTGATAAATATCACCCACTTCGAAATCTTCAAAAACGCGTCCAGTCCAGCCTTGTTTAACCGTCATGGTTGTTCTCCGTGCTAATACGAACGCGGCAATCCCAGCACGTGTTCGGCAATATAAGAAAGGATAAGGTTGGTGGAAATCGGCGCTACCTGGTAGAGTCGCGTTTCACGGAACTTGCGTTCTACGTCATACTCCTCGGCGAAGCCGAAGCCGCCATAGGTTTGCACCGTGGCATTGGCCGATTCCCAAGACGCGTCCGCTGCCAGCAGCTTGGCCATGTTGGCTTGTGGGCCGCAAGGCAGGTGGGCGTCGAACAGCGTTGCGGCTTTTTCCACCATGAGCGATGCTGCTTCACCATTGGCATACGCGCGGGCAAGAGGGAACTGGAGGCCCTGGTTCTGCCCGATAGGCCGACCAAACACGACGCGATCCCTGGCGTAACGGCATGCGCGCTCCAGAAACCAGCGTCCGTCGCCAATGCATTCAGCAGCAATCAGAATGCGCTCGGCATTCAGGCCGTCGAGCAAGTAGCGGAAACCCTGACCTTCTTCGCCGATAAGATTTTCCGCAGGAACTTCAACATCATCAAAAAAGACCTCTGTCGTTGCATGGTTCATCATGGTGCGTATCGGACGGATCGTGAGCCCATGATTCTTGGCGTGGCGAAGATCCACCAAGAGGGCGGAGAGACCTTCGCTCCGTTTCTTTACCTGCTCGATTGGCGTTGTCCGCGCGACCAGCAGCATCAGGTCAGAATGTTCCGCGCGGGAGATCCATATCTTCTGGCCTTTCACCAAGTACTTGTCGCCAACGCGGCGAGCAAAGGTCTTCATCTGCGTGGTGTCGGAACCGGTGGTCGGCTCGGTGACGCCGAAGGCCTGAAGACGAAGCTCACCACGGGCCAGTGCAGGTAGATATTTCTTCTTCTGGGTCTCCGAGCCGTGGCGCAGAAGCGTTCCCATTACATACATCTGAGCATGGCAGGCCGCGGCGTTGCCGCCGGAACGGTGGATTTCTTCCAGAATGGTTGCGGCTTCACTGATACCCATCCCAGCGCCGCCGTATTCTTCTGGAATGAGCGTAGCCATGTATCCGGCCTTGGTCAGCGCCTGCACAAAAGCTTCAGGATAAGCGCGCCGGCTATCGAGTTCACGCCAGTAAGAATCGGGAAAATTGCGGCACAATTCAGCGACGGCGCTTTTGAGTTCCTGTTGCAGCTCGGTCTTTGTAGTAGGAGACATGATGGTTCGGCGTTCGACCGCGACTGCACTCTACACTAATCCAATTTTTCTGGCGATAGCCAGCTTCTTGCGTTCGGCGGGCAAGCTGGCCGCATCCACCATTTCATCTTTATAAACCATGGCGCCGACGCCGGAATTAACATCAGAGTGCTCGTAAAGATCAATGATCTCCCGCGCCCGCGTGATTTCCTCCGGTGAAGGAGTGAAGACCCGGTTGATGACCGGAACCTGATCGGGATGAATGGCCCACTTTCCGTCGAAACCCATTTGCGCGGCGGAACGCGCATCATGCTCGCATTGTTTCAGGTCGCGAAACTGAAGCGTGACGCCATCCACAACGTCGATTCCGGCGGCCCGCGCAGCGGCTGCCGTCTTGGCTTTGGGGTAGTGATAGAGCGCGAACTGCTCGCGCACCGCATCTCTTGCGCCGATGCTGCCGGCATAATCCACCACGCCAAAAATCAGACCAGCCAGGCGCGGCGTTGATGCTGCAATCTGCTCGGCGTGGAGAACACCTTTCGCGCTCTCAATTAGAACTTCCAGCCGGATACGGCCAGCAGGGAGTCCAATGTTCTGCTCAATCTGCGTGAGCAGCCGGTCCGCGAAGTGCACGTCAGATGCATCCTCCACTTTGGGAACCACAACGACATCAATGTTTCTGCCCGCTGCTTCCACAACATCGATTACGTCGCGGTAGAAGAATTTCGTATGAATCCCGTTTGCGCGGAAGGCGCGAATCTTGCCACGAAAGTCGAGAGAAGTAAGGGCCTCTATCAGCGTTTTGCGCGCGGCAACTTTCTGCGAAGGAGCGCAGCCATCCTCCAAGTCGAAGATGACCTCGTCGGCTTCGCTGGTCGCGGCCCTGGCCATCATCTTGAGAGAATGCGCGGGACAGGCGAGTTCACTGCGCCGGACAGTGATGGCGTCGGCGCTATCTAGCGAGGCTGACATCGTATCTCCTCCCGTCGCGGCGAGTTCGCATGGGATTATTGTGCTCCCAGAGATTTGATGAATTCATAATAAAAGTCCACGCCATCGTAAAAATCCTTTACTCCAATGCGTTCGTCTTTGCCATGCGCGCGCACATCGTCCACATCTTCAAACACGCCGGGAACGCCGTAGGTGGGAATTCCTGCGATGCGCAGGTACTTGCCGTCGCTAGCCCCGGTATCCATTACTGGAACAATGGGAAGGCCGCCATACAATTTTGCGCTCAGCGCTTGCAGCTTGCTTACAATTAAAGGATTGATGGCAGACGCAGGAGCGGGAATGGCTTCACCAGACACACTCACCATGATGCGATCATCCGCCAGTACGCGCTTTAATGTGTCCTGAACATTCTGTAGTGAATCCTGGGGCAGCATGCGGCAATTCACGTTGGCGGCAGCGGTTTGCGGCAGGGCGTTGTTGGCGTGCCCGCCTTCAAGACGCGTTGCGACGCAGGTGGTGCGCAGAAGAGCATTGAAGAATGCCGACTGGCTCAGGCGCTTGGCGGCTTCATCCGCTTTGGCGTGGTCGGAACCAGTCACTGCGCGAAAGTCGGCACCGGTGGCTGGCGTCTCCAGCGCGGCGGTCCGCTCAAAGTATCCACGCGTCGTCTCATTGAGGCTCACAGGAAAATCAAAGTCTGCGAGACGCGCCAATCCCCGCGAAAGATGATAGATTGCGTTATCTTTCACCGGCCGCGAGCTGTGGCCGCCATTGCTTTTTACTTCCAGACGGAAATCGACGTAGTTCTTTTCGCTGGTCTGCATGCCCAGCAGCATGCGCTTGCCTTTTTTGGTTTCGAAGTCGCCGGCATCGGTGTTGATGCAGTACTCGGCATCGATCCAATCGTGATGGTTTTTAGCCAGCCATTGCGCGCCATTGGAGTCGCCGCCCTCTTCGTCTGCCGTGAGCGCCAGGATGAGGTCGCGCGCGGGAACCCAGCCTTCTTTTTTCAAGCGGATAAAATTTGCGACCAGGATGGTGTCGCCCTGCTTGATGTCAGACGTGCCGCGGCCATAGAAAAAGCCATCCACTTCATTGAACTTGAACGGATCCATGGACCAATCCTGACGCAGAGCCTCTACCACGTCGAGATGAGCGATAAACAGGATGGGCTTGCCTGCGCCGCGTCCGTGCAGGCGGACGACAAGGTTCTTCTTGTTCGGCTTTGGCCCATCGACGTGAATATCTTCTGCGGGGAAGCCTGCCGCCCGAAAACGCTCGGCCATAGCTTCTGCGGCGGCGGTTACGTTGCCGGCAGGCGTGTCAGTGGTGTTGATTTCAATGAGCTGCTTAAAAATGTCACGGGCAAACTGATGTTCCGGTGACAGAGCAGCTTGAGATTGGGCGAAAGCGACGCCGCACAGCAAAGCCGCGCCGCAAGCCAGAGTTAGAAACCATTTAATCATTGTGCGTTGGATTATAAATTCTGGCGGCAGAAAAACAGCTCGCAATGCGACCAAAATCCTTATAATTAAGGTATGGCAAGAGGTTGGGAAAGCAAGTCAGTTGAAGCGCAAATGGAAACTGCAAATGATGGCGCGACGCCAGGCGCAAAGGGCCCACTTACTGACGGCGAGAAGAAAGCCCGGCACGAGCGCGATAGCCTAAAACTTTCCCGCGCTTATATCGTGCATCAGATTGAAGCTTCCACCAATGAGCGTTACACCAGGTCCTTGCAGCAGGCGTTGAGCGAAATCGACGAGAGGCTGGCCAGGCTGGTGAAGCCGCAGTAAAGAACGCCAAAGCCGGACTTCGGCGGAAGCCAAGCCAGAAGTGTCCCGATAGCCGAGCGAGTGAAATCAAATAGCTGCTCTGCGCCCCGTTATCACCTCAATCAGCAATACGACCAGGGCAATGACTAGAATCAAGTGAATCAAACTTCCGGCGATATGAAATCCCCAACCTAACAGCCAGAGAAGCAGCAGAATTGCAAAAACCGTCCAAAGCATTCGCGTCTCCAGGCGGGCGCGACACCCCACCTTTTGTCTATTAGATGCTTGAGTCCAGACACGAGTTGACACGCTGGACTGAACTAGGAGTCCGTGAGCGGGAATGCGCCAGCGACTCTGGTGGACGAACTCCGAAAAGTTCAACCCTGCTTCAGAATACGCAATCAGCAACTCTGCTGAAGCAGGTCTGCAAAGCAGCAGCTCTGCTTTACCCGCAATGATGCGGGTCTTCCGGCAGGTCTCTCTGAGTGAGCAACGAGAAGTCTCTGCTTCCACTCTAACCAAAGAGGCAATTGGCAGAGCTGCGGCATCGCTGGCCGCACGGATTGGCAGACCTTCAGCACAATGACAACTTTTCAAAGATGGATCGGCACTTCAATGCTAGTGGCGGTGGCCGCGGGGCTGACTTTGCTGGCGCCAAAGATACACTCGCAGCAGGTGCAAGCTGAGACTGCGGCCGTTTCTTATGAAGGGCAGCGCGTGGCGTCAGTGCAGTTGGCTGGCCAACCGGATGGCGCGCCACGCAGGCTGAAGGCATTGATCACTCAGCCCATCAATGCGCCGTACTCGCAGGCAAAAGTAAATGAAACCGCGCAAGCCCTCATAAAAGGTGGGGGTGCGAAGGACGTGGAAGTACAGGTAACGCCTGCGCCCGAAGGACTACACGTGCTCTTTGTGTTGAAGCCCGCCTACTATTTTGGCGTTTATACGTTTCCCAAGGCAGAGAAGGTTTTTTCTTACACGCGTCTGCTGCAAGCAGCCAGCTATTCCAAGCAGGAGCCATTCGCCCAGGAAAAAGTAGAAGAGGCGGAATCGAACTTACTGGAATTCTTTCATCGCGTCGGTTTCTTTATGGCCACGGTGGAACCGAAGATGCAAACCGACGAGGCCCATCGCATCGTCAATGTGGAATTCGACATCAACTTGAAACGCCGTGCGAAGTTTGGAAACGTGATCTTAACCGGAGTTTCAGAGCAGCAAACCGCGAGGTTGAATGCCAGCCTTCGTTCCATCAAGGCGCGAATCAAAGGCGCGTACATCAAGCCGGGGAAACCGTATCGCCTGAAGAAGTTGACCGCGGCAACGGCATTTCTGCAACAGCAGTTGGCAAGCCAGCACTTCCTTGCCGCCCGGGTGAAGCTGGTCTCAACGCTATACAATCCGGAAACCAACCGGACTGACATTCGATATGACATAAATCAACGGTCGAGGATCGAGATCAAGCTGGCTGGAGCGCACGTTTGGGGACGAACACAAAAGAAGCTTATCCCCATGTACCAGGAAAATACTGTTGATCCGGACCTGGTGAATGAAGGCGCACAGGACCTGACGTCCTACTTCCAGTCGAAAGGTTACTTTGGCGCAAAAGTGCAGAGCAAGATTCAAAGAGACCCGTCGGGCGTGACGGTCTTATATCAGATCACCAAGGGCCCGCGAGGCAAGGTAGAAGCTATTGAATTCCATGGCAACGAGCACTTTTCTGACAAAGACCTGAAATCACACGTGCTGGTAACCAAACGTACTCCGCTGATCCCGTTTTCTCATGGGAAATATAGCGAACAGCTGGTGCGTAAGAGCGTGAAGAATATTGAAGGGCTGTATCGGGGCGCCGGATATAGCCAGGTGAAAGTCACGCCGAAGGTGGTGAACAAGGACAATGAGCTGCAGCTTGCGTTCCAGGTGGAAGAAGGCGTGCGTGACGTGGTGGAGTCATTACAGGTGGAAGGGACTAAGGCGCTCACACAGCAGGAGCTCGCGCCCAAGGGCATGAACCTGGAGCCGGGGAAGCCTTACTCCACACTGCTGCTAACCAAAGACCGCGACCAGATCATGGCAACGTACCTGGACAAAGGTTTTCTGAACGTGACGTTTAAGTCGAAAGTGGAGCACACGAAGGACGATCCGCACCATGTGCACGTGGTTTATGAGATAGACGAGGGACCGCAGGTGCATACGGCCAGCGTGGAGCCAGTGGGAGCCCAGCATACGCGTCCGGAAATTATTGCGCGCAATGCAAATATCAAAGTGAACAAGCCGTTGAGCGAGACAGCCCTTCTACGCGGCGAGAGCCAGCTCTACACCCTGGGCGTGTTTGATTGGGCCAGCGTGGATACACGCGCGCCGATCACCGACGATCCCAATGCGGCCGTGCTGGTGAAGCTGCACGAATCAAAGCGCAACACCATTGCGTATGGATTCGGCTTTCAGGTCATCAATCGCGGTGGCAGCATTCCCAGCGGAACGATTGCGCTGCCGGGACTTCCGCCCGTAGGTCTGCCGCAGAAATTTACCACCAGCCAAAAAACATTCTGGGGACCGGAAGGGTCGGTTGAGTACACACGCAGGAATTTCCGAGGTCGCGCGGAGACTGTAACTCTCTCTGCGTTTGGCGGAAGGCTGGACCAGCGTGGGTCAGCAAGCTGGAACAACCCTACAATCTGGAATACAGGATGGAGTTCCACCGTCACATTCTCCGGCGAGCGGACGAGCGAAAATCCCATCTACACCGCGCGCCTGGGCGGAGCGGGAGTCCAGTTCCAGCATTATCTGGATAGGAACCGGCAAAAGTCCGTGATTTTCCGCTACGACTTCCGCCGCACGAACCTTTCGAACATAGTGATACCAGACCTGGTGCTGCCGGAAGACCAGAACGTGCGGCTCTCAGCACTCTCCGCATCCTTCAGCCGTGATTCGCGCGACAACTTGCTGGATGCGCACAAAGGAATCTATGAGAGCTTTCAAGTGGACATAAACCCGAGCTTTCTTGGATCGAGCACAAGCTTTGGACGCTTTCTGGGACAAACCGCTTACTACAAATCTTTGACGAGCGATTCATCGCTGGTGTGGGCCAACAGCCTGCGGCTGGGAATGGAGCATGCATTTGGAGGCGCGCACATTCCCATCAGCGAAAGCTTTTTCTCTGGAGGCGGCAGCACGTTGCGCGGCTTCAGCTTGAATGGCGCCGGACCGCAGCGCGAGGTCCTGGTCTGTCCAACGGACAACCCGAACTGCGGTGAAAAGATTGCTGTGCCGGTAGGTGGTAAGCAGCTTGTGATCCTGAATTCAGAGCTGCGATTTCCGCTGGGCATTTCCGTACCGTTTGTGGGCGGAACTCTGGGCGGCGCGGCATTTTATGATGCCGGCAACGTTTATTCCAACGTGAGTTTCAAGAACGTGGCCTCCGACCTGACGCATACCGTTGGATTCGGATTCCGTTACAAGACGCCGGTGGGGCCGGTCCGCATTGATATTGGACATCTGCTAAATGCGCCGCCGGGAGTGAAGACATATCAATTCTTTTTGACGCTGGGACAGGCATTCTAACAAGGGCGAGGCATTAAAAAAGGGTGAATCAGTGAAGAAGTGGAAAAAGATTACTCTGTGGAGTCTGGCGGCAATCATCGTGCTGCTTGTGGGTACCGTGGTGACGCTGGTGTTGTTGCTCGACCACAATGAAGGTTTTCGCCATAGCATTCTGGCCAAGGTGGAGAAGAGCGTGCGTGAATCGACCGGCGCGCGGCTAGAGGTGCGAGACTTCAGCCTCAGGCTCTCCAATCTAAGCCTGGATCTTTACAATGTCGTGGTGCATGGGACCGAAGCCGATCCCAGCAAGCCATTGGTGGCAGTTGACCATCTGCAGGTGGGGTTGACGATTGATTCATTGCTGCATAAGAAGTGGCATGTGCGCGACATTATTGTGGACCATCCAGTGGTGCGGATGGCGGTGAACAAGGCAGGGGAAAACAATCTGCCCAAACCGGAAAAGAAAAGCACCAGCAGCAGCAACACGAACGTTTTTGATCTGGCGATACGGGAACTGCGCCTGAACAACGGCGAAATTTATTACAACGACCAGAAGACGCCGCTGGAAGCCGATCTGCATAACTTTGCGGTGAATGCGAACTACGATCCGGCGCAGAAGAAATATACTGGCGATCTTGGCTACAACACGGGAAAAATCGTGTATGGAAAATATTCGCCGGTAGAGCACAACTTGCAGGCAAAGTTTGGCGTAACGCCACAACAATTCACGCTGGACAGACTTGATCTTACGGCAGGGGAGTCGCGGGTTGGGTTGAATGCAACGGTAAACGATTACAGCTCGCCGAACATGCAGGCCACGGGCAGATATGAAGGGACGCTGGTCATCAATGACTTCAAACGAATCCTGAAAGATCCTTCGCTTCCCGGCGGGACGGTGAAGCTAACGGGACAAATGAAGTATCAGGCTGACCCGAAGCGGCCGATGCTGGAGACGGTGTCTATTGACGGCAACGTGAGCAGTGCTGGGCTCAACGTGAAGACGCCGAGATTGCAGACCGAAGTCCGCGATCTTTACGCGAAGTACCAGCTTTCAGGCGGCAATGCGGAAGTGAATGACATTCGCGCGCGAGTGCTGGGCGGCACGCTGAGCGGCAAGCTGACGATTAAAGACGTTGCGGGAGCGTCGATCGCGCAGTTGCAGGCTTCGCTGAAAGGTTTGTCGCTGGACCAGGCGCAGACGGCGACGCACAACACGTCGATGCGGCAGGCGCATTTGAGCGGAAGCGTTGATGCGGATGCGAGCGCGCATTGGGCCAAGACGCTGGACAATCTTGTAGCGCATAGCGATGCCATAATCAAAGCAAGTCTTGGACAAGGGCCTGCGATGCCGGTGAATGGCGTGATCCATGCTGACTACGCCGCGGCGCATAAAGAGCTTGCGCTGGCTAATAGCTACATTCGGACGCCGCAAACAAGCATTAACCTGAATGGAAAAATCAGTGATCGTTCGCAATTGCAGGTGGCGTTGCGATCGAATGATTTGCACGAATTGGAGACGTTGTCGGCGGCATTGCAGAAACCCATGCCCGGGCAGCCCGCGCCACAGCCGCTGGGACTTTACGGCACAGCCAATGTGAATGCGACGGTGAGTGGATCGCTCACGGCGCCGCGGATCAATGGCCAGATGGATGCGCGCAATTTCCGCGTAAAGGGAAGTTCGTGGAAGGTGCTGCACACGGCTTTTGCGGCGAATCCTTCACAGGTGACGCTGAGCAATGGCAACCTGGAAGCTGTGCCGCAGGGCCGAATCAATTTCAGCGCGCAAGCGCGGCTGAAGAACTGGGCCTACACGCCGTCCAGTCCGATTACGGCGAATATTTCCGGCTCGCAGATTTCGATTGCTGACCTGGAGCGGTTGTTGAATAAGACGTACCCGGTGAGCGGCACGCTTGCGCTCAACGTTTCTGTCCACGGATCGCAGCTCAATCCCGTGGGGCAGGGAACGTTGACGGTGACGAAAGCGAAGGTATCGACCGAGCCGATCCAAAATCTGAACGTGAAGTTTGAAGGCGATGGTAACACCGTGAAAGCGAATCTGACGGTGCAAATGCCGGCCGGGTCGGCGCGGGCGGATGTGAATTATTTTCCCAAGACGGAGGGATACGATGCGCATGTGCAATCGCAAAATTTCCGGCTGGAAAAGCTGCAGACCGTCATCGCGCGGAACATGCAGATTGCGGGCGGCGTGAACCTGAATGTGAGCGGGAAGGGAACAGTCAAAGATCCGCAATTGCAGGCGACTATCGAAGTGCTGCAATTGCAGATGCAGAAGCAGACGGTGCAGGGGGTGAAGTTCCAAACCACGGTGCAGAACCATGTGGCGACAATTGCGCTCGATTCAGACGTAGCCAAGGTCGCGCTCAAAGCGCGCGGCACGGTGGGAATCGAGACGCCGTATATGGCGGACATCCGCCTGGACAGCGGGAAGATTGATTTCCAGCCGCTGGTTGCGCTGTATGCTCCGGCGCAGGCGGCAGATTTGTCCGGTCAGACAGAGCTGCATGCGACGGTGCGCGGACCGCTGGCGGATAAGAACCGAGTGGAAGCGCATCTTGAAGTGCCGAACCTGAACGTAAACTACAAACAATTTCAATTGGCGGCGGCAAAACCCATTCGCGTTGACTACCAGAACGGCACCGCAACGCTGCAGCCAACTTCAATTCGCGGGACCGGCACGAGTATAGATGCGCAAGGAATAGTGCCGGTGACTACGCCAAAGGCCGCGTCGTTCCTAGTGAAAGGCAATGTTGACCTGGGAATTGCGCAACTGGTTGTACCGGACATTACCAGTTCCGGCCAGTTGCAATTTGATGTTGATTCAAAGCGTTATGGCCAGGGGACGAATTTGAACGGCCAGATCAAGATTGTGAATGCCAACCTGCATACGGCGGATTCCCCCGTTGGCCTGGACCACGCGAACGGGGTGATCAATGTAACGCATACACGGCTGGAGATCAGCAGCTTTCAGGGGCAGATGGGCGGAGGGACCATCAATGCGACGGGCGCAGTGGCGTACCGGCCGGCAATCCAGTTCCAGCTTGGGCTTTCAGCCAACAACATCCGTGTGCGCTATCCGGAAGGGGTACGCGCCATTCTGGCCTCTAACCTTGCGCTCACGGGGAACCCGCAAGCGTCAGAGCTAAACGGCCAGGTGAGAATTGAGCGCGTATCATTCACGCCGGACTTTGATCTGGGCACATTTACTTCGCAGTTCAGTGGGGAGTCGAGCGACAGCGGAACGCCAGGCTCATTCACGCAGAGCATGAAGCTGAATATCGCGGTGCAATCGACGAGCCAGATGAACCTGGTGAGCAGCCAGGTAAGCGTAAAGGGTGACGCGAATTTACGCGTGGTGGGCACGGCCGCTGATCCTGTGATTCTGGGGCGCAGCAACCTGACAGGCGGCGAATTCTTTCTGGCCGGGAACCGCTATCAGGTGGACCACGGAACAATCGATTTCCTGAACCCCGTACGCACAGAGCCGGTGCTGAACATCCAGGTAAAAACCAGGATTGACGAATACAACATCACGCTGGCGTTGAATGGACCGGTGGAACGCCTGCAAACAACGTACACGTCCGATCCTGCATTGCCGCCGGTGGACATTATTAACCTGATCGCGACGGGGAAGACCGTGGAGTCAGCGGCGGCCAATCCAAGCCCAAGCCCGACGAGTTCGCTGGGCGCGCAATCACTGCTGGCATCGGGCATCAGCAGCCAGGTAAGCGGCAAGATCGCCAAGCTGGCCGGCGTGTCACAGTTGCAGATCGACCCCGGCTTGGGAACCGACAACGGACAGAACCCCGGGGCGCGCGTCGCAATCCAGCAGCGCGTTACCAGCAACCTGCTGGTGACATTTGCCACTGACATTACATCGACGCAACGGCAGGCAATACAGATTGAGTACAAGTTCAATCCAAAATGGTCCGTGAGCGGAACGCGCAACCAGAACGGCGGCTTTGGCGTGGATGGAAGGTATAGGAAGGATTTTTAGCCGGTACTCATAGCCCCGATTTTTGTGCCGCCGTTTCACTGGCTGAATTCCCACATTGCTGTCTTGTGACCATGGCCTGGCGCGCTGCTGGCGTTTTATTCGCTGCGCCTAATGCTGCCCATCATTAACTCCTTGTTCTGTAAACTGAAGTGCAACTTCATGCACTCGAAGCAGGTTTGCAGTATGTTTACAGCGCTTAATCGGCGGCGCTTATACGTCGGCGCGCACGGGCCAGTCCAGCGGGATTAGCGCTTTGCCTGAAGCGCGGTTCCAACGCTCCCGGGTAGCGGCTACATAGCGCGCATCATCAGCAAAATATGCGTGCTCAATAAGCAGAACCTGCAAGCCCGATCGCCGTGCGGTTTCGGTGAAAAGGAAGTCGATATGCTTGCGCATCGCTTGCATGTCCTCATCCTCTTCGCGGCCCACAATTTCAGTTTCATCCTCGTCCTCACCGCGTGTCGGGAAATATGGCCGACTCACTTGATCCAGTATGAGCAGCCCAGGTACGGGTGCCTCGACTGTTTCGAAGTAGCGCTGCAGCGCAAATGATAATGCAATGTGCACGGCCAGGTAGTTTTGATCCGAACCCACATCAGGCATCCGCAGAACTGCCTGACTCCCGGCTTCGATAACCGCAACTTCGGGCACGTGAGAGGAGAAAGCGAGTTCGGCACCGACGCACGGAGCGACAGTTGGCAAGACAGCGAATGCCTCAGACGCAAACTGCGAAATCTTCATCTCTGCCCGGTGGACTTTGATCGCCTTGGATTCGCGATCAACGCGCGCCTCAAGCTCAGCAATCTCCGCCCTGAGCACGGTCAAGTCTCGCGAAACTTGGCGCGGCTCGTCTGCGCTAGTCTCAAGGAAAAAGGAGATCCGGCCTAACAGATGCGCTCGGAGTTGCGCAATGTTAGCAAGTTGCCGCGTTTCCGCGCTCTGACGAAGCCAACTTTGGATCTGGTCGTCTACCCGGCGTAACTCACCATTGAGCGCGGTAATTGCCTCGTCGAGAGTCCGGTCATGCTCAACTAGTCTCGGCTTCACTCTTTCAACCGCCGCACTCTCCGCTCGCACGGTACGCAGGGTGGACTGCAATGCCCGTGCTGCTTCCCGTCCAAGCTCCGAAGGAGCCTGACAAACAGGGCAAACTTCCGAAATATCTTGGAGGTGGAGATGTTCGGCTAACATCAACTTGTCGCGCTGGCGCGTGACTGCGCCCTCGAAACCTGTTGCTTCCCGAACAGCGTCTCGCGTCGCTTGTAATTGACGGCGCGCTATACCTACGGCTTCCAAAATTTCGCGCCGGCGGGTATGTAGTGTTCCAAGTTCACCCTCAGCCGGGTAGGAGTTGGCTTGGAGTTGGGTATCTGAAATCGTTCTTAGGTGCGCCAGCAAGTCTGCTTCGGAAGCCTGTTCAGATAATGCGGCAGATATCCCTATTCGGACAGCCTCCGCTACTAGACCAAATGCGCGCTGCTTGAGTGCACTATCAGATGCTGCCCGCGAGCGCTCACGTGCTCTTTCTCTTTCGAGTACCCGCTGCAGCCTGCGTAGCTTCCGCTCGTCGACGCCGCTAGCTTCGTCCGTCGCACGTAGGAAATAGGGTATGGCTGCGACAATGTCGTGGGCCTTGTCGGCCTTCTCCAACCCGTGGAGTAGGACCGACTCGCTGTAGATGACTTCCTTCGTGACAAAAAGGTATGGAGTCACATGGCGTAAGGTGGCGCGTCCTCGTTCTTCGCCCTCCTCATTTGGTTCGCCCGCCAAGTCGCCGATACCAAACGCCCGCTCAATAAAAGATTTAGCCGCCTCAATTGTGGTCGCACCGTCGAAGTCATCTAGATTCCTCGGCAAGGGTAGATTGCGGCCGGCCACCACGAACATGTGCGTACTAGCACGTTGGCCTACAGGCGGAATGATGCGGCCCACTATCATCTCCGCATCTCCGGCTATCCACTTGACCCCGACAGCTACGCTGCGCCTACGCACGTGTACGGGAAGTTCGCACGTGTTCGAGCCAAGGCAATAATCGATTGCCTTGATCAACGTTGACTTCCCGGTGCCTGATGCGCCAGTAATTATGTTAACGGCATCGGATTCGAGTTTCACATCGCGCCGCTGGCCGGATGTTCCAAGAAAAAAAATGTTATCAATGTTCCAGCGAATCATACTGTGAACCCCATCATGTGGAAGACCGCGCGAGTCGACCCCGCTTTTGCGAACCAATAGCCAAGCCGAGCGGCGCGCTTAAGCACCTGGCCCGGCTCTTCACCTAGGGCTTTCGCCACGCTTGTTTTGATTTTCCTATCACCGATACCAAGGCGGGCACCCTCACCAAACTTCAGGACACGCGTAAAGCATCCGAAGCGAATCGCCTCTGTGACAATATCTATAGAGCCGTTGACGCGTTCGGCGAGACCGATTTGCACTTGCGGACTGCGCTCCAACCACTCGAGTAAACCGGTATTCTTGTTTGTTCCCAAGAAGGCGCTGTCGAAGTCGCCGGATAAGGCAAGAGGCAGTGAGAGATAGGCAACTGGAACTTCCGGCCCGTTCGCATTTATGGAAAGGTATGTTTTTATGAAGGCAGCCAAAGCGTATGCACAAAATGCGGGGTTAGTCTCGGAGTAGATATCGTGGGCAGTCATCCATTCTCCCCAAGAAGCTTCCTGTACTCTGGATGCCAGCCAACTTGCAGGCTAATCGCAAGCACTTGATAACTGCCGCGGACGTAATAGGCGGCGTTCCAACCCTCGGCAATTGGACGCACCACGTTGGGGGCTTCTTCGTGTGTCCAGCGCAGTATCTTCAATCCGGACGCGCATTTCTCCTTGTGCTCAAGTTCGGCGCAGCGCTCCGACATCTGCTTATGGCGATCTGACCAGTGTTCTTCCAGTATGCTGTCATACTCATTGATAACCGGCCCCATGGCGGGGTTACTGTTAAGCCATTTCGAGCGTTGTTCGCGGGCCTTCCACTCCTCTCGAATGGCTTTTGAATGGTCGGACGGCGTACCGTCAACGAGCTTGATCTGACGAGCGAGTAAGCTGTCCGGCTGGTAATCATCAGGCGGGCTCACGGTTTCGAATTCCGCCAATAGCTTTCCCTGCTGAATGTCTGCCACGATGGCACTTACCTGATGCTGCAACTCAGCTCTCGATATGACACGTTGCCGCTTGTTGCAGAGGGAGTAAACAATCTGGCGATCCCACCATTCGATCAAGCGCTGCGCTACCTTCGGCCGCTGCTCGGCGGGGAGTATTTTCAAATGGTCGGCAACAAGATCCTCAATCGCAGCGATATTTGGGCTGTGAAGCTGGATCTTCACGCGGCGCATTAGGTTCAGCCGCTCCGCTCCTGAGAGTGCGATAAAGGCGCGGCAACCATCCACACGATCTGCGTACGGCAGCGGATTCTTGGATTTCTCAGCAGCAGCGCGACTGTCAATCACCCGCTGCGCTTCTTCTAAAATTACCGCAACGAGTTCCGCACGATCTGCATCGCTATCCCTCAGAGCGTTAAGCGAGCTATCGGGCGAAATGCTGCCAACGGCGACGAGGTGAAAGGTAGTTTCGGATAGCGTCACTGCCGGCAGAATATCGATCCAGGCCTTCATCGTACGCCAGAGAGACTTAGATTTAACGCTGATCGCCGGCGGCTCTGAAATCATCGAATGCTTCAGCTGGTACAAAAGCGTGTGACCATCGGCCTTCAGTTCTACGTCATCGAGCTGCTCGATCGCCACTGCTGCATTATCGGTGTTCTGTCCGAGTAGCGTAAGCAGCGCAAAGAACGCTTGATAGTAAAATCCCAGCGCGGCGGCTGCGGCGGAATGACCTCCGCCCTGCCGACTGTCATCCATGGTGTTTCTCCCAAAGCGAGAGCTAGCTCAGTCGACTGGAATTACCCTTACCCGACGCGGCAGAAAACGGCTACCATCTTCTGCAGATTGCCGCGGGCACTGGTAACCTGAGCAACGCATGAGCCGATGCGGAAATGTCTTGTTCGACGTGCTCATGCGGCAGGCGTCGTCCGGCTAAAGCTTTCTTGTGAGAAGAATGTAGCACCCGCGAACGCAGATGTCGATGCAAATTAAAAGCTCGGAGAGCAGCGCAATATATATTCTAATAAACGCCTTTTCTGTCATTTTGCCGAATTATGAGTAGTTCTAAACCTAGCTAGGACACTATCGACCTATCGGCAACACGGAATGATCGACTGTCGGGCACCATGCCACGATTGCCTCAAACTCACCTTGCATGAGACCATGCACACTCATGCCCAAGACAGAGCAACGCGACATTTTATCGAGAACCCATTTATCTGGAAACCTGGTCCTGCAAACCGACAGCTATAAGTTCACGCACTGGAAGCAGTATCCGCCGGGGACGCAGTACGTTTACAGCTATCTGGAGTCGCGCGGCGGAATGTTTTCCCAGACGGTTTTCTTTGGCCTGCAATATTACCTGCTGAGATATTTGTGCGGCACCGTGGTGACGGAAGAAGACGTGGGGGAAGCACGGGACTTCGTTGATCGCCACATTCGGCCTGGCATGTTCAACGTTGAAGGATGGATGCATATTGTTCGTGATCTGGGCGGAAGATTGCCGGTAGAGATTAAGGCCGTGCCGGAAGGCAGTTCAGTGGGTGTGCAGAACGTACTGATGACGATTGAAAATACCGACCCTGCCTGCTACTGGCTGACGAATTATCTTGAGACTCTGCTGCTGAAGGTGTGGTACCCGATCACGGTAGCGACGCTTTCACGAGGGATACGTAAGGTGATCCTGGATGCGCTGCATCGCTCGGGCGATCCGTCGTTGATCGATTTCAAACTGCATGATTTCGGTTATCGAGGCGTCTCAAGCGAGGAGACGGCCGGCATTGGCGCGGCGGCGCACCTGATCAACTTTAAAGGCACGGATACGGTGGCGGGCATCCGCGTGCTGCAGGAGTTTTATCAGTCGCAAGAGATGGAAGGATTCAGCATTCCGGCGGCGGAGCATTCGACGATTACCGCGTGGGGCCGCGAAAATGAAGACCAAGCCTATGAAAATATGCTCACACAATTTCCGCAGGGCTTAGTGGCCGTAGTGAGCGATTCCTATAACGTTTATGAAGCGTGTGAAAAACTCTGGGGCACGCTGCTACGCGAAAAAATTGAACATCGGCAGGGAACGCTGGTGGTGCGGCCTGATTCAGGCAAGCCGCGCGAGGTGGTGCTGAAGGTGCTGGACATTCTGGGCGCGAAGTTTGGCTATGAGACGAATGCGAAGGGCTATCGCGTGTTGAACCCGAAGATACGCGTGATCCAGGGCGATGGCGTGAATTACTGGACGATTCAGGACGCGATTACGGCGATGAATCGCGCTGGATGGTCGGCGGACAACATTACGTTTGGCATGGGTGGCGCACTGTTGCAACAACTGAATCGCGATACGCAGCAGTTTGCTTTCAAATGTTCCAACGTGACGGTGGATGGCGAAGACCGCGACGTGTTTAAAGATCCTGTGGAAGGACACGACAAAGCTTCAAAACGTGGGCGGCTGGCCCTGTACTTGAAAGATGGCAAGTGGAGCACGGTGCGGGCGCGCCGGGGAGTGGAAGATCCGGAAGACAGGCTGAAGCCCGTGTTCCGCGATGGGGAACTTTTGGTGGAGCAGAGCGTGACGGAAGTGCGGAGACGGGCAAGACTGGAAGAGAATGGAGCGGGG
This sequence comes from Terriglobia bacterium, assembly GCA_020072645.1. Lineage (NCBI taxonomy): Bacteria > Pseudomonadati > Acidobacteriota > Terriglobia > Terriglobia bacterium. The sequence continues at coordinate 299,719 of JAIQGK010000004.1, forward strand.
AAGAGTGGCGGCTAGCCCTACAAAAAGACGGAATTTTCACCACGGAGGAGCGGAGAAAACCAAAAACCTTACCGCGGACTGACACGAATAAACGCGGATCAGGAACATTGCTAGAAATGCCAAAATTGCCAAACGTCGCCGAAAGTGGAAAACCTTTTACCGCAAAGGCCGCAGAGGAACGCAAAGGTAGATCGGGTGATCGCCATGATCCCACCCCAACACGCGAAAACTGCGCGTGTCGGGCGCCCCGGTGATTGGGTGATCGGGAAAAACCAGAATCACACTGCGGAGGCGCGGGGAAATGAAGCAATGCTGCATTCCTCGCACTCTGCCAGGGCTGAACTGTGCTCAGGTTCCGGTGGAAGAGGCAGGATTGGTTGAGGCGGTTTCGGCTTCCAGGGCCTTGAAGAAGCGCGCGGCAAGCATGTTGGCTGTGGCTTGAATCATGCGCTGGCCAACGCTGGCGATAAGGCCGCCGATGTTGACGTCTCCTGTGTACTGGATTTCAGTTGCGCCATCAGCGTCTTTTAAATTAAGTTCGCCGGAGCCTTTTACGAATCCCGGCTGGCCTTTGCCCTCGACGACGAGTTTGTAGTGCTCCGGTGCGACGATATCCTGAAGCGAGACCGTGGCGGTAAAAACGCCTTTCACAGGGCCGACTCCAGCGGTGAGCTTGGCTTTGTATTGATTGTCCCCGGTTTTTTCCATCTGCTCACAGCCAGGGATGCACCTTTGCAAGATGGCAGGATCGATCAGCGCGGCAAAGATGCGTTCACGCGGTGCGGCGATTTTCTGAGTGCCTTCAATCTTCATGGGAAATTTTTAAACACAAAGGATCACGAAGGAGTTTTGATCTTGCGATTCCATCGTGCTGGCTTGTGTTCTTTGTGGTTAACAGCTTTACAAAAACAAAAAACTTTTACCACGGAGGACACAGAGGATCACTGAGGGAGTTTTGTGATTCGTTGGGTTCGTTCGTGCTCCTTAGCGCCTTTGTGGTTAATACGTTTTATTTTGCTCTGCTTGCCGCCATTTCAATCGCACGGCGCGTATAGACACTTGCCAGTTGCTTGCGGTACTCGGCTGAAGCGTAGAGATCGGAATTGACATCGACTCCAGCGGCAGCGTGGGCGCAAGCGGCGCTGAGAGTCTTGGCATCGAGCGCATTGCCTTTCAGCGCGCCTTCAACTTTGCTCGCACGGTACGCCTTGGGAGAGACACCGGTGATTCCGATGGCAGCCGATTGGCACTTGCCTCCGTCGATGGAGAGATTGACGGCGACGCCGACGACCGCAAATCCAGAAGCTGGATGACGAACCTTGACATAAGCCTGCGCGAGTTTGCCTTTAGCGGCAGGAATGCGGATTTCGCGCAGAATTTCACCAGGCTGCAGGGAAGTGGTGAGCATTTCTACGAAGAAGTCAGCGGCTTTGATTACGCGGTCACCCTTGGCGCTGGTGGCGACAAGCTCTGCGTCGAGCGCGAGGATGGCGGCAGGCCAGTCAGCCGCGGGATCGGAGTGAGCAAGGCTTCCGCCGATGGTGCCTTTGTTGCGCACCTGCATATCGCCCAGGTGGCTGGCGGTTTCAGGGAGCAGCGGGCAGGAGCGGCGCAGGAGATCGGAGATTTCAACCTGGAAGTGCGTGGTCATGGCGCCGATCCGAATTTGTCCGCCATCTTCCTTTATATAGGAGAGGTCGCGGATGCGGCCGAGATCGATGAGAACTTTGGGCTGCATGAGACGCAGCTTCATGGCGGGGAGCAGGCTGTGTCCGCCAGCCAGAATCTTGGCGTCATCTTTGTGCTTGGCCAGGAGCGAGAGTGCTTCGTCGAGGGACTTGGCGGCGATGTAATCAAAACTTGCTGGGATCATGTGAGTCTCCTGCGCTTACGCGGCGCCTGCTGAATTCTTTTTAGGACCGTTTTTGATGAGCTGCCAGACGACTTCCGGCTTGATGGGCATATCGATGTGGCGAACCCCGTAAGGCGAGAGCGCATCAACGATTGCGGCCACGATTGCCGGTGTCGCTCCGATTGTCCCAGCCTCACCTACCCCTTTTGCCCCAAGAGGATTCACCGGCGACGGCGTTTCTGTGTGATCAAGCTCAAGATGTGGGATCATCACAGCTTTGGGCAGAGCGTAATCCATCAGCGTGCCGGTGACGAGCTGGCCGGTCTCGTCGTACACAACTTCTTCAAACATGGCCTGGCCGATCGACTGAACAATTCCTCCGTGGACCTGCCCAGCCACAAGCATGGGATTGATCTGCTTGCCGCAATCATCGACCGCGACGTAACGCTGGAAATGGATTTCGCCGGTGTCGGGGTCAATATCCACCACTGCAATATGCGTGCCGAACGGGAACGTAAAGTTCTTCGGCTCGTAAAAAGCCGTGGCGGAAAGTCCGGGCTCCATGTCCGCAGGCAGGTTTTTGGCGACGTGCGCTTCCAACGCGATATCCATCATCGTCAAAGTTTTTCCGCTTGTATTCGGCTCCGGCAAAGCCGCTGCGGGAGCCTGTCCCACCGGCATCGACGGCGCGCCCACTTCGCCCTTGGCTTTCCCATCGGCGCAAAATTTTCCGTCAACGAAACTCGCCTTCTCGCACTGCAACACGTGCGCCGCAATCTTGCTGGCCTTGTCTTTCAGCTTTTGGATCGCCATATACACCGCGACTCCGCCTACTGCAAGCCCGCGGCTGCCAAACGTGCCAATGCCGTACTGCACGATGGCGGTATCACCGTGGATCACCGTCACGTCATTCACTGCCACGCCCAGTTCGTCCGCGGCGATTTGCGCAAAAGAAGTCTCCTCGCCCTGGCCGTGCGGAGAAGCTCCTGTCAGCACCGTAACTTTTCCCGTCGGCTCCACACGGACAGTTGCGCTTTCCCAGCCGCCCGCCGGCATTGCAGAAGAAGGCCCAAGCGCGCAGATCTCCACATAGGTCGATACGCCAATCCCCATAATGCGGCCATCTTTGCGCGCGGCTTTCTGCTCTTCACGAAGCTTCTTGTAATCCGCCATCTTCAGCGCTTTATCCAGCGCGCCTTGATAATTGCCGCTGTCATAAAAAAGTCCGGTTGCGGTCTTGAAAGGGAATTCATTCGGCTGCGGAAAATTCTTTCGCCGCACTTCTACCGGATCCATCCCCAACTCCGCAGCTACAAGGTCGAGCGCGCGCTCCACTACATATGTTGCTTCCGGCCGTCCCGCGCCGCGGTAAGCATCGGTTGACATCTTGTTCGTAAACACGCCGGTCACGTTAATCTGGATCGCCGGAATTTTGTAGCAGCCAGAAAGCATCAGCCCGGTCAGCGTCGGAATCGCCGGCGTCAGCAGTTGGAAGTACGATCCCATATCGGCAAACACGTTGTAGCGCAGACCGGTAAGCGTGCCGTCTTTCTTGAAGCCAATCTCAATGTACCCAGTCTGCCCGCGCCCATGGATCGTTGCTTGCATATTTTCGCGGCGGCCTTCAATCCATTTCACCGGACGATTGAGCTGCATGGAAATCCATCCCATCAGCGCTTCTTCCGCATACACGTTGAGCTTTGAGCCAAAGCCGCCGCCGACCTCCGGCGTAATCAGCCGCAGCTTGTTTTCCGGCATGCCAATCATGATCGCCACTTGCGTCCTGCACAAATGCGGTATCTGTGTCGACGTCCACAGCGTCAGCTCCTGCTCGCCCGGAAAATATCTCGCCAGCACGCCGCGCGGTTCCATCGCAATCGGCGCCAGGCGTTTGTGCAGGATTCTCTGCTTCACCACTTTGTCCGCACTCTTCAGCGCCGCTTCAATATCGCCCTCGCCCGCCGTCAGCTTGTAAGCCACGTTCGTGCCAAACTGCTCATGGATCACCGCGCTCTTTGCGTCCGCGGCTTTTTCTTCATCCAGCGCCACCGGCAGCTCTTCATAGTCAACTTCAATCAGGTCCACGGCGTCACGCGCGGCAGATTTTGTTTCCGCCACCACCACCGCCACCGGATGCCCCACAAAATAAACTTTGTTGCCCGCCAACGGACGATGGTCCGGCACCTTCAAGTCCGGCAACGCCGCCGCGCACGGCACCGGCCCAATCTTGGCTGTGTCTTTACCCGTATAGACGGCCACCACTCCAGGCAGCTTCTGCGCCGCCGTGGTGTCAATGCTCTTGATCCGAGCGTGCGCATAAATGGAGCGCAGAAACGCCGCATGCAGCGTGTCCGGCAGGCGAATGTCGTCAACGTAATGCGCCAGCCCCTGAATCAGCCGGGGATCTTCCGTGCGCTTGATTGGTTTGCCAACTGTCTTTTCCATATATCGCCTCTTTAAGTTTCCCGTCGCTCTCGACTAGCTGCTAGCTGCTGGCCATTAGCTTTTGGCTCTTGGTTCTTGGTTCTTAAGCTCGGATTTCAATCATGGCCGCTTTTCCTAATCCCTGCTTATCCGTGTTAAGCCGTGGTATGCCTTTGCTTTTCCGATCACCTGATCCACCTTTGTGTTCCTTAGTGCCCTTTGTGGTTCAAGCTTTTTCCGTTTTCCTAATCCGCGTTTATCCGTGTTAATCCGCGGTAAGCAGTTGCTTTTCTCCGCGTCTCCGCGGTGAACCCTCCTCTACCGCGCCACGCTCTTCGATTTCATCTTCTTAGCCGCGCACTGCACCGCCTGCACAATGTTCTGGTATCCAGTACACCGGCACAGATTTCCTTCCAGCCCGTGCCGTATCTCTTCATCCGTGGGATCAGGATTGCGCTGCAGAATCTGCGCTGCCGCCATGATCATTCCCGGCGTGCAGTATCCGCATTGCAGCCCATGATGTTCCCAGAAACCGTTCTGCACCGGATGCAGCTCGCCGCCCTGCGCCAGCCCTTCAATCGTCGTCACCGTCGATCCGTCCGCCTGCGCCGCCAGCATCGTGCAGCTCTTCACGGCCTGCCCGTCAACCATCACCGTGCATGCGCCGCACAAAGAGGTTTCGCATCCCACGTGTGTGCCGGTCAGGTTCAGCACGTCGCGTATGTACTGCACCAGCAGCAGGCGCGGCTCAATTTCGTTCTGGTGCGTCACGCCATTCACGGTCACGTTGATTTGTTTCTTCATTTGCTCCACCTCATATCCAGCAGCTGGTCTGCAAGAGCTTGTAACTTTTGGTCGCAGGACATATTAAATGGTTCCACAGCGACTTGCCACCACGGGGGCTGGCGATTTCCGATTTTGAATTTTCCGATCACCCGATCACGCGCGATCTCCCGATCTTCGTCTGTGTTCCTTCGTGTCCTTTGTGGTTAAAGGTTTTTCCGGTTTCCTGATCCGCGTTCATCCGCGTAAATCCGCGGCAAGCCTTTTTCTCCTCCCTTCTCCGTGTCTCCGTGGTAGGTGTTGTTTTGCCGATCACCAGATCACCAGATCACCCGCGATCTCCCGATCTTCCTCTGTGTTCCTTCGTGTCCTTTGTGGTTAAGTTTTTTCCGATTTTCCTCATCAGCGCTCATCTGCGTCAATCTGCGGCGAACGTCTCCTGCCCTCTCTCTGCAGCCGTTCAAACTCCGTCTTCAGCTCAATTACTTCAATCGGACACTCCGGCCAGTTATGTTCCCAGCACACAATCAAATCGCATTTGTTGGGATCGTGCATGTGTGAAACAAAATTCCGGCTGTATTGCTCCAGTTCAATGTCCACCGGCTGCCATACGCCGGGCGCAACCTCGCGCATGGCTTCGCAGTCAGGGAACGCGATCTGGACTCGAGTCACCACAAATCCCAGGTCTTCGGCAATTGATCCAAACAGAAACAGCACGCCCTGCTCATTGGTCGGCCCACTAGCGGCACCTTCATCAGCGGAGGCCCATAGGTTGGACGGTCTCTCATGATCTTGGGCTGGTTTGGCGTCCTGTTGGCCGTCCTTGACCTCCTTACCGCCTTCCCCGCGTCCCGTAAATGGACGCGCGCCACCTCCAGTACGTCTTCCCATCCGCCTTCCCAGCCCTGCTGTTCTGCGGCAAACAGCAGCCCAGCCGGGACATCGCCCCATGTCCCAAACCGCGTAAGCAGTGGCTTGGCGCTGTACTTTGCGTACATCTCGTACTCGCCAATCTTCGGCACCCTGCCCAGCTTCCGCGTGAGCTCCGCCCAGTCTTTAAACAGGGCATCCATCGGCGTCGTGTATCCGGCGCCTCCTCTTTCCAGGCCGCATGCTTTGAGCGCGCCCGTGTACGATAAAAAATTTCTCCTGACCTGCCGCGGACTGATCCCGCTCCTGTCTCTCAGCTCCGGCAGGCTCGGCGCGCGGCCCAGCTCTTCAGCCATCTTCTTGATTGCTTCAAGGATTTCTTCTTTGCTCACGGCCTGCTCCTTATATAAAGCCAGATAGTGAATGCCAACCTGCCGATAGCAGCTCTCAAAGTGAACCCAGCCTCCCCTACGACATGCCATCCTGAATCCCGAGGTCGAACCTTGGTGAGACCGCAGGTGAAGGATCTGCTCCGCTGCTACTTCGCGGTAGCCATCCCTTATCCCAACCAGGCTTCCAACGTCACCCATGCCCAATAACCCTGTCATCCTGACCGAGTCCGGACGACGGAGGAGTTCGGGCGAGTGGAAGGACCCCGAGAATGCATCCTTTAACATGCCGCATCAGGGAGTTCTTCCCAGACAGCCTCATCTGCACTGCATCCGATTCCAGTAACACCTATCCCCCACGACATGCCATCCCGAATCCCGAGGTCGAGCCTTTGGTGAGACCGCAGGGTGAGGGACCGGCTCCGCTGCTGCCTGGCGGTAGCTGGCGATCAAATCTCCTGCTGGATCACAAAGCCAACAGCCAATAGCTAAGAGCCCAACAGCTAATTGCCAATGGCTAATTGCTAAGTGCTTGTATTGGGATCGGTTTGAACACACGAAAGCCCGCAACTTTAAGGGGCTGATTCAAACCACATGAGGCCGCGGTAACTGTGGACCCAACGATGGCCCGCAGACTGCAGGGTTGCTGGCCTTTCCGGGTGTTCAAGGGTTTTTCCCGCCGATGCCGCTCTCGGTCTTTCGCCTTGCATTATCGGCGAAAAAAATACGGCAGTCAATGGGATTTTCGGCCAGTCCTCGGGCGGGAAACAGGACATCTTGGGCCGTATTGGTGGCGTCCCGGGTCGGGGTCCCCAACGCGCGCGGTTTTCGCGCATTGGGATGGGAGTGGAAGCACCCCGAGGATGCATCCTTCAACAGGCTGCATCAGGGAGAAACTCCAGTCCCGCCCGATTAGTCCCCTTCAGGGATGGCTGAGTCCAGAATCAATGCTTTCGGACACATTGGGTATCCATAGAGGTGCAGCGGGAGCCGCTTCCCGCATAGTCATGAGTTGCTTTTTGCGAGGTGGCTGGCATGCTGGAACTGACGGAAAGCAAGCCCGCGCATACTCCACACGCGAGCTTGCCTTTGTTAGTTGTGAACGCTGAAGAGTTAGCTCGTCCACAGAATTGCCGGCGGGCTCACGGATTGGTCATAAAGCACTACGTGATCGTTATCCTGCATCAATAGCTCATACCTTCCATTCGGTGAAACAAAACATTGGCCTACACCCAGTACTCCGGTCGATCCTGTTCCAGGCCCGACGTCGCATGCCGGGTGGGGATAGCTGTTAGTGTCCCATCCCCGTGAAGTACCTGCATTCCAGACAGGGGCATAGAGAATGATTCGTCCATCGTTTTCCATGTTGAGCAGATCAGCGCCGGAGCCTGTCGTTACGCTGTTCCACAAACCTATCGTACCAGCCGAGTTGTAGACAACCAGGTTGCCGTTCGTCTGAAGGAGGACATAGTCGCCTGCGTTTCCTCCGGTTCCTGGCGCTGCCCAGGTTCCAGTAGAATGTGCGATGTCGTAGATAAAGGTAAGCCCGCTGGGGTCAACATAGAACATGTATTGTCCGCTGGGTGAAACAATACACTGGCCGCCAAACATGAACTGCGGGGCATGGAGAAGGGTACCAATCTTACAGGTTTGTGGCGGGAATGGGCCCGGAGCTGGGGTTGCATAGGTGCCTGCCTGCCATATGAATTTATAGAGCACAAGATTGCCATCATCCTGTACTCGAATGATCACTGCGCCGGTGCCGGCCGTTCCTGTTGAAAACACTGCCGAGCCGGAAGAATTAAAGACAACAAAATTCCCGTCGCTCTGCATGGTCGCATGGATCGGCTGCGGCGGCGGCACGTTATTATTTTGAATCACTTCATACCCGCTGCCGCTGGATCCTCCGCACGTTGAATTGCTGCCCGTGCTGATCACAGACCAGCCTGACGGAACGGTACTGATGCGGCACACGGTCTCCTGGATCCCCGTGGGTAAATTCGCCACATTCAGGATGTTGCGGCCAGTTCCTGTACCGCTTCCGCAAGCGCTGATTGTTGGCGTGTCGGTGATCACCCAGAAGGCAGGAATGGTCGATTGAAAGCACACATTATTTACGGAGAATCCGGATGACTCGCCGTTGATGTTGAAGAGGCTTTCCGCGGTGTTGGAGCCGCAGACGGAGCTAGCTGGAAACCCGGTAATCACCCATCCCGAGGGAATTGGCAGGCCGTCGTTGCACGCTCCTACACTGGCTCCCGTGGACAAGGTTGAAATCTGTTCAATCGTTCTCTGGTTGTTGGTTCCGACGCCGCAGCCTGAGTTCGTCGAATAGCTAACGGATACCCATCCCGCTGGAACGGAGACAGAAGTACATTGGGTCGTGGTAGCTTGGGCGCTGGCATGCACTGATAGTATGGCTATTGCCAGCAGTAGAAAGAGAAATTTTCTATACATAGAGGAGGTCCTTTTTCCTTGGATGCTTTCTAGAGTTGCGATCTGATGCATACACCACGCCCGCCAAGCCTTTGCTTTCTGCATGCTGGTATGCAGCTACTTCTTCAGCCTGGTTATTTCAGGTTGTGAAGCTATAGTGAGATAGTGAACGAACATTTAACTACTGAGTTTGTCTACATTGTAGGCTTTGCCTTGATAGATATGATCTAAGTAAACTAAAAAATATTATGTTGCTTCCCATTATGGGACTTCATTGGTACCATCCCTTTCGTCACAAGGGCTTTGTGAAAAAGCTATGGTTAGATTGCGAAGGTGTATTTTGGGTGGGCTGATAGATAGAGGGCTTGCCCTGCCACCGCAAGATGGGTTTCTTGAGGTCGAGGTGTACATGGTTTCGATACCATGTAGGCAGGGAAGCGCCGGAGGCGCGCCCACAGATTAGCCCGCGCTGAAGGCGAGCGCATGCGAACGGGCCCCGGAACGCGCCGCTTTTGCGCGTTTTGGGCAGGAAGCCGGAAGGGCGGGTAAACGGGAAAAATGACTTCGAGCGCCGTAGGTGCGGCACATCCACAAAAAATTTCCTTGGGCTTTGAAATTCCCGGTATTCTGATCACCATCAAAAGGCAACAGACAAATCGCATTTGACTGCCTATGATTCAGATTGGTCGAGATACATCATGGTCACATTTCCAGCTTTCCTTGGAAACTTCGAAACGTACCCGAAGGACGGTATAGCGCATGATTTCTTGTCGACACTCCTAGGGCATCTTAAGAGGGTTGATTATGTTCTCAGCGTCGCAGATCCTTCGCGAAACCCAGGGCAGATGATGTCCGACCTGGATAAGGCCCTGGAAAAGAGCATCGTTGCCCTTGGGGCATTGTCCGTTGATTTTCCGCTTCCCTTGGGGGTTCCCCAAGAATTGGATTTCGCCTTCGAATATGCTGGGCGCACCATAGCTGTTGAAATCGAGAAAACGAATCAAGAGAAAATTCTCCGCGACATCCTGAAGTGTCACATGTATTTGCACTGTGGTGCTGATTTTGCAATTGTTGCGCTGCCCAAAAACTACCCCCACAAACTCGGTGTGTGGAACCTCTTCGAGTTGGTATGCAGAGATTCAAAGAATGCAACACCTACGGATTCGGTACCGGACAGAATCTTGGGCGGATTCTTCTCTTGGGTTTCCAACAGTTCGATGCCATCACCAACGAGCCTTTATCTGTTGAGACAAGACAAAAAATGCGTAGCAATGCAGTTGGCCGATGATTGGATTAGATGACCGTTGGAGCGCATTTTCGCGCAATGTCGCAAAACAACTCGGCCCGACAACTCACTCTGCATTAGCTTTTCTAGTTTCGTGGAACGTAGGCTGCAAAATGAAACTCGAGCGCCGTAGGTGCGCCACAGAGTTATTCTTCTGCGCGCTGCGCGCCATAACCATGGGCGTACCCAGATACAAAGGCTAATTGCTAATGGCTAATTGCTAGCTGCTCGCTCCCGCTTCGCCTTGGGAAGGCTACCTTTTCTTACTCAGACGGCAGCCGTGCCGCGCTCTACCGTCTGGGAAGACATGGGCGCGGAGCGGGACCAACCCCGCGCCGGACATTTTATTTGCTGTTTTGGCGACGTTCAGCACGATGGCTGGGCAGTGCCTGCTCCGCCTGCTTGGCAGAGATGAGCGGGCCCGGCACGCGGATGGTCTTATAAAGCACAGCGGCGAGAACGCCGCCGCACATCGGCGCCACAATGAACAGCCAAAGTTGCTGTATGGCCCATCCGCCCACCAGCACCGCGGGTCCAATGCTGCGGGCAGGATTAAACGATCCATTGGTGACCGGGATGCCGGCGAGAATAATAACTGTGAGGATCAGGCCGATAGGGATTGCGGCAAACCCCGCCGGGGCCCGATCATCTGTGGCGCCAAGGACCGTAAACACCAGCAGGGAGGTAAGAAACATTTCCGCCACAAAAGCGGCTGCCATGGAATAGTTGGCGGGAGAATGCTCGCCAAAACCATTGGCCGCGCCAGCCAATGATGCAATGGAGCCGCCCGGCGCACCGCTCGCTATAAACAGCACTATGGCGGAGGCGATAATCGCGCCCACGCACTGGGCCACCCAGTAGCCGGCCGCTTCTTTGATCCCCATGCGGCGGCTGACCAACATCCCCAGAGTGACGGCGGGATTGATGTGGCAGCCGGAAATTGGGCCCACGGCAAATGCCATGGCCAGCAGAGAGAGCCCAAAGGCCATGGCAACGCCCACATTGCCAACTTTTCCGCCAGCGATCACGGCTGTGGTCAACCCGGCGAAGACCAGAACAAATGTGCCAAACAACTCTGCAGCGTATTTCATGCGACTTTCACCTCAGGGAAAATTCAGCCACTGCCTGGTCCGCGCAATGTCCCGCGCGGCAAGGCCTGACAGTTATAGTGCAGACTCATTCTGCAAAAAATTGCCTTGAAATTCTCAGCGGGAATTCTACATGGCGGAAGTTGTTTTCGCACGTATCTGGGCTGGTGCGTTGCGGTTGGCGGACCTGGTTTAGCGGCACAAGGTACCCAGGAGTTTAATAAAGGAGAGAAATAGGCCATGGCACTATTGGCATCTGTTATGGAGTGCCGCGGTCTCTATATAGTTTTCTATCAGGCTATGGATTGTCTGTCTGTAAGTTGCTGTAACCAAATGGTTTAACAAAAGCTCGGCTTCATTCGGCACCCCTTCAATCTGCAAACCGGGAGCGCGGCGCAGTGATCAAGGTCAATCGAAAAATATTCACCATTTTGTACCGGCTGACTCTGCCGGGAAGCCTTCTTTTGGTTTTCTCCGCGCTTCTGATCCGCGTAGGCGTGCTGGCCGATCCGCAATCATCGTTGGTCAAGTTTTTTCCCGTAACGGTCTTCGGTATCGGGCTGGCGGTCAGTGCATTTTTCCGGCGCAGCCGGTTGTTCTTTGCGCTGCTGGTGATCGCTCTGGCGCAAAGCGCTTTCGCATGGGTGATGCCACGTCTATCAGTGGATTCCGCCAGGATCGTAGCTAACGCAATCGCCATCCTGTTGCCGCTGAACCTGCTGGTGCTGGCGTTCCTGCGTGAGCGCGGAATTATTTCACCCGCAGGCCGCCGTCGCCTTGCGATGGTGGCTTTGCAGGTGATGAGCGTCGCCATTCTGTGCATGCCTGCCGTGGCACATATTGCCGCGCAGCTAAGGCGCGCATTTATCCCACTGATATTCTCGCAGTGGAGCCGCTTGTCACAGCCGGCGCTGCTGGCGTTTATCCTGGCGATAACCGTGATGACGGCCCTGCTGCTGCGTCGTTATAAAGCGGTGGAAAGCAGCTTGTTGTGGAGCGTTGTAGCGTCGTTTATCGCGCTACACGCCGCGGGCACAAGCCATCTGGACGGAGTTTACTTCGCCGCCGGTGGGCTGGCGCTGATCGTGGCGTTAATTGAAACGTCTTACGCCATGGCGTACCTGGACGAGCTGACGCAGCTTCCCAGCCGCAGGTCGTTGAATGAAGCGCTGCTCAAACTGGGCGATACATACTCCATCGCCATGCTGGATGTTGACCACTTCAAAAAATTTAATGACAGTTACGGCCATGAGTCGGGCGATCAGGCGTTGAGGCTCGTGGCGTCCAGGCTGTCACACATTACCGGTGGCGGAAAAGCTTATCGCTACGGCGGAGAAGAATTCGCCATAGTGTTCCCGAATAAATCTTCAGAGGAAGTGTTTGTTTACCTTGACCGGATGCGGCGGGTGATTGAGCAATCGGTCTTCACCGTGCGCGGCGCGGACCGGCGCAGAAAAGGGAAGAGCGGAATCGGTCGCGGTGCCAGGAAACAAACCAACGTAACAGTAAGCATTGGGCTGGCCGCAACCAACGGCGACAAACTTGCCCCGGCAGAAGTGCTCCGCATGGCCGACCAGGCGCTCTACAAGGCAAAAGCCAAAGGCCGCAACTGCACCATTACCGCCAAGCTGAGCAAATCAGCATCGGCAGTGCAGCAGCCCAGCATGAGAGTGCTGAGTGTGAGTTGAGGACCCTCAACAGGCATGGTTTCCGTCAGTCCACCGCCTGAATAAGTTTGGCTGGTTCACGGGAATCCGCGGCAGCGGCCTTATGAGAAGTGATTCAAAAGGCACGGAGAGATAAACCGCTCTCCAGACAACGCGGCATGGATCGCAGGAACCAGGTCATTGGCCAGATGGGATTTCACCACGTATGCTGATCCGCCCGCAGTCAGTGCGGCGCTGATAAAGTCCGACTCCTGATGGACGGTAAGAAAGACGATGGGCGACTGGCTCCCGCTCTCGCGCAGGAGTCGAGCCACTTCCAAGCCGCCGACTTTTCCCATAGAAATGTCCAGGATAAGCAAGTCTGGCTGGCGTTCATGGTAGGTGCGTAGAGCGGATTCCCCGTCAGTGACGGCGGCTACGATATGGAAATCTTTTGCGAGAAAATCAGAAACATGATTCAGGACGGCGGTATTGTCATCCGCCAGAAGCAGCCGCGGTTTTTCAGTGACAGCTTCAGAACTTCTGGAATACTGCTCCGTACCCGGTCTTTGGTGAGGAGACATCATGTTTAAGCATAATCCGCCCAATACGGATGCCTACTGTTAAAACTACCGGGGGTGGCTGAAAGCGCCGCAAAATTTGGGTGCCGCAATTTCAGTGCAATAGCGACGCAGAAAAGAATTTTTCGCCGGAAAGCACGGCATTCAGCGCGGGAATGAGCTCACTCGTCATATGTGATTTCAGCACATATCCTGATGCGCCGGCCGCCAGCGCCGCGGTAACAAAGTCCCGCTCATTGTGGATCGTGAGAAACACGATTGGGCCGGAGTAGCCCTGTTCCGTTAACTTGCGGGCAAGGACAAGACCGGAGAGCGGAGGCATGGAAATATCTGAAACCACAATATCTGGTTTCAATTCGCTCCAGGCGGCGATCAGGGCATGGCCATCATCAAAAGAGGCGATCACGTGAAAGTCTTGCATCAAAAGAGTTCGAGTGCGCTCCAGGAACTCAGGATTGTCATCGACCAGAATCACTCTTGGTGCTGGCATTACTGCTCCCCGTAGGCGGGATCAGCGATGAGCTGCTGAAAGCCCAGAACTGTAAATCAACACTTTCAGATGCTTGGAGATGCGTGGTCAGAATCTGACCAGGCAAAAATTCTTGCGTCCGAACCGTGCGCTTTCTTTCCGGGCAACCTGAAGCAGCAAAGCCCGGGTGCAGCATTTTGTGAGACTCGTATTCTAACGCGGTTAAGCTGAAACCAGGTGGTGTTTCATCGCAAACTGTACCAGTTCGGCATTTGTCCTGAGCTTCAGCTGCTCCATCATACGATATTTGTGAAAAGCCACGGTCCGGGTTGCCACGTTCAGTATGGCGCCCACCTCTTTCATGGATTTTCCTTCAGCCAGAAGCTGAAGCACTTCACGCTGGCGCTCCGTCAGGCGTTCTGATTCGGCAATACATTCATCGCCCTGGCGGACCAGGAAGCCAACAGACTCTTTTGAGATCGTCGGGGAGAGGTACGTGCCTCCGCGCAGCACAGCGCGAACGGCCACCAGGAGTTCCGACGCCGCACACGTTTTTAGCACATAGCCTGAAGCTTTGTGACGGAACGCTTCAGCCGCCAGTTCGATGTCCGGATTCATGGTGAGATAAATGATCTTGATGGACGGCATGGCTTCCTTGATCTGTCGTCCAGCATCGAGGCCATTCAGGATGGGCATGCCAATATCCGCGAGGATGACGTTGGGCTTGAGTTCGGCGGCTGTTTGAACCAGAGTGCGCCCATCGCAGACGGTCCCCACTACTTCATATTCCGGTTCCAGCAGTTTCTTGCAGGCTTCGGCTACCAGAATATGGTCATCGGCGATAAGAATCTTTGGCTTTAACATAGTTACTCCTTGTTTATCCAGCCAGTCCAATGGCTTTCGACTTTGCGTGTCCCAGATCGTTGCTTTCACTTTGCAAAGGGATGATTGCAGTGATTGTGGTTCCCTCGGGATCTGAAAGGACAGAAAATGTCCCATTCACCAGCCTCAGCCGTTCCCGCATGCTGATGAGGCCAAGCCCCGGTTCCTGTCGCATGCCCACTTTTGCCGCATCAAACCCAACCCCATTGTCAGAGACGTTCATGCGGAGTGTCTGGCTGTCCCAGAGCAATTCCACTTTGGCGTGCTTTGCCGTGCTGTGCTTGGCCGTATTGTTAAGGCACTCCTGCGCTACACGGAAAAGACCCAGACTCACTTCCCGCGGCATGTTGGCCGGTACAGTTCCAATGGCGCAGTCGGTTGCAATATGGTGTTGCTCGGCGAACTCCTGGCATAAGCGGCGCAAGGCCGCGGGCAGTCCCAGGTAATCGAGCCTGGAGGAGTGCAGTTGGTGTGAGAGTCTTTGCACGTCGCTTGAAATGTGGTTTGTTTTTTCGAAAAGCTGCGTTAAGGCGCAGTGTCCGCTCGCATCCAACCCCGGCAGACTCTGTTCCAGTTGTTGAATGTCAATGGCCAGCAGGCCAAGCTTCTGGTTGATGTCGTCATGCAGCTCGCGCGCGATTCTTGCGCGCTCTTCTTCCTGGGCGCGGATGAGCCGCCCGCTGATTTCCGCGCGCGCCGCCTCCGTTTCCTTTTGCACGGTGATATCGTCGGCGCAACCGATATAGCCGGAGAAAGTCCCGTCTGTCCGGAACCTTGGCACGCCACGGTCCACCACCCAGCGGTACTGACCGTCAGCGCGGCGCAGCCGGTATTCCATGGTGAACCGCTCTCTGGCATCAAACGCGGTGGTGTAAACCCCAAGACAGTGCTGCAGGTCTTCCGGATGGACGCCTCGTAGCCAGCCTTCTCCTACTTCGTCCTCCATCCGGTTTCCGGTGAAATCCAGCCAGCTCTTATTAAAATACGTGCAAAGCTTGTCCCCTCCTGACATCCACATCAATACCGGCGCCGAGTCTGCCATAAGCCGGAAGCGGGTCTCGCTTTCCTTAAGGTTAAATTCCGCGAGTTTGCGTAGAGTGACATCCGTATGGCTTACCACGACCCCACCTTGCTTCCCAACCAAAGGAACGGCCGTCATGTGGAACCACTGCTCCTGCGCCGCAGTTTCGGAAGGGTATTCCATTTCAAACTGGCTGCTGGCTTTGGAGCAGACCTGCTGGAGTCCTTGCAGGGCCATCGGCGCATACTGCGAACCGCTTGCCGTGGCCGCCCTGCAAATATCAAAGTAGTTGAGACCAGGGCGCAACACCTCGGCCCTGAGTCCGGCGTTCCTGGCGTCCATCAGGGCTGTGGGATTAACGCTAGTGATATTGCCTTCCAGGTCGAGCACTACAACTAACGAAGGCAACGAAGCCAGGATCGCAGTTTTGAGCCGTTCTGATTGCTCCAGTGCCGCGTTCGTGCGCATCCGTTCCAGGCCGATCCCGACAATGTTGGCAATCCTTTGTAACTCCGCTAATAAAGTGGCGTCCCAATCCCGCTCTTTTGAAGATGAGAAAAAAAGCACGCCAGTAACTTTGCCCGCGGCTTTTAGCGGCACTCCGGCAAAGGAGTGGAGCCCAGCCTGGGTAACTGCCGGCACTACGCTGGGGGTTTCACGATGCAACTGGGCACGCGTGCGGATGGCGACTGTTTGGCCGTGAAGTAACTGGCTGCTTGCCCACGCGCAGTCTTCCTGCTTCAGCCGCGCCATCCGCAGGGAACTGCCCCGGATACTGCGATGATGCAGCAGATGAAACCGGCCCTTATCCTCCAGATATTCGAACAGGCTGATGCAGTCAATCCCGAAAAAATCAATGAACTGTTTAAAGCCGCGATCGATCGCCGCATTTAGCATCTCCGCCGGAAGATGGAGCAACGTTGCGGCCAGTCCAATCTCCAGGTTCTCCACGGCACGCATACGCGCCAGCTTGCGTTCCGCGCGCTGGCGCTGAGTGCTGATCTTTAGAAGTGAAGCAATTAACGTTCCTTCCAGGAATACCGCGACGCCTAGTCCGAAAATCTGCCATTTGTACTGGTTCCATGGGCTGCTTTCCTGACCGATCACAATGCTATTGGTTGGCAGGTTGATGATGCCCCATCGCGCCATTTCCGCTGCATCAAAAACATAATGCTGGAATTCGGCAGCCGTAACCGGAATGGACTCGGGCTTTTCACCCTGCAATACGCGCAGGGCGGTTTTTCCCATCATTTGCCCGACCTCACGCATGTCAATTACGCTGCCGCCCACAACTCCTTTTCCAACTTGTTCTGAAGAGATTCCATAGATAGGTCTGTTGGCTGCTTGCGCTATTTCCGGCAGCACACGCGCGCTGATGTACTCTTCACCAGTCTTATCGGCTGTTAAATCCAGAAAAAGGATGATTGATTCAGGCCCGAGGGTGGCGACTTTTAACTTCAGTTCATCCACGCTATTATCTGTAAAATCCACTACCTTGATGTCCGGAAAATTGCTGTTGAATTCCTTCTTTGCCTCGTCCACCTTCAACCGATCATGGCGGGAAGACCCGGCAACCAACACCACCTGGCGTGTGTCAGGATTCTGGTCCAGGGCCGCCTTGAGAGTCGGTACAAAATTCAGCAGGACTTGAACAGAAACTCCCGTATGCACTGGGCCCGGGGAAGGCAACGCAGAATCGATCAGCAGGGAAACGATGGAAGCCTGCGGGAATAGACGCGGCCCTTGCTTTTCAGCAAATGCAAGCGGCTGGTCGCCGATGGTGATGATGACGTCAAATCTCTGGTGGCTGTACTTTGCCTCAAGGAAAGCTGCAATCCTGGTTTCATTTTCTCCCGTGTGGGCGAAAAGATACGGGTCCAGATACTCAACATCAAAATGGACAGGACGATCAATGCCCGCCTGAATTTCAGATCGTGCTTCATCGATCACCGTCGCAATGCCCGGCTGGTCCGGATCCACTGAAGTAATAAACAAAATCCCGAACTGGTCCCGGGGCTCCGCGGGTTCTGAGGCAGGGCGGAGGCCGAGCATAAACATCATTAACACGGCAAGACTAAGTGGCCGAAAAAACATCATTTTTACTCAGTTCAAGGACAGTTGATTAGCTTGTGGGCCCAGCCGGCATGCGAGTCCGTTCACGAATGCAGACTCATCAAAGGAACTTGTACTCCTTTCGTCCCCTGGTGCACCGTGATGCTCGTCACACACTTGTGAGGCGGCTTTTCTCCCCAACTGATTGCGGAAAAAGGAGTTGGAATGCGCCCATCAGCTCAATTTCGCCCGTTCTCGCGTATTTGGTAGAAATTCACGACTTTTCTGGTTGTGGGCTGGGTTGAGATGATCTGGCAATTTTGCCAGTTCTGCCGCCGCTGCAATCGGGTTAGTTTCTTCAGCACAGGCGCGATTAGCGATGGTGGAAAAGAGGATGTGATGAAAACGGCGGAAAGCAACAGCGATCAACGAATACCGGAAAAGACAATCGTGGCACAAGCGCAGCAGGGTAATGAGGAGGCGTTTCAACTCTTGTACCATCGGTACAAAAGCTACGTTTCTGGCCAGTGCCGTCGTCTGGGCTGTAATCGCGAATTGGCCGAAGAACTTACCCAGGAGGTGTTCATTCAGTTATGGGAAAAGCTGGCTGACTTCCAGGGGCGTTCAGCATTCAGGACGTGGCTGCATCGGATCGCGGTAAACATCATTTTCCGCCATTTTCGCAAGAATAAGCGCAATTTCCTACAGCTGGAGATCACATCCCCGTCAGGCGAGAGCACCGATCTTTCTGACCGGGTTTTTGGCAAGCCGTGCGGCCTGGACGACCGTATTTTCATCTCGCAGATCCTGTCTAGCCTGTCATCAACCGATCGAAGTCTCATCATGCTTCATACCGCCGGATTCAAGCACAAGGAGATTGCCCGCATGCTCAAGATCTCCGGTTCTACCAGCCGCTCCCAGTTGTTTCGTGCACGGGCCAGGATGCAAAGACAACATTTTGGTCTGCAACAAAATCCAGCACAGATTGCGGCGTAAAAGATCATCGCGGCAGATGTTCAATGAAGGCAATGAATCCGGCTTACAGGAACTCCCTTTCCAGATTTGACGTTCAGGCGAACTAGTATTTTTGCCAGTTTCATCCATCCATTCTTAGTCCCATGATTGAAGCTGAAAAGTGGGAACCAGAAAGCAATCATTCAGTTTTTTGAAAACCTGGCGGCGACAAAAAGATTGGCGCCATGACAGGTTCGAGGAGGAAAGAGATGTACCGTAAAATTATGAGTCGCTTCGTTATTATCGCGGCACTTCTTGCGCTCGGCGTTAGCATCGCATCAGCGCAGGATGCATCCATAAAGGTGAGGGTAAGTCCACCGGAAGCCTACATTTTTGTGGATGGGCAGCCTTTTGCGCACCGCAGCCAAACCATCAATCTCTCCGCTGGTGAGCACACCATCGGTGTTTACAACTACGGCTTTGTGCCGCAGGTACAAACAGTAACGCTGCAAGCGGGCCGCAATCCGGAAATCGTTGCGCGGCTGCAGGCAGTACCGGGATCTGTAAGCGGTCCGTGGGGACGCATTCAGATTGAGGGCAATGTAAACGACAAAGCCGCTGTATTCATTAATGGTGTGAAGCCGGAATATTTCGTTGGCCACATCGATGAAATGAACAATGAGAAGCTCGCCACGCAGAAACTCGTTCTGCCGGTGGGGACCTATGAGTTGTTCCTGGTGAATCCAAAGGAAACCGAGCCGTTCTTTACCGACAAGATTGAAGTGCTGGCAAACCAGCGCCTGGTAATCGACATCGGAGACAAGACGCACAAATACCACAACTGGGACAAAGCCGGACACAAGGCTTCACTGAACCGCTTCCATACTGGCGCAAACTCGGCCAGCATCGCCGTTGCCCCGGTCACCGGCAATTTCACCGCAAACAAGATTGACATCCAATGCGGCGAAACCGTTACGCTGAGCTGGAATTCAACTGAAGCCGCCGAAGTTGGCATCGCAGCATCACCGATGCAAGCAGTGCCGGCCTCCGGAGAGCGGGTTGATTCTCCGACCCAGACCACAACCTATACGTTCCAGGCGAAGGGTCCTGGCGGAATCGTCACGCAGGCAGCCACTGTGCATGTTGACCCCAACGTGCAGACTGCTCTGACGGCGAATCCAACTGAAGTCCACTATCGCAAGATCGATGACAAAGTCATCGTTCCCGGAACGTCAACTCTGGCGTGGACCACGACGAACGCGCAGACGGCTGCCATCAATCCACTGGGCGCGGTTGCGACCAATGGAGAGAAGGCAGTGCCGGCGGATCCCAAACAGACCAACATCGGTCCTGTGGACGAGATGGCCATGTACGTACTCACGGCCACCAACAATTGCGGCGGTCTGGATAAAACTCTGGCTGCAGTTCATATCACCGGCACCATTGAGCCTCTGCCCGTGGTTCCGCTAGCCAGCGTCTTCTTCCCCACGGCTTATCCCACGGAAAAGCATCCGGAAATTGGCCTGCTCAATGGCGAGAAATCGCTACTGGACGGTGCGGTAGCCGGTTACAAGAAGTTCCTGGAATACGATCCTGACACCAAACTGAAAATCATCGCGAATACTGACCCCCGCAGCTCCGATGACTTCAATATGGCGCTTAGCCTGCGGCGCGCTAACATCGTGAAAGCCGCCCTGGTATCTCTTGGCGTAGATGAAAGCAAGATTGTTATCGAAGCCCTGGGAGAAAACCAGCAACTAGACAAGGCTGCTGTGAAAGCCCTGGAAGAAAAGAACGGCTTGAACCGTCGGGTTACAACCGCATTGGTTCTGGCTTACAACCGTCGCGCGGACCTCGTCATGGTTCCAACAGAGAAGCCTGCGCAGACGTCTGAAGTAAAGCTGCCCAAAAATAAAATTATTGAGAGCAGCAAGTTCAAGGGTCTCCGGACCGTTGAAAAAGCGAGCGCTGTCGTAGCTGAAACCGCTGCCGCGGGTCAGCAATAGCGACTCATCGACAATGGCCTTCCTCCATCGCTAGGTGGAGGAAGGCCATTTCGTTTTTCACCCGTGGACGCCAGGGATTTGAGACATCCCCGCCGAGACATCCCCGCCGAGACATCCCCGCCGAGACATCCCCGCCGAGACATCCCCGCCGAGACATCCCCGCCGAGACATCCCCGCCGAGACATCCCCGCCGAAACATCGAGACATCCCCGCCGAAACATCCCCGCCGAAACATCCCCGCAGAAGAACTTGTATGCAATTCTTTCTGTCAGTTTTGCCAGTAGCAGCCCGTTGCTGCAGTTTCTAAGCTTAGGTCAATGTCAGAGCAGCACTCAAGAGCGGGCGGAGCTGCGCAGGAGAAGAGGTAATCCGTTGAACGACATATGGCAAAGAGTGGTCGATAATCTCTTCGGGCGTTTAGATGGCCCGCTTCACTTCCGGTTCATCATGCAGCCCGTGATGGCGATGCTCCTGGCGATGATTGGCGGGATCAAGGATGCAAAGCTCGGCAACCCGCCATATCTCTGGGGCATGTTTTCGGGCTCTCAGCATCGCAAAGAGTTTTTACAGGACGGCTGGAAGCATGCCGGCAGGATCTTCATTCTCGCGACCGTGCTGGAACTCATCTACCAGCCACTCGTTCTGCATGCGTTTTATCCGGGAGAAATGCTGATTGTCGCGTTTGTGCTGGCGATTGTGCCTTACGTTCTGGTACGCGGGCCGACGAATCGCATTGCGCATCTCTTTATTAAAAACGCGAACAAGGCTGCTTCCGCTCCAGCCGGGGTTGGTAGCCGGGTAAAGCGGAAACCTGCTTAAAGAAACTTTTGCTCCGCCAGCCCTAGCCTTTCTTCTTCGGCTTCATCATTTGCCACTGCTCTTCCGTCAGCATATCGCCCATATGCCCGAACTCGCTTGCGCCTTTGAGTTGCTCGCCGCCGTCCATAACGATTTGTTCTCCGTTCACGTAGCCTGATCGGTCGCTCAGCACAAAGGCCGCCAGGTCGGCCAGCTCTTCATGCGTGCCAAAACGTCCCAGAGGATTTTTCTTCTTTGCGATTTCTTCCAGGGATTTCACGGGCATCAACCGCGAGAATGCGCCTTCTGTCGGGACCGGACCGGGCGCGATGGCGTTAAATCGAATTCCGTATTTCCCCCACTCCACCGCGAGGCTGCGCGTCATGTTCAACACGCCCGCCTTGGCCACCGACGAAGGCACCACATAAGGCGAGCCCCACTGGGCGTACGTGGTGGTGATGCTCAGGACGCTGGCTTTGCGCTTTTCTTTGATCCACCGCTTGCCGCACGCCATGGTGCAATGAAGCGTGCCCATGAGCACGATTCCGATCACAGCTTCAAACGCTCCAATGGAAAGCTCTTCTGTGCGGCAGAGAAAATTACCGGCAGCGTTGTTCACCAGCGCGTCCAGCGGCCCATCTTGCCAGATCTCGTCGATCATGGCATTGACTCGCTGATTATCGCGAACATCGCAGGAAAACGTCTTCACCGTCCCGCCAGTAGCTTTGCTTAGCTCATCGGCGGCTTCCGTAAGCACGTCTTCGCGCCGTCCGCAGATGTATAGCGATGCGCCCAGTTCAAGGAAGCGTTTGCCCATGCTCTTGCCCAGGCCGGTTGCCCCGCCGGTGACCAGAATTCTCTTGCCTGCGAGTAAGTTCTTTTCAAACACAGGTGTTTGTCCTTCTTCTTAATAGAGTGTCGAAACATCGTACATGGCAGATGGGCTTACTTGCCAGCGCGACGACCCGGCCGCGGACGCTGCGAATACCAAACTTTCATCCTGCCTCTCGCACCGCGACCAGCGGCAGGTCGAGTTCCGCCGCCCATTTTTCCCAGGACGCGGCTTTGCGTTGGAGAAAGATGCGTTCAAGTGCTGTGCGGTCCGCTTTCTTGAGGCCAAGTTCAGACAGCAGCTTTTGCGCAAAATGCGGCTCCAGCGCCGCTACGGCAATCCATCCATCGTTGGTCCGATAAAAACCATAAAGCGGGTACGCTCCTCCCAGCAATCCGTTGGACGTTGTAAGACCGGCTTTGAGCGGCATCGCCAGATCGCGCGCGCATTCATGAAGGGAAACCCACGCGCAGCCTGCCTCGCCTTTGCGCGCCGATCGATTCAGAAGCGCCAGCGCCATGCTTACAGCCCTTTCAGCACCCGCAAGGTCGATAAACAAAGTTGGCGGCATCTGCGGCGGCCGCACCAGCCCCAAATCACACTGATAGGTCAGATCGTGGCCGGTACGCTCCTGGTGTGGAGCAGGGTATCCAATGATCCCTACAAAACACAGCTTGGGATGGCGAGCATGCAGACTTTCCCAATCCAGCCGCAGCCTCTGCAATGCCGACGGACGAAATGACGCGAGCAACAAGTCCGCCTTCGCCAGCAAATCATCCAGCTCTGCGCGTCCTTCCGGAGATTTAAGATCCAGGCGCAATACCGTTTGCCCTTGGCAGAGCGATTCGTACAATGCTGGCGCAGCGATCTTGGTGGCGTCTCCAGTCGGTGGCTCGACTTTAGTGACCTCAGCCCCAAGCTTGGTCAGGCGCGCCGCTGTCACAGGCCCGGGAACATTCAGCGCCAGGCTTACGATCTTTACTCCCTGCAAGAGAGTCGTATTATCACTCGTGGTCATGCTGTACTTTCTCCCTGAGTCTCAAGCGAAGCAAAAGATTGCAATGATCATAGAAACAGAATCGGAGCTGCAATGAAAACGCTATTTGTTCCTACGCATTTTTAAGGTAACAGTAGGGTACCCTCGCTCTCGGGTTGTAAAAAAGCCCGGATTGCTCCGGGCTTTGCCTGGGGGAGGGCAGTTCGACTTACTTTGTGCCGGGCGCTGCATCTTGTTTGGCTTCTGCTGGCTTGGCTTCCACGGGCTTGCCTTCCGCGTCGTACACTTCAACAGTCCCGTACTTGGCCACCGCGTCGCGCACCTGCTTGGCATCGCCCACCACTACAACCTGCAAATGGTCCAGATCAACATACTTTCGCGCCATCCGCTGGACTGTGTCAGCGTCCACCTTGGCCAACTCGTCTGAGTAATGGTCCCAATAGTCCTTGCTCAGGCCGTAATACTTCACCGCCATCCAACTGTTGACGATTCCCGCCGGGTTCTCCAGGGACAGCGCAAAGCTGGAGATGATAGAGCGCTTGGATTCTTCCAGTTCGCCCTGGGGAACTTTCTCGTCCCGCAGCCGCTTGAACTCATACATCAGCTCATGCAGTGATCCGTCAGTCACTGCGTTGCGCACTTCTGTATTGGCCACAAACGACCCGGGATAGAGATCGCTGCTCACTCGGCTGTAAGCCCCGTAGGTGTAGCCCTTTTCTTCGCGAAGATTGGAAAAGAGTCGCGCCGCCGCTCCGCCGCCCAGAATGCGGTTCATCACGACCAGTGGGATATAGTCAGGATCAGACCGTTTAAGCGAAAGCCCTCCGGCAAGGATGTTGCTCTGCACTGATCCAGGCCGGTCCACCAGAATGGTCTTTGCTGAAGTGAGCGCCGGCACAGTCCCAATGCCGGGCGCATCGATGGGATGGTTTTTCCACGCGCCAAAGTATTTTTTTGCCAGCTCGGTTGCCTGTGCAACCGTTATGTCACCGGACACGGCGAAAATGGCATTGTTGGGCGCATAGTATTTATCGTGAAAGCCTTTCAATATTTCCGGTGAGGCTTTCTTCAGAGAGTCGGACGTAGGCGACAGCACCGCTGCGGCAAATTCGCCATAGACCGCGCGGTTGAAACGTTCGCGCGCCAGAAAGGCAGCATTCGAGCGCATCTGAATCAGCCGTGCGCCTTCCCGCCGTTGATATTTCTGCAACTCGTCGGCGGGGAAGCTGGGATTAAGCACGATGTCGCTCATGATGTCCATCAGCTTGTCGGCCGATTGGCTCAGACCAGACGACGTGATGGTGGTCACGTTTGAGCCAAAAGCGGCATCAGCATTAAATGTGGCCCCCATCTCGTCCAGGTCAGTGGCGATCTGCGTGCTATTTCGTTTTGCGGTGCCATCGCGGAGCAACTCGGCAGTGAATGATGCGAGGCCGGGCATATCTTTCGGATCAGAGAGCGCGCCTGATTTGATCCACAGGCTGAAATAGACGGTTGGCAGGCGGTGCTGCTCAAGCACCATCATGGTGAGGCCGTTAGGCAGAGCTACTTCCACCGGGTGCGGCAACTTCACCTTTAAAATCTCATTGTTTACCGGCGCCTTATTGAGCCGCTGCACTTTGGAAGGCAACTGCTTGCTGTCGGGCCCCGGCCCTTGCGGCTGCTGTGCGAACAAACCAGCTGTAAACAGGAAAAGCGCGAAATTGAGTGTCAGTATTTTCTTCAGCATGGTTTTCTCCTTACCGCATTCCTGCCGCGCCGGAAACCGCACCACGGGCCTCAGGGACAGTGATCACAACAGCACGATGAGCGGACACCAGATACTTTTGCGCTGCCTGCTTTACCTGCTCGGCGGTGACAGCCGCCAGCTTCTCATATGCGCTATTGATCAGATTGGGTTCGTTGTACCAGACCGTCTGTGTGCCAATCAGGTTTGCCATCCCCAGAACTGAAGCGCGCGTCTGGATCGACTGCCGGAGGAAAATGGTGCGTACTTTCTGCATCTCCTGCGGTGTGGGGCCATCTTTCTTGATGGCTTCAATTTCATCGTCGATGGCTTTTTCCAGGTCCTCTACCTTCACACCGGGTCGCGGAAACCCGCCCACGTTGAACAGGCTGGGACCCCGCCTCGACTGAAAACCGGCATTGACGTTCAGCGCCAGTTGCTTCTCAGAAATCAGATGCTGGTAGAAGCGCGAGCTGCGGCCATCAGAAAGTAAGGCTGCAAGGACGCGCAGAATGTACGTGTCAGGCGTATTTCCCGGAGGAGCGAGGTATACGGCGCGGTACTGGGGAAGACGTGCCAGCGGATCGTTGAGCGTCTTGCGCCTTTCCTTGTCGTGCTCCGGCTCTTTCATATCGACGGCAGGCGGCGCCGGTTGCCGCGGAATGCTGCCGAAGTATTTCTTCACCTTCGCCAGCGTCTCTTTCGGATCAAGATCCCCGGTCAGCACCAACACCACGTTGTTCGGCGCGTAATAAATGCGGAAGAAGTCTTTTACGTCGTCCAGCGTAGCGGCGTTCAGGTCGTCCATGGAGCCGATTACCGAATGATGGTAGGCGAAATTGTCATACGCCATGGCTTCCAGCTCTTCAAACGATTTGCCATAAGGCTGGTTATCCACTCGCAGGCGGCGTTCTTCCTGCACGGCGTTGCGCTGGTTGTCCAGGTTCGCCTGGGTAATGTTCAGCGCCTTCATCCTGTCCGATTCCAAAAACAATGCCATGTCGAGCTGGTTCTTCGGTAGCTCTTCAAAATAGTTAGTCTGGTCGTTGTTGGTGCTGCCGTTGAGGGAGCCGCCGTAGTTCTGGACCAGCAGCATGTGCTCGCCTTTTCCGACATTGGCGGAGCCTTCAAACATCATGTGCTCGAATAGATGGGCGAATCCCGTGCGCCCCTGCTTTTCATTGCGCGAACCGGTATTGTAGGTGAGAGAGATGGCGATCACGGGGGCTGTGTGCTCGGGAACGATGATCACCCGCAAGCCATTATCAAGCGTGGTATCCGTGAATTCCACTTTGGGAAGTTTCGATTGCGCAAAAGTTGCCGTGGCCAGAGAGAGCAGCAACCCACACAGCAACGGCTTGATACGTGCACTTTTCACAAAACACCTCATTATTGGAATCAAAAAGAAGGACGCATCGGAAGACGCATAAGGTTCTGCGAAACCGGGCAGAAAATCAACTAAAAAATGTTCTTACCGTACGGCTGGGACGGAATGCATTCATGCTGGTCGGCATTGGGGACGCTAGTCTGGCCACGTGGGGAGATAAACGTTACGTCGCATGGTAAAATCCGCCCTGCGTTTACTGGAGAAATGAATGGGCATGCGAAAACTAGCCTTACTGATATGTTCGTGGATGTTGGTTGCGGGCATCTATGCCAACGCAACTGAACGCCAGAACAATGCGGACTACCATGCTCGTCGGGTAGCACTGGCCAAACAGATGGAAGGCGGCACTCTCGTCCTGTTTGCTCCCACTGAGGCTGAAGGCCCCAATAACCTTTACGGCTTTCGCCAGGACGATAACTTCTTTTATCTCACCGGATGGCTGGAACCCGGCGCGGCGCTGCTCATCAATTCCAATCCTTACGTCGAGATTCTTTTTCTGGCTGAGCACAACGTAACCCAGGAAAAATGGACTGGCCCCAAGCTCGGCCCGGAAAACCCTCAAGCGCCGCAGCAGACTGGCTTTGACAAGGTCGAGAGCCTGGACAAGATGCATGATGAGTTGCTCAAGCTTCTGCCTCAGCCTCGCGCAACTGTTTATTCCGATCTTGGCGCCAACGGCGCGACGACGGCCTCAACTGGCCCGCTGGAATGGCTGCGTCGCGGTAACTCATTCCCAAATTACGTTTCTTTCAAGGACGCCAAGCCGCTGATCGCCCGCCTGCGCACCGTTAAAGATGCCGGCGAGCTGAAGATGATTAGTCGGGCGTCAGACGCTTCAGTCGCCGCTCACCTTGCCGCATTGAAAGCTATTCATGCCGGCGTCAATGAACGTGAGATTTCCGCGCTGATGCAGTATGAATTTGGCAAGCGCGGCTGTGAGCGTCCTGCTTACGCGCCTATTGTTGGATCAGGGTTCTTCTCCACTGTTCTGCACTATTCCGCTGATGACCGCACCATGCAGGATGGAGACCTAGTTGTAATGGACGTAGGCGGCGAGTATTCGATGTACGCCACCGATATCACGCGGACAGCCCCTGTCAATGGCAAGTTCACCGCCCGCCAACGCGAGATTTACAACATTGTTCTGGCTTCGCAGGAAGCGGCGATGCAGGCGTTCCAGGCGGGAAAATCCAAGCTCCCCACCAGCCGCACCGATCCAGATTCACTGTACAAAATCGCTTTTGACTACATCAATACGCACGGCAAAGATCTTCATGGCGAGCCGCTGGGCAAATACTTCATCCACGGTCTGGGACACCACGTGGGGCTCAACGTCCATGATGCGAACGATCCTTCTATGCCGATTGACAAAGGCATGGTGTTCACGCTGGAGCCTGGTATCTATATTCCGGAAGAAAAGCTCGGCGTCCGCATTGAAGATATATTTGCCGTGGGCCAGGACGGCAAACTCATCATGCTCAGCCATGGCCTGCCGCGCACCGCCGACGAAGTTGAAAAAGCGATGGCGAAGTAAAGATAGGACTTGTGGACCGCAGGCGCCCCGCCTGCGGCTTGCAAAGACAACTCTACTTGATCGCAACCGCCAGCGTGTCATGGTGTTCGCGGATGAACCGACGCAGGTATGGGCCGATCTGGCTGGGAGCGTCAAATCCCGCGGCTTTCGCCGCTGCTTCCTGGTCTTTCGGTAAAGCGTCGGCGCTCTCAGCGTAATGTTTCAAGTCGCGGAACACGCCGATGGTGAAGATGTCCCACGCTGCTCCCTGATCGCGCACAAAGATGAAATTTTCCGCCTGCTTCAAGACTTTCGAATAGGCATTTTCCATCTCGCGCTCTTTATATAGTTCGGCAAATTTACCCGGCAGAGCTACAAACATCTCAACGTGAAAGAACGCCCCATCGGCAAAGGCCTTTCGCAGGTCGGCCAGGGGTGGTCCGTAGGCAAACAAGTCTTCCTGCCACGCAATCTGTTCTTTAAATTTGTCGTCGAGCTTTGCGGCCTGCTGCGCTTGCTGCCTCTTGGCGATTCGCGCCGGCTGGTAATACTCCGCGTAGCTGCCAACAGGGAAGAGCACCATCAGGTCCCAATGATCGCCCTGGCTGTGTCGCATCCATAGCGGTGCTTCGTCTCCGGCCTGTTTCAACTCTGCTGCGCGCGCTTTGTAGAGGTCGATCAGGTCCAGCAATCTTCCCGGCGCGGCCTGTACCAGCGTGACTTTATAGAGATAAGGATTGTCGGCAGCGCGTGCCGCTTGGGCAAGAAACGAGCATAGGACGAGCAGAAACACAGCTTGTTTGCGCATTCAGGGTAACTCTCTTTCATGGAATTGGAAAAATGCCGTCAGTGCCGCTGTGATCAGTGTCACAGCGTTTGCGCCATCTCCGCTGCGATGGTAACGTAAGAAGTTTGCATTGTGAATGTATTTCGGGGAGGAAGCATGGCGTCATCTTATAACGGGGTTCCACTGCCGGCAGGCGGCAGCCCCATTACTTACAGCGGCGGCAAGATGCAGGTTCCGGATAATCCAATCATCCCTTACATTGAAGGTGACGGCACGGGCCGCGACATATGGGCCGCATCTGTTCGTGTGTTCGATGGCGCTGTGGAGAAAGCTTACGGCGGCAAGCGCAAGATTCACTGGTATGAAATCTTTGCTGGTGAGAAGGCGTTTACTAAATTCAAAGATTGGCTGCCGCAAGGCTCGGTTGACGCGGCGCGTGATCTCCATGTTTCCATCAAAGGCCCGCTCACCACGCCTATTGGCGGTGGCATTCGTTCGCTGAACGTCGCCTTGCGGCAGATCATGGACCTTTATGCATGTATTCGTCCCGTACGCTATTACTCAGGCGTGCCTTCGCCGGTAAAGCATCCTGACCAGCTTAACGTGATCATCTTTCGCGAAAACACTGAAGATGTTTACGCGGGAATCGAATGGAAGCAGGGAACGCCTGAAGTAAAAAAGCTGATCGATTATCTCAACAACACCATGCTGGCCGGGACCAAAAAGCACATCCGCGAAGATTCCGGCATCGGCATCAAGCCGATTTCCATCTTCGGCACCAAGCGCCTAGTGCGCATGGCGATCCAGCACGCGGTCAAGAACAAGCGCCGTTCCGTGACTCTGGTACACAAAGGCAACATCCAGAAATTTACTGAGGGCGCATTCCGCGAGTGGGGTTATGAAGTAGCGCGCGACGAATTCCGCGACCTGATTGTCACAGAGCGCGAGAGCTGGATTCTGGATAACAAAGATAGGAATCCAAACCTGAGCATTGAGCAGAACGCCGCGATGGTCGAGCCCGGAATGGACTTTGCGCCTGCCAGTTTCAGGCAGGAAGTTGAGGCCGAAGTAAAGCATGTGCTCGATTCGCTCGCTAAATCGCACGGCAATGGCGAGTGGAAAAAGAAGATCATGGTCAATGACCGCATTGCTGACTCGATCTTCCAGCAGGTCATCATCCGTCCGGCGGAGTATGACATTCTGGCGACGCCCAACCTGAATGGCGACTATATCTCTGACGCCTGTGCGGCTCAGGTCGGCGGGCTGGGAATCGCCCCGGGAGCCAACGTAGGCGATCAGCACGCTGTTTTTGAAGCCACACACGGTACGGCGCCAAAGTATGCAGATAAAGACGTGATCAATCCGGGATCAGTGATTCTTTCCGGCGTAATGATGCTCGATTACCTTGGCTGGTCAGAAGCCGCGCGCATGATTGAAACCTCTCTGGAAGCAACGATCCAACAGAAGTTCGTCACGTATGACTTTGAGCGTCTGATGCCAGGCTCCACCAAGGTAAAAACCAGCGAGTTTGCCAAGCACATGGTTGAAAACATGGTTGACCGGCGCAAGAAAACAGCAGTGTAGATTTCATAAAAATTCAGGAAGGAATTGGAATGCGCAAAAAAGTGACGATTGTAGGTGGAGGAAACGTGGGCGCGACGTGCGCTCACTGGGTGGCGTCAAAAGAGCTGGCCAATGTTGTTTTGATTGACGTGCTGGAAGGCGTGCCTCAGGGCAAAGGTCTGGACCTGCTGGAAGCGATGCCGATTGAGAAACGCGATTCTTACGTGATGGGCACGAACGATTATGCCGACACTGCGAACTCTGACATTGTGGTGATCACCGCTGGAATCGCTCGCAAGCCGGGCATGAGCCGCGACGACCTGCTCAACACGAACTACAAGATCATGCAGGACGTGATCGCCAAAGTTGTTGCCAACTCGCCCAACTGCATCCTGATCGTGGTTTCCAACCCGCTGGATGCGATGTCACAGGCGGCATTCAAGCTGAGCAAGTTTTCCCGCAATCGCGTCATCGGAATGGCGGGCGTGCTGGATTCAGCGCGCTTCCGCACTTTTATCGCACAAGAACTGAACGTAAGCGTGGAGAACGTGACGGCGTTTGTGCTCGGCGGTCATGGTGACACTATGGTGCCGCTGGCGCGATACTCCACCGTTGCCGGTATCCCGATCACGGAATTGATCCCCAAAGACCGGCTTGACGCCATCATCCAGCGCACGCGCGACGGCGGCGCGGAGATCGTGAAATATTTGAAGACTGGCAGCGCTTATTACGCTCCATCCGCTGCGGCCACGGAGATGGTTGAAGCCATTCTCAAGGACAAGAAAAAGATCCTGCCCTGCGCCGTCCATCTTGAGGGCGAATACGGCATTAAAGGCCTCTTTGTCGGCGTGCCGTGCAAGCTGGGAGCTAACGGCCTGGAGCAGATCATTGAAATTAAGCTCACGGCAGAGGAGCAAGCCGCCTTGCAGAAGAGCGCCGATTCCGTGACTGAGTTGGTGAAGGTGATCGGGGTCTAAACTCTTAAGGATGTCCAAACGCCGGTGCGCAATGCACCGGCTTTTTTATGCTGATTATTCCAGGGAATCCGGGTCGGGAAAGGCATTTGCCTCGTGATCGAACCCTTCCACATAGGATTCGATGATGTGAGCAACCACCGTTTCCAGGATCAAAGGCAGGTCCCACCGGGAGACAATAAATGCATGTTCTTTCAAGTGAAGGGCAGGAAGATGGTTGCTTGCCAGCGCCTTCTGCAGTCCTAAGGGCGTTGCGACAAAATATTTGTAGACAATTCTGTGCTCATTTTCTACGTCTCTGGCCTCGAGAAAGAAATGATCGTAAAACGTTGCTGGATCGGCTGGGCCGCTAAGCAGATCGGTTTTTTCAAAATAATAATTATGAAATTCCGGCCTGTTGTACCTGCCGTCCGGATCGCGGGTGAGCTCAGGTAGATAGATGGGAAAGGGAAGCTCGGCCCCAATTACGGCAGGCTGCCTTGCTTGTTTTTGGTCGTCTTCTACGGGACCGCCTGTGCTGATAGGAGCAGGAATTGGGATTGACTCGCCATGGGAAGATAGCTTCCGGCCAAGGAAGAGCAGCAGTAAAAATGCTACGACAAAGATGACAATCTTGACCGGATCCATGCTGGGCCGTTGCTAGGTGCGCTCAATTGTGATGGAGTTGATCACCACCGGCGTCACGGGCTTGTCCTGAGCACCCTTTTTTACTTTAGAGATTTTGTCTGCAATGTCCTGGCCTTCCACCACTTCGCCAAAGATCGTGTGATTGCCTGTGAGCCATGGCGTAGCGGCGACGGTGATAAAAAACTGGCTGCCATTTGTTCCCGGGCCGGCGTTGGCCATGGCCAGCTTGCCTGCTTTATCGAATTTATAAGGCGAGCCTTTGGTTTCATCGCCGAATTTGTACCCCGGGCCGCCCATTCCGGTGCCGCTGGGATCACCGCCCTGAATCATGAAGTCTGGAATTACGCGGTGAAAAATTGTGCCGCTGTAAAGCGGGCCATCACCACTTTTGCCGCTCACGCTGTCTTTCCAGCTTCGCTTGCCTTCGGCAAGGTCGGTAAAGTTCTTAGTGGTAATGGGCGCTTCTTTCTCAAAAAGTCGGCAAACAATCTTGCCTTCAGTAGTATCAAAGATCGCGTATGTGCCTGGCTGGCGTGCCATAGAGTGTTCCTTTCGAAAATATTTATAAGTAGCAGGTCAACGTCTTACTTATTTCTTGGGCGTTGCAGGTGCTTTTGTGCCGGTCGACTTCTTGGCCGCTGGTTTTGCCCCGCCCGCCCCCACAATATCAATGTGCGAGATTTTTACCGGATTCTGGGGACGGCTATTGTTTCCAGTACATGTCATGCCGCCGCCACAAGGCATGCGGGCGATCTTCTTTACCAACTCCACGCTGGCTTCATCACACTGGCCAAAGATGGTATAGCCGCTGTTGGGCGGTCGGCGGCCACCCATGCACCCATTGGGGTCGAGGCATGGATTGAGGAAGGGAACTTCCTTCTCTGTAATAAAGAACTGCGAACTGTTGGTGTTCGGCCCGCGATTGGCCATGGCGAGCCGGCCCGGCTGGTCAAAGAGCAGGTCGGCGTGCAATTCATCTTCAAATTCAAAGCCAACGTCACCGCTTCCGGTTCCGGAAGGATCGCCGCCCTGGATCATGAATTCAGGAATCGTCCGATGAAAAATCACGCCGTCATAGAGGGGCTTGCCATGAACCGTGTTACCGGTTGCCGGGTCCTTCCAGGGCTTGGTGCCTTTGGCCAATCCCACAAAATTGGCTACGGCTTTGGGGGCCTGTGCAGGGAAAAGCGTGCACTTTAAATCGCCAGCGGTCGTATGGATGATAGCTGTGGGGGACGCCTTGGCCGGCGCTGCTTTGCCGGCATTCTTGACGGGCGCGGCTTTAGTCGGCGCTTTTGGCTTGCTCTGCGCCCCAGCGGCAAGACCCAAACACAGTAGAATCAACGCTGCACGAGTCACCATTCATCTCTCCTTGTATGAGCGTAACCGGATATTAGAAATGGAGAGGCGACAGTATGTAAAGGCTCTTTGGCGGGAAACCGCCGCAAGGCCGACCCGCGCGCCGAGCGGCATGCTTCAGGCGCATAAATGATCAAAGAGGAAGAGAATCTCGGGCGGGTGGGAGCAAAGCGACAGAAATCAATGGGAACCTTTTCTGCTGCCCTCAGTAATCATCCTTGAAAGGACAAATAACCGCCTGCCGCCGCCGATGGCCAACTCGATGTCCGACGAAGAACTTATGGCCCAGGTACGCAGTGGCGTTGGCGAGATGCTGGGCGTGTTATTTGAGCGCTATCACGTGCCTTTATTCAATTTTTACTTGAAGTTAACGGGAGAGAGAACGGTGAGTGAAGACCTGGTGCAGGAAGTCTTCTTCCGGATACTCAAGTATAGGCACAGCTATCGACCGGAAACGGCATTCCGGGCATGGATGTACCAGATTGCCCGCAACGCACGCGTTGACTTGCTGCGTAAGCGCCGGCCAGAAACGGCATTCGAGCCTGAGATGGCTCCGGCTATCGCGCCTGTGGATACGGCCCAGCAAAGCCAGGAGGCATTGTTGCTCCACAGCGCGCTCATGCAGATATCGGAAGACAAGCGCGAAGTTCTGGTCCTGAGCCGCTTCCAGGACCTTAAGTATGAAGAGATTGCTCAACTGCTCGGTTGCGAAGTCGCCACAGTGAAAACCCGAGTCCATCGCGCGCTGCAGGACTTGAAGGAAATATTTCAACAGCTTGAAAGCGGTAAAGCTTTACGCGGCAAGGGACGGCAGGGAAGATGGCCTGCGCCCGGGAGTGTGCAATGAACTGCGACGAAATTGGCGAACTTTTACCGGATTATCTGCAAGGCAGGCTCGACCCTGAGCATACGGGGGTGGTGGAAAAGCACCTGGCGGAGTGCGCCGAGTGCGGCCAAGAAGCTGCTTTGTGGCAGAAATTAGCCCAGTTGCCGGAAGAGCAGCCCAGTCCAGCGCTGGAATCGCGCTTTAAAGCGATGCTTGAGAGTTATCAGGAAGGTCGCTGGGAACGAAGCAGCTTGGCGGCGGAAAAGACAAAGGCTCCTGCCCCGATGTTGTGGGGGCTGGGCAACTGGAGACAACTGCCGGCAGCGGGGATTGTTTGGGCCTGCCTTTTTCTGGCATGCGGATATTTTATCGGCAAACATGCAGATCATGGCGCGAACCCAGAAGTACAGAAACAGCTGGCAGATCTGCAAGGCGAACTTGCCGCGACACGGCAGACGGTTGCGCTCTCAATGTTGCAGCAGCAGTCCGCCAGCCAGCGCCTGGAAGGCGTGAGCTGGACTACCCGTCTGCCTGAACCCGACCAGAAGGTGATGGGCGCATTAATGCACACCGTGCGCTTTGACAATAACGTGGACGTGCGTCTGGCCGCTCTGGATGCGCTGAGCCGCTATGCTGACCGGCCCGAGGTTCGTCGCGATCTGGCGGATGTGCTCCAGACCACGCAGTCGCCCATGGTGCAGGTGGCATTAATCGACCTGTTGGTGGACTTGCATGACAAGAGCGCAATGCCGCAACTCAGAAGAGTTCAGCAGGACCCGAACGTAAATCCCACGGTAAAGAAACGCGTGGATTGGGGAATCCAGCAGTTGAACTAGCTTTTATCCCGAGCGTAGCGAAAGATCGCTCTAGCTAAAAAGGATTGGAGGGAACCGTGATGAAACAGAAATTCCTTGCATTCATTTTGATGTATTCCGTTGGTTTGCTGTTCCTGCCTGCATTCGCCAGTGTGCTCCATGCATCTGGCGACGATGATGACTCTGATTCAAGCATGCGCCTCGAGGAGAAGGAGACGATTCGCAAGACCTTCAATCTTACCGCCGCCCACAAGATCCTGGAGATCGATAACATCTTTGGTTCGATTGAAGTGACAGGCGGACAGAGTGATCAGGTCCAACTGGTGGTCAATAAGACAATCTCTGCCGAGTCCAAAGACCGCATGGACGCTGCAAAGAAAGAAGTCACTCTGGACATTACGGATCAGCCGGATTTCTTAAAGCTCTACGTCAACGGGCCTTTCCGCTGCAAGTGTGAGAACGGCAATGATGGATGCACAAACTGGCACGGCGATCGCGGTTACAAAGTGAAGATGGATTTCCAGCTTCAGGTGCCGCGAAACATTGAAGTCAAGCTAAAGACAGTTAACTCAGGCCACGTCAATGTGCAGGATGTAACCGGCGATTTTTCCGTCCACAACGTGAATGGCGGCATTGATATGAAAAATGTCGCGGGCTCGGGCGTGGCGAAGACGGTCAATGGCCCCGTGAAGGTTTCATTCCGCGAAAACCCACGCGAAAAATCGGATTTTGCCACCATCAATGGCAACGTGGAACTCTATTTCGTCCGCGGGCTATCGGGCGACTTCCGTTTTAAGACCATGAACGGCGCAGTCTATAGCGATTTTGAAATGACATCACTGCCGGCGCAGCCGGTAAGCAGTGAACGATATGGGAGCAAGTTTGTGTTCAGGTCAGACCGATTTACCGGAGGCCGCGTCGGCTCCGGCGGGCCAGAAATAAAAGCAGAAAATTTAAATGGCGACATACGCGTTCTTGAGCGCCATGAATAAGCCAAGGAAAACTACCATATGAACTATTACTTTAAGTCTCATAAACGCATTATTTCGATCGCAGCCGCCGCCCTGTTCGCTTTGGCGCAGCCAATGTGGGCGCAGAATGATAATAAAGTAACTGTCCCCCTTACTGATCCGTCGCGTCCTGTGACGCTTCGTGCTCACCTGGTGAGCGGCAGCATCACCGTAAAAGGCGCAGACGTAAAAGAGGTGGTGGTGGAAGCGAAAGCGCGCGGAGACGAGGCACACACTGGCGGACGGGCTGAAGGCATGAAGCGTATTCCCATGACTTCTACCGGCCTGAACATTGAAGCGGAAAACAACAATGTGCGGGTGAGCACCGATTCCTATCAGCGGACGGTCGATCTGACGATCACCGTTCCAACCCATACCTCGGTTTCTTTGCATTCCGTGAACGATGGCAACATTGTGGTGAGCGGAGTTGATGGGGACCTTGATGTCAATAATGTGAATGGCGAAGTTGATTTGAAAAATGTCGGCGGCAGCGTGGTAGCGCACGCGTTGAACGGCCATGTGTTGGCGACCTTGAATCGTGTTGATCCGCAGAAACCCATGGCTTTCAGCTCACTCAATGGCGATATTGACGTCACGTTTCCGGCCGACCTGAAAGCCAATGTGAGCCTGCGCACTGATAATGGCGAGGTTTACAGTGACTTTGATGTGAAAGTGCAACCGACTGCTCCACAGCAGACCGTGGAAGATAATCGTGGCAAAGGCGGCAAGTATCGTGTGAAGATCGATAAAAATGTTCGCGGGACAATCAACGGAGGCGGCCAGGAAATCCAGTTCAAGAATTTCAATGGGAATATCTACATCAGAAAGGCCGGGGCAAAGTAGTAAAAATTCCCCGAACAAATGGCCGGGTGCACCTCCTATGGGTTTGTAACCGGCCTTGTTTTCCATACGATAAGATCCTGATAGATGTGCTGGCAGTTTTCGAATCGTGCTGAAGAATTTCTATCCCGCTGAATTACGCGTCCCTCCCTCGATACGCCATCCTGTCTATAACAACGACGGCGATGTCAAGGGCAAACGAAGGCGTCGACGCCCTCGGGTTAGGAGAAGCGCCATTTCGCTCTCGATGAAATTCTTCCAACTATTCACGAAACCAAGACCCGTACTCTTTC